>NZ_DAOUBI010000183.1:0-35034 GCF_034432675.1 Chloroflexus sp. | reverse complement strand
CGGCTCCATACCACGCGACATGGGGAAGCCGGTCTGAGAAGAGTGTCCCCTGCGGAGCGTGATACGACACGAATGTGCGATGCCCGCATGCTGTCCCCGTGACCAGCGGGCACCCACTGCACCTTGTTCTAACTCCCCCACCGACCTGCGCGTACAGGTGCGCATGCTGTCCCCGTGACCAGCGGGCACCCACTGCACCCGTGCCTGCACACGAGCACGGCTACTGCGGCTCCATACCACGCGACATGGGGAAGCCGGTCTGAGAAGAGTGTCCCCTGCGGAGCGTAAGACGACTCCGTGGGAAGGCTGGTTGGCGCATCTACGCTCATGTTGTCGGCGTGATGGTGTGATTACGAAATGATCTTGGTAAAACCGGACTCGATGCTATGGGGCATGAACCCCACTATCACCCGTTCCCGCTGGGAGCAGGCATCTATGCAAGAACGTCATACCTTTTTGATGGGATTGTTATACCTTTGCAGTATCATATTGATGGCAAACTCTTGCAGATTATTTGTGAAAAACGCACTGCAATCACACAAGACCCCTCTCCACATTCAGCGTGATGGACAGTTTCGTTTGGGCAACCCCGTCATTTGCTTCACTTGACATGGCGCATCTCCCATGGAATACTACTGAAGATTAATAAGATTTGTGTAGGTTTGTGAGGGAATGATATGCTGCAAACGAGTGGTCTCTGGTTAGCAATTGCAACATTTCTCAGCATCTGGTGGGGGCACGTTGGGGTGCGTTGGTTGGAAGCGAAATGTGCCGATATTCGTCCGCCAATGATCGTCTTGATTATTGCTGGCTTGCTACTCAATCTGGTGGCCCTCTTCAGTGTGAATGTCACGATTGGTGGTGTATGTAGTGTTGTCGGCATTTCGCTGTGGTGGGATGCGTTCGAGCTGGTGCGTCAGGATCGCCGGGTACGCCACGGCCATGCACCCGCCAATCCGCAAAATCCACGCCATGCCCGGTACCTGGCCGAAGGCCGGGCGACGATCCACGATCCACTCGACCGTGAGCCGGGTGAGGTATTGATTCTGCCGCAACAATCGGTGCGCGAGCGTGAACCGGAGATTGTTTAACCGCCACCATGTGAATGTAACGAGGAGCAAGCTATGTATTGGGAAGGTCTGGCCATTGGTCTGTTTAGCTTAGGCATCATCGGTTTTGGTTTCTTTTGGGTGATCAGAATGGAATACTATCTCGGCTATCTCTGGTGGCCGTACCCGTTGTTGTTCGGGATCGGGATTATCGTGCTATCACTATTTGTCGCCGATGCCGGCTGGTCGGCCTTACTGGGTGTTACCGGTGCTTCATTCATCTGGGGTGCTACCGAGTTGAAAGAGCAGGCAGTGCGCGCCGAGTTGGGCTGGTTTCCGCGCAACCCGAATCCCAAACTACAGCCGCCTTTCGTTGAGATTATCCGGCGGATTAAGGCTCCACACCTGTAGATTGAGGTGTTACGAAGGAGTCTGCTCTCCGACGTGCGTGCTCTTGAACAGTGCCGTTGTCTGGCGTGCGGAAGTATGTTGCTTCCGCACGCCAGTTTTGCCGACGGCAGGGTGAGGGATGTGGCAGGCAATGATATAATCCATCGGTAGCGGATAACTTCAGGGTGTAGGCTGAAGCCAGTGTGTCAATCAGGTGTCGCATATTCTGGCTGTGCGACGAGAGACCAGCGGTTAGCAGTTTGTCACTTGCGGCCACTTCAATGAACCGGCTCGCTGCCCGGCACAACAAGCTGGTGGCTGCGAAGATGCCATTGTGCGGGAGTGATCATGACCGACGTTGCCGATCAGAAAGCAGCTCTGCGTGCTCTGATGCAAGCGCGTCGTGATGCGTTAGCTGATCGCGATCAGCGAAGTGCCCGCATTTGTGCACTGGTGCAGTCGTTGCCCGTATTTACGGCGGCCCGGGCGATTCATTGCTACGTTCCAATGCGCTCGGAAGTGGATACCCGGCCTTTAATCGTGGCTGCTTTGGCGGCAGGAAAGGCTGTGGCAGTGCCGGTTGTCGAGGGTCAACGAGAGCTTCGTCATAGCTGGATCACCAGTCTGTCTGAAGAGGATTGGGTGCCTGGCCGGTTTGGTACTCGCCGGCCACGTCGTCTCATACCTGCGTACCCGGGTGAATGGTCGCTAATGATTGTGCCTTTGCTAGCATTTGATCGCGATCTATACCGCCTGGGGTATGGTGGTGGCTACTACGATGCGCTGTTGGCAACTGCATCGACCGTCGCTATTGGTGTGGCCTTTGCCGATCAGGAGGTCGCAAAACTTCCCCGTGAAGCCCACGATTACCCGCTTGATCTGGTCGTCTGCGAGGATGGCATTCGTCACCGACATGAGCATTACCGGTAGTGATTTCTTATCTGGCATCGTAAGCTGCTCTGCGGTATCATACATCGGAGAGGGCCTGATTTCCGTTGCTGACTGATGAACAGTTCGTTAACCTCGCTTGTTGTGGTACGGAAGCAGTTACTGCCTCTGGGTCGTATCTGGCAGCGATAGTGTTTGTCTGCCTGTTGTAATGTGTAAGGAGTGGTGATCGATGCGCGCCAGCGATTTGCCGATGATTATTCAGGGTGGTATGGGTGCCGCCGTTTCCGATTGGCGACTGGCACGGGCGGTTGCGGCCTGTGGTCAGCTCGGTGTTGTCTCTGGTACCGGTATCGATACCATTCTGATACGGCGTTTGCAGGATGGCGATCCTGATGGCGCTATGCGACGAGCAATGGCGCATTTTCCGATTCCTGGCGTGGCCGAACGTGTGTTGACCGCCTATTTCCGGTCTGATGGTCGTGCCCCGGGTGAGTCTTACGATCTGTTGCCAATGTACAACCTGAAGGTGAGTAAGGAACGGCAGCAGATAGCCATCCTGGCGGCATTTGTTGAGGTGTGGCTGGCGAAAGAGGGTCATGATCGCCCAATTGGCATGAATCTGTTGACCAAGATTCAATTGCCCAACCTTGCGCTGCTCTACGGTGCACTGCTGGCAGGAGTCGATGTGATCATTATGGGAGCGGGTATTCCGCGCGAGATTCCGGCTGCGCTCGATGCGCTGGCTGCGCATCTTCCTGCTCGCCTGACTGCCGAGATCGAAGGCGATGAAGGTGCACCTCCCACCTATATAACGTTTGATCCGCGTGAACACTGGGCTGGTGAACCACCGCCATTGCGTCGCCCGCTCTTTCTCCCCATCGTCGCCAGTGTTACGCTAGCAACCATGTTCGCACGCAAGATCGCTGGTGTTGATGGATTGGTCATCGAGGGGCCAACCGCAGGCGGCCATAATGCGCCGCCACGTGGTGAATTGCAGCTAAACGAACGTGGCGAGCCGTTGTACGGGCCGCGTGATCTGGTTGATCCGACAAAGGTTGCAGCCCTTGGCTTACCCTTCTGGCTGGCCGGTGGTACCGCTTCGCCGGAAGGGCTGGCCGCAGCACGGGCTGCCGGGGCGATGGGTATTCAGGTTGGGACGCTGTTTGCCTTCTGTAACGACTCTGGGCTAGCCGAGCCACTGCGTCGTTCGGTGCTCGACGCAGCAGCGCGTGGTGCGGTTGATGTCTTTACCGATCCGCGTGCATCCCCGACCGGCTACCCATTCAAGGTGGTACGCTGGGATAACGATCCCGCACAAGGAGTGCCGCGCCAGCGGATTTGTGACCTGGGTTATCTGCGCACAATGTATCGCACTCCAAAAGGGACGATTGGCTATCGCTGTGCCAGCGAGCCGATTGCCACCTTTGTGAAAAAGGGTGGTAATCTGTGCGATACCGAGGGTCGGCGGTGCCTGTGCAATGCGTTGATGTCGAATATTGGCGTTGGTCAGGCCCGGGCCGATATTGGTGTCGAACCGCCGTTGCTTACGAGCGGTGATGATTTGCGGCGTCTACCCACCATCTTTGATGTGACGCAGGGCTATTCGGCTGCCGATGTGATAGCGTATCTGCTCGGTCAACGTCCGCCAGTTGCGGCCATATCGCTGGCAACGAAGCCGGCTGCAACGGTAGCCGATCAGGTTGATATCTAGCGCGTCCAGGTCAGCCCACCATCGGCATTGATGGCAAAGTCGGTCGAAAGCCGGCGGGGTGTGCCGAGTTGCAGAGTGTCGCCTGCGGTGGTTACTTCGGCGAGGTAGAGATCAAACCCTCGCCCGCCGGTTGGGATTGCCAGAAATGCCAGTGTTTTACCGTCAGGCGCAAAAGCCGGTGATCGCGCAGAACCGATGTCGGTGAGGCGAATCGGCGAACCGCCGCTGGCAGGCATTGCGTATAGATCGCTACCGCCATCAATGCCAACGGCAAAAACCAGCCAGGTACCATCGGGACTGAGAGCCGGATCGTATGCCGGGGTTGGTGCTCCTGGTAATGGCATAGCCTGATTGTTGCTAATGCGGAAGAGTTGTTGCTGACCATCACTGCCGAGTGGGGTACGAACAACAATTAAATCTCCGGAGGGCAGAACAACACTTCTGCCCAGATGAGCGTTGGCGTCACTGAACACAATCTGCTGCCGGCCATTCACATCGTAGCGCACAATGGCAAGGGGTGCATCGGCTGGCGGATCGCCAACTGGGGGTGCCGGTTGTGCGGATACTAGGACACCACTTCCATCAGGGAGCCAGGTCGGATAAAATGCCCATTTCGCACTGTACACTCTCTCGATGCTACCGGGCGGTGCTGCTGGCTCGTTGCGGGTCAGTTGCGCGAGTATTGCCCCCGCGGTATCAGTAATTACCAGATCACTTGCACCAGCATGCAAGACGATGCAGGCTATCTGGTTGCCGGTTGGATTGAAAGCCGGTTGGGTTACCGGTGGATTGATTAAGCGACGCGCTGTGCGACCTTCCCACAACCAGATACCATCGTCACGACTAAAGAGCAGACGACCGCTCAAGGTGTCGCCTTGCAAAGCAGAAGGGGGCATTGGAGTACTGGAGCTGGAAGATGTCGCACACGCGGCAAGCAGGCAAACCAGCAATACAAGGACATAATGAACTGGTAGTCGTCGTTGCATAGTTCTATCTATTTTGGTGAATGTAGTGCTCAGATATCAATCCGACGACGCAGCCATGCCAGTAATCGTTGTGGCCAGCGTTTGGCTCCAGGCGGTGGCTGCTGAATCAGATCATCGGGCAAATCGGGTGGGAGTAGGGCGCGCAACGCTGATGGGACGACGGTGAAGCGCAGCGGTGTAACCCCAATCGGATCACCATCAACCTGCACCGGTAACGGGCGCTGGGTGATGACCTCGATGGTATGAGCGCGATAATAGGCAATATCGGGATTCAGGCTAAACCGACGGCGCAAGATTGCAATCAGGTGACCAATCGCGTTAATTCCGTTATCCCCTTTGATCACGCAGACATCCAGTAACCCATCGTCAATGCTGGCACGATGCGTGATTTTCACCAACCCGCCGTACAATTGGGAATTACCGATCACGATCATCAACACTCGCGCTTTAATCTGACGACCATCGAGCCAGATACGGGCACGAGTGCCACGAATGCGCATCACCTCTTCAATCCCACGCATCACATACGCCAATGCGCCAAATCGTCGCTTCTCGTCGGGCCGGACATTCGCGGTGATGGCGGCGTCAAATCCAATACCGGCCATCAGCAGAAAATAGCGATCACCGGCACGTCCCAGATCAATCGGACGCGGTGACCACGAGCAGAGTTTCTGGGCTGCGGCGCGTGGCTGAAGTGGTAACCCCAACTCGCGTGCCCACACGTTCATCGTGCCTAGTGGCAGCGTAGCTAGAATTGTCTGGCTGCCTGCCAGTCCATTAACTACTTCATTGATAGTGCCGTCACCACCGGCAGCAACCACCAGATCGTAACCGTTGTTGGCTGCCAGGCTAGCTAATCGACGACCATCACCAGGGCCATTGGTCGGTTGTAATTCAACCGTCCAACCTTGTTCGCGCCAGACCTGTGCTGCTGCTTCCAGTTCAGCCTCCAGTTGTTCAGCGTGGCCGGCTGTCGGGTTGAAGACAATCAATGTACGCATGGACTGTTTCTCTCTCTGTTCAACAAGCTATGGTCAGTATATCAGAATCTGGTATGCTACCATCGTCCTGGATGACGCCTGGATAACGCATGAATAGGTGGGCAACGTGAAAGGTATAGGGGGTCACTGATGAGTCAATCGCCGTCGGTACAACCTCGGCTTCAGCAAGAGCGGGTGTCACAGCAGCAGATCTGCCGGCCACAACCTGCCGATGATGATGAACGCGAGTGCCCTGCCTGCCAGGCGCAAATGCAGCGCTGGGCCGGATTTTATCGCTGTCAGCGCTGTGGTTTCAAAGAGAGCTGCTGCTTTTGAATTGACACACCGTCAGCTTTCCATTACCATACAAGGTACTCTAAGACCTTCCATTAGCCTTCAATGAGCAGGCAAGACTCATGAACCAATACGTAGCGCAATTCCTTGCTTATATAGCCGACGAACGCAAGATGTCGGCCAACACGACCATCGCCTATCGTACCGATCTTGATCAGCTTTGTGCGTTTCTCCACGAGCGCGGGATTGAACACTGGTCAGACGTCGACAGTGAGACGATGATGGCGTTCGTGATCAATCTCAAAGAGAAGCGGTACGCCAACTCAACGATGGCGCGTCGTTTGGCGGCGATCAAGTCGTTCTTCTCGTTTCTGAAAGAGCGTAACGTTATTCATCATGATCCTACCGATCAACTCGATGCACCGCGGGTTGATCGGTTCCCGCC
This sequence comes from Chloroflexus sp., assembly GCF_034432675.1. GTDB lineage: Bacteria > Chloroflexota > Chloroflexia > Chloroflexales > Chloroflexaceae > Chloroflexus. The sequence continues at coordinate 28,288 of NZ_DAOUBI010000183.1, read as the reverse complement.
ACGTGCTATTTCTCAGCATCAGGTTGATGAATTGCTAGAGGTGCCGCTACAAAACGGTACACCCGAAGGGATCCGCGACAAGGCAATGCTTGAAGTCTTGTACGCTACCGGTATGCGGGTGAGCGAGTTGGTTGCGTTAAATGTTGATGATGTCACTTTTGATCACAGAACGGTGCGTTGTCGGGGGCGTCAGGGACGGGAACGGACAATCCCGCTGAGTGATCCGGCATTGACTGCGCTAGAGGAGTATCTTGACATTGCCCGTCCACAACTGGTGCGCCAGGCTCCTGATGATCCGGAAGCACTGTTTTTAAATCATCGTGGTAAACGGTTGACCCGTCAGGGCTTCTGGTTGATTCTTAAGACGTATGCCGAACAGGTTGGTATGCACGATTTGACGCCACATATGTTGCGTCATTCGTTCGCGGCCCATCAATTGCGGAATGGTGTTGATCTGCGCGAATTGCAAGAGCGCCTGGGGCATGCTTCGATTGCTACGACGCAGATGTATACACACCTTGCCGAGGAGTCGTCTTGATACAGTGGTTGCGTGTTGCTATTGCCTGTGCTATACTCGCAGCACATTGGCGATGATCCGGAGGAGTACGTCGCGACGGGCGCACAGCGAACCAGGGACGGTGCGAGCCTGGTGGTCCTGTATGGCGGAACGGCGCCGGGGAGCTGAATCGTGATTGAGGTGAGCGACTACGGTCGCTAACCGGGGTGGAACCGCGCGTCAGAGTGATGCGTCCCCGGGCGCTTCGGCGCCCGGTTTTTTGTTGTCAGACGTTGCGCAAAGGAGGAATATCGTGCCGGCTACATCACTTGATCAGATCGTGGCGCTGGCCAAGCGTCGTGGTTTTATCTTCCCCAGTAGCGAGATTTATGGTGGGTTACAGGGTGTGTACGATTACGGCCCCCTTGGCGTGGAATTGAAGAATAATATCATTGCCGATTGGTGGCGAACAAACGTCTACGAACGCGATGATATGGAAGGTCTTGATGCGGCCATTCTGATGAATCGGCTGGTCTGGAAATATTCCGGTCACGAAGAAACCTTCAACGATCCCCTGGTTGATTGCCGGAACTGTAAAATGCGCTGGCGGGCTGACCATATTCAGGGTGTTTGTCCCAACTGTGGTTCACGCGATCTGACCGAACCGCGCCCCTTCAATATGATGTTTCGGACCCAGATCGGACCGGTGGCTGACAGCGGCTCGTTTGCCTATTTGCGCCCGGAAACGGCGCAGGGGATTTTCGTCAACTTTGCCAACGTCCTGACCACCTCGGCGCGGAAGTTGCCGTTTGGGATTGCGCAGGTTGGGAAGGCTTTCCGCAATGAGATCAATCCACGCAATTTTCTCTTCCGGGTGCGCGAATTTGAGCAGATGGAGATCGAGTATTTCGTGATGCCCGGTACCGATGAAGAGTGGCATCAACGCTGGCTTGAAGCCCGGCTGGCCTGGTGGGAGCAGATCGGTATTCCGCGTAGTCGGATTACTATCTACGATGTGCCGACTGCTGAGCTGGCCCATTACTCGAAGCGGACGTTCGATTTGATGTATGAGTATCCCAACATCGGTGTGCAAGAGATTGAGGGGATTGCGAATCGAACTGACTACGATCTCGGCTCCCACAGCAAAGATCAGGCGCAGCTCAATCTGACCGCACGTGTGAATCACAACGAAGATAGCATTGCCCGTCTGACCTACTTCGATCAGGCCAGTGGTCGCCATGTGGTGCCTTACGTCATCGAGCCGTCGGCTGGGGTTGGCCGGTGTATGCTGGCCGTGATGTGCGAGGGGTATGCAGAGGAGCTGACGAAAGCGATTCCCGGCGAGAAACTGGCCGCGGTCGGTGATGCGCTCAATACGTTTCTCAAGTCGGTTGGTCGCAGCGAGAAGTTGAGCGGCGAAGCCCGTGATGCGATACTGGCCCGTGGCGAAGAGCTTACTCAGGCGCTGGCCGAACGCTTACCTGAAGTTGAGCAGTTACTGGCGATGCCCGGTGCCGATCAGATTGAACTGGGCAAGAAATTACGTGGCCAGGCGCAGCCATTGATCGACGAGCACTATCGCACAGTTCTGCGCCTCAAGCCACGCCTGGCGCCGATCAAGGTTGCCGTCTTTCCGTTGAAGCGCAACCACGAAGAGATTGTCGCTACCGCCAAAGCGGTGCGCCGACAGTTGCAGGCCGGCGGTAGGATGCGCACGATCTACGATGATACCGGTGCGATTGGCAAACTCTACCGTCGTCAGGACGAAATCGGGACACCGTTCTGTATCACGGTTGACTTCGATACGATTGGTCAGGGTAAAGACCCGGCCCTGGCCGGTACCGTTACCGTCCGTGACCGCGACACTATGGCGCAGGAACGGGTACCAATTGCCGAATTAGAGGCGTATCTGCGTGATAGAGTAAGCGCATGACCGTTCGTATGCCGTCAGCCAATTTTGGGTAAAGTACTCCCCCGGCTTGCAGGTATTCGCGAGCCGGGGGAGTGGTGAGAGGCCGATCAGCCTACCTCCTTGTCGCACGGACGGCAGCCCGTGTTCCAAACATGTGGATATGGAACTTTTGTTCAGTGATAGGCGCAAGAATCACCACACGAATGTTAGCACTTTGCTTGAACCGAATGGTATCAACTCTTGCTCAACGATGTGCATCGTTCGGGTGTCATACCGGTGTTGAGTTGTTCCTAAATGTGCGGTTAGCGATCAACAGGTGGGTCATTGTGGGTATAGAGTAGGGGCACGGCATGCCGTGCCCCTACTCTTGTTCACAGACGGGCATTGTGCAGGTGTGACACCAGGGTGATGATTGGATAGCGCTACCGGATATGTTATTCATTCGTGGATAATGCCATCACCCCGTTGCTTCTCACGAACTCCTCACGTCAATCTGCCAGCAGCGCACTGCACTCTGACCACTATTGTCACTGACACGAACTGTAAGCAGATGCGTTCCACTCGAAGCTGACCAGCGAAATGAGAAACGTCGCCAGGCGCGTGGCCCCAGGTTTTGGTCGAGGATGGCTGCCTGCCAGGGACCTTCGTCGATGGAAATGTCTACCTGGGCAACACCACGTGCAGCCGACCATGCCGCGCCGCGCAGGGTGGTATACCTGGCAGGCCTGAGCACACCATCAGGGAGATTGAAGAGGCAACAATCAATTGCCAGTGATCCATCGACATGGGCTGCCGCCGGTGCCCTTTCTGGTGAAAGGAGCGTAATCTGCGCAATCCATTTCAGCCAGTAAGCGCTGCTCCATCCCGGTACGATCAGACGTACCGGGCCGCCGTGCAGGGGTGGTAGTGGCTGACCATTGATCGCATACGCCAGCATGCCATCTTGCCAGAGTTTGCTGAGTGGCAAATAACGCACCATCGGTTGGGGGCCGTAGCTCCAACAGGTGGCGAAACCGGCCTGGGGCTTCATGCCTGCTGCTTCGAGAAACAGTGCTACCGGTGCACCGATCCATTCGACATTCGCAATCGCGGCGTAACCTTTAGCAATTTGCGACCTGCCAATGAGTGCGGCGAAGAAGCTACTGGTTGGTTCCCTGAACAAATCGCTAAAACCGATAGTCAACGGGTGCCGCACCAGACCATCGATTGTCAGTTCCCAATGCTTCCCGGATAGAGAGGGAATGGGCTGGTGATTGCGTACAAATAACCGCTCTACCGGCGTCACCGCCTCGTCAAGAATTGCAAGTGGTGGCAAGAGATTTGGCGGCTCTTCGCAGGTGACCTGCATCCGATAGTCTTTGGAAAGCGTGCCTTCCTTTGGCAAGGGAATCGTGTCAAGTGACATAGCGTATGTCCAGACATGTATGGAAATTACTTCGGCTGTGCGTAGTATAGTGGCTCAGGGTGGATAAATGATGACAGTTGCGTCCAATCAGACTACAAAACGTTCAGATAGGTATCAGGTTGCCGGTGAGTGCTGATTATGGTACGATATTCACATTGTGAATACTCAACACGAGAAGTATTGATGAGCGGATGCCGGTAATTCTCTCGGCAACTTGAACACCGGTAGGGCCGATATACGCACAGATATGGCTTCTCAGAAACAGTCACTCACAATTGAACTGGCACTGCTTGGTTTACTTCGTCAACAGCCGATGCATCCGTATGAGCTGTTCCAGCAATTACAGCAGGAAAAGGCCCTTGGTTTTATCTGGCGGGTCAAGCAGAGTCATCTGTATGCATTGCTTGACCGGCTGGAAGCTGATGGATATCTGACGCATCAGCTTGAACTACAGGGGAGCCGGCCACCGCGCAAGATTCTCTCGCTCACGTCTGCGGGTGAAACGCTCTTTATTGCCTGGGTGACAACGCCGGTGGCGCATGGACGGGATATCCGGCTTGAATTTATGGCGAAGCTCTATTTTGCCTGCCGCGAGGGTGCAGCGCAGGCCGGCCAACTGCTTGACCGTCAGTTAGCCTGTTGCCGGCAGTGGCTGGCAGAGAATGAGCAGCGGATCGCCTGCTTACCTATCAATTCGTTTGAGCGGCTCGTGCTACGCTATCGCTTCGGGCAGTTACAGGCAACCGTGCTGTGGCTGGAAGAATGCCGGTATGAGTTGAACCAGCGGTGGCATCGGCAAGCGCAGGGAGGCGTTTGATGGCACGCGGGTGGTGTGTGTTTCTGATGACGATACTCCTGTTGAGCGGTTGCAATGCCGAACAACCTGATACTGCCAGCCTGACGATAGCCGCAGCCGCTGACCTTATGCCGGCCTTCACTGAAATCGGGCCACTCTTTACTGCGCAAACCGGGATTCCGGTGGTCTTCAATTTCGGTTCAACCGGTCAACTGGCCCAGCAGATTGAACGCGGCGCCCCGGTTGATCTCTTCTACGCTGCCAATCGCAGTTTTATCGAAGACCTGGCAGCGCAGCAAATTGTTGATCCGTCCTCGTTGACGGTGTACGCGCAGGGTCGGATTACTATCTGGACACGTACAGATAGTGGTCTGCAACCGCAACAGATTAGCGATCTGGCTGATCCGGCCTATCAGCGGATTGCGATTGCCAATCCTGAACACGCACCATACGGGCAGGCGGCACGCGAAGCACTCGAGCGATCCGGTATTTGGGCCGCGGTGCAAGATCGTCTGGTATTCGGGGAAAATGTGGCGCAGACATTAACCCTTGCCGATACCGGTAATGTTGAGGTGGCGATTGTCGCGCTCTCGTTAAGTGTGCAGAGTAATGGCTATTGGGTACTTATTCCAACTGAGTTGCATCCCGACCATCCTCTGATCCAGGCGGCGGGAATCGTGCGTAGCAGTCGTTACCCGACAGCGGCCCGCCAGTTTATGGAGTTCGTGAATGGCCCGCAAGGGCGACCGGTGATGGAAAAATACGGCTTTGTTTTACCCGCTACCTCGCAAACTCGATGAGAGGGTGTATGTCCTGGTCGGCGTTCTGGTTATCGTTACAGGTTACAACCATTGCCACGTTGTGTATTGTTCTGATCGGTTTGCCATTGGCACTGTTACTGGCACGCCGGACATTTCCCGGTCAGATCGTGGTCGAGACGATGCTGATGTTGCCGTTGGTGCTACCCCCCAGTGTGGTTGGCTACTATCTGCTGCTGGCGCTGGGCAGTGGTAGTCCGCTGGTAGAATGGTTTCAGATACGCTTGCTCTTCTCATGGCCGGCGGCAGTGATTGCTGCGGTGGTGGTTGGTTTGCCACTGATGTTTCAGAGTAGCCGGGCGGCGCTAAGCAATGTAGACCCCCAACTGGAGCAGGCAGCGCGCACACTGGGGCTGAGTGAGTGGCGCATCCTCTGGCGAATCACATTACCCCTGGCCCGGCGCGGGATTATTGCCGGTGTGATCCTCGGCAGTGCCCGTGCGTTGGGCGAGTTTGGGGCGACCTTAATGGTGACCGGCAATATTCCTGGTCGCACGCAAACGTTGCCGGTTGCGATCTATGATGCAGTGCAGGCGCAGCGCTACGCCGATGCGCATCTGATGGTGTTGGTGATGACCGGCATTGCCTTCGCCGGCCTGTGGTTGGTGCGACGTTTGGAGCAGAGACCCAAATCACGAACGATGATTGTCCGTGAGGAGCTGCATGGAATCCACGTTGAGCGTTGACATTCAGCGTCGGCTTGAGTCGTTTACGCTGCGCGTGCAATTCACGATTGGCGCCGAGATTCTGGTGTTGTTTGGGCCATCGGGTGCCGGCAAAACCCAGACTCTCCAGGCCATTGCCGGGTTGATGAAACCTGATGTCGGTCGGATTACGCTTGATGAGACAGTCTTCTTCCAGCGCTACCCGGGTCAACCGCAGATCAATCTGCCGCCACAGCGCCGACGGATTGGCTACGTCTTCCAGCAGTATGCGCTGTTTCCGCATATGACCGCACTCGACAATGTGGCGTTGCCGATGGGGTGTGGGCGCGAAGCACGGCGGCATGCATACGAGTTACTGGATCAGATGAAGATTGCCCATCTCGCCCAGCGCATGCCGCATGAGCTGTCAGGTGGACAACAGCAACGAGTAGCGATTGCTCGTGCACTGGCTGCACAGCCCAATGTGCTGCTCTTCGATGAGTCGTTCTCTGCCCTTGATCATGCAGTACGTACTCAATTGCACGCCGATTTACGCGCCCTTCAGGCCGAGCGCGGTCTGATTGTGGTGTACGTCACCCACAATCTCGATGATGCATTTGCCGTTGGTCAGCGCATTGCTATTCTGCAGGAAGGGAAGATCGCGCAGATCGGTGCGCTGGCCGAGGTCTGTCGTTTTCCGGCTACCCTTCGGGTTGCGCAGATGCTCGGTTTGAGTAATATCATTAAGGGGCGAGTCGTGGCGGTAGAACTTGACCGTTTGTGGCTGGAATGGGAAGGGTACCGGATTGAAGCCGTCTGCCCATCACCACCGCCTGCCCCTGGTTCTTGGGTGACGGCGTTTATCCGCCCCGAAGAGATTCGGCTCGTCTACCCTGACCAACCACTAACCCGCTTTGCCGGCCATAACCTGCTGGCTGTCCGTATCATCGAGCAGCGGCCTGGCCGCCGCCTCAACCATTTGTGGGTTGCAGTTGGGGCGATGACTATCGAGATTGCCCATCCCTATACTGCGTATATCGGCATGGACATAAGTGCCGGCCAGGATGTCCAGATCGGCTTTCGGCCTGAAAGTGTTGTGATCATCCCGGATCATAGTCCGCAATCAGTGCCGGTGTATTCACAGGTGTCGCATCACCTATGAGCGCATTATCGACAGTCTATGATCTTACCCGCCCAATCAGTTCGGGCATGCCGGTCTACCCGGGCGATCCGCCGGTGAAAATGACACCAATACTTAGCCCGCCCTGGCAGGTTAGCGCACTTGCGTTGGGTAGCCATAGCGGGACACACCTCGATGCGCCGCGCCACCGGTTTGCGCACGGCCCTGGCATTGATGACTTCCCACCTGAACGCTTCATTGGTCAGGGTATAGTGATTGATGTGCGTGGCTATCCGGCAAATGCACCGATTGAGCCGACGGTGTTGGGTGGGTATCAGATCTGGCCGGGTATGATGGTATTCTTCCGTACAGGTTGGGATGATTTTTGGGGCAGCGATCACTATTTCCGCCATCCCTACCTCAGTGCTGCGCTGGCTAACACCCTGGTGCAGCAGCAGGTTGGATTGGTCGGAATCGATGCGTTGAGTGTTGACTCAACGGTTGATGGCAGCGATGCAGCGCATGTACGCTTGTTGGGGGCAGAGTGTTTGATCGTCGAAAATCTCTGTAATCTCGCCGTGCTGACCTGTGGCGCACGTTATACCTTTGCCTGTTTGCCCTTAAAACTGGCCGGGGCCGATGGTGCGCCGGCCCGCGTTCTGGCCTGGGCAGATGTTTAAGGACGGACAGCATATACTGGCTCACGTGTCTTCTGCCACAGCAGGATGCCTCGGAGCGAGCTGCTAATCTCAAAGTTATTTCATTCATTACTGACAGACTCCATGATCGCGACGAGTACCCACAGCATCGCTGTGACCTGCAGGGTGAACGGCGTGAGACGTGCCTGGCACGAAGGCTGGTACGACAGCTACGCTGCCGCGCTCCAAACGAGCGATACGCGCATAACGAGCGGGCAAGGTAATCAATCCAGTGGGTGATGGCACTGGAGATGGTCGTCAGCCCTCTTCGCTTCCGTCCCGTCAGACTGGAAGCAATATGTGATTGGCAAGCGTTTATGAGCCTGTGTGACAGCCTGTTAGCGGACGGCACAGCTTCATGAGATGAATTCTGCGGCGAGCAGGCGATGGTATCTTCTCGTGAAGGAATCACCACCTGATTGATGATCGTCGCGGCGGTAGCTTTTTGCTATAATACCTTCTACACATAAGAAGCAAGAGGTTGGCTATGAGTATAGAGCAGATAGTTGCTGGCTGTGTGGTGCAGCTTGAAAGCATTCATGTAGCACGTGAACGGGCAATTGCCGCCACGCGAATACTGGTACGGCAGAGTGCTAACAGCATTCGGGCTGCGCATCGTGGTGATTTCGCCACTGCCCGCCATTTGCTGGAGATGGCCGGTGAAGTCGTGGCTGAACTGCACGACGCCACTGCCGGCGTACCAGAGGTTCGCTATGCGGGGTATACCCAGGATGCCCTGAAAGAATTTGCCGAAGCGCATCTGGTTGTAGCATTCCTTGCCGGCGACGAGCCACCGACCGGTGAGATGATAGGTGTGGAACCGGCAGCCTATCTCAACGGTTTGGCTGAAGCTGCCAGTGAGCTGCGACGGGCAATTCTTGACGACTTGCGACGGGGAGATGTGTCGTGCGTTGAACAGTTACTGAATGTCATGGACGACATCTACAGTGCGTTGATCACGGTGGATTACCCGGAAGCAATTACCGGGGGATTGCGTCGTTCGACTGATGCCTTACGTGCGGTGCTTGAACGGACTCGTGGTGATGTGACGGCTGCCCTGCGCCAGGAACAGTTGACCGCCGCTATGCAGGCGCTTGAAGCACGTTTGCATGTTGATTGAATGGGTGATCGGGTTATCGGGCCACCGCTTGCATGCAAGCATCGTGACAGATAGTACCGTTACCCCCGCCACTACTCCAGGCGATTCGCCGGCACTCGAATCGTAACCGTTGTCCCCTGATCAGAAACAATATCCAGCGTTGCCCCGAGTTGCCGGCATAGCCCGTGCACCAGTTGCATACCCAGGCTACCACTGCTGGCGGCCTGGGCCGGCATACCGGTACCGTTATCGGCAACCTCGACCTGAAGTGCGTCTGCGTCTCTGACCACTCTCAGTTTGATAATGCCGCCCTGCATACCCTCTGGGAAGGCATGCTTGACACAATTTGAAACCAGCTCGGTGACGATCAGACCAAGTGAAATAGCCTGGTCGATATTGATGCTGATACTTTGTCCAATCTCACTCACCAGACGTAATGAACTGCCTCGCATACTGAGCGAGCGCCAGACACTGGTCGCGATATTTTGCAGATATTCCCCAATATCGATATGCGCCAGACTTTCGGAGCGATACAGTTGCGCGTGGACGAGAGCCAATGCCCGAATGCGATTTTGACTGTCGTGGACGGCGGCGCTGACTCGCTCATCGCTAATATTTTCGGCTTGCAGGCGCAAGAGGCTGGAGACGATCTGCAAGTTATTTTTGACCCGATGGTGCACTTCGCGCAACAGCAAATCTTTCTCGGCCAGGGCAGCCCGTAGTTGGGCAGCGACTGCTTGTGGCCCGGAGAGATCGGTGACAACGGCACACATATCGGCTTCAGTCTCGTTTTGCAGTGCACGTAGTGAGATTTGGGCTGGACGCTGAACGCCATTCACCGCCTGTAACGTAATTGGACCTTTGCTCGAACCGGTAGCACCGGTTGCCAGCAACTCGGCGCACAGCAAGCGATCGGTTGGCGTCACCAGGTCGAGGAGCGACCGCCCGGTAAGCTGATCCTGCGCTAAACCGACCATCTCGGCAAACTTACTGTTGCAGTACAAAATCGTGCCATCGCTGAGCAAGGTCAGGGCGCCTTCGTTCATTGTCTCAACCAGGACACGGTATGGATGTTCAGCGCCACGCAGCGTATATACCAACGGCCCACGTGGCCCATCAATAACCAATGCATCGGCTTCGCCCATCTGCAATGCACGAACCAGTTCCTCTAGCTCGGCTAAGCGAGCCTGGAGTCGGGCAATGTCAGGCTGACTCATCTGTGGCTCGTTTTCCATACGACACATTCCTATTCGTCATTGGGAAACAAGTTCAATGCTGCTGCCACTCGCGGCCAATCGGATGAACGTAGTTCGCCAATAAATGCCGTTGGCGGTCCCGGCTCGACGATCAGCAGGGTCGGTGTGGCGATAATGTGATCCTCGCGTGCGCGATCTGGTTGCTGGTATACATCTATGATCTCAAGCCGGTAATGACCGGCGAGATACCGCTCACAAAATCGCCGTACTGTCGTGATAGCACGGGTCGAGCGACTGGTTGCACCGGCAACGTACAACCGCAGCAGTGGCACAACTGACTGATTCGTGCTATCCATCAATACAACTCCCTGCTGCACGCTGAGGTGCCGAGTCGAAATACGGTTGGTACGAAATGATCACCTCTCATATATGGCGACGAGCGTGGTACAGGTAGGGCAATGCCTGCCTGTACCCCATTCCGGGTCGAACAGCATGACACATCCTTCACCAAAACAGTGCGTCATCATGGTGTGTCGGATGTGAAACGTTGGGCAAAGGCACTTAGCCCTAGACTGGCCAGATTGCTCAGGGTGACGGCTACCTGATAACCATTACCATTGTCCGGCTGTTGATGGTACAGACTCAGGATGCCAACGACAGTATGTTGCTGTTGAATTGGCAAACACATACGCTCACCGAGTAACCCTTGCGGGATAAAATGGCACATATGGTCGTCGTGGGTGCGACTGAGTACCCAGCGGCGCTCGCCCCAGCAGGTACATCGACGTACAGGACGGTGTATCAGAGGTTCGCCCCAATGGCCGACGGGGTGAACGAGGTCTGTTTCGGGATTGTAAATAAGAAGCGTACCGCGATAGTCAGGCAAAAGGGTCGCACCCGCATTCACAATTGCAGTGTAGAGTTCCGGTAACGACGCTACTTCGCGCAAGGTGCGGGCAAGTATGCCGAGAGCATTGATCGACTGTCGTTGCTGTTCAAGTTGCAGTTGAACCTGATGCAACTGCCGTTTCGCCTCTTGTAACTGATTGATCGCCCGTTGTCGTTCGCTGACATTACGAAAGACTATCACGACTCCTTCATTGGTACCGTCATCGGCAGTAATTTGGGTGATGGTATGTTCCACTAACAACTGCTCGCCATTCCGGGTAAGCAGAGTAACCGGTGTCGGCAGGCCATTCACTGTCTGATTTGATGTTGTGCTATCGGTTGGTAAACCGGTATGGGTAACGACCAGGGTATACACGCGGGCCAATGGCCAGCCGATTGCTTCATCCGGGGTAATGCCGAGCATGCGGGCAGCAACTGGATTGACGAAGGTAATGCGACTTTGCGGATCGGTAACAATCACGCCATCGCCAATACTGGTCAATGTGGTACGCAGATGGCGTTCACTCGATCTGAGTCGTCGTTCCAACCGATGTTTATAGACGGCAACGGCGATGGCCACTTCAAGCTCACGCTCGTCAAACGGCTTCAGCAGGTAAGCCCATGGCTCGGCCAGTAATGCTTCGCGTACTGTCTGATCATCAGCGTGGGCGGTCAGAAAGACGACCGGAATCCCCCACTGACTATGAATATGACGGGCCGCCTCAATCCCGTCTACCGCACCACTTAAGCGAATATCCATTAATACCAGGTCGGGTGTATGCTTGCTCACAGATTGGAGAGCTTCTTCACCGCTGGTAACAACATCAATCACTGAGTGGCCAATTCGTCGCAAGGTGTGACTAAGGTCTTGGGCAATAATCAGTTCATCTTCGACGATCAGGACTCGCATGTGTTTTCTCACAGTACGCCAAGCAGACAAAGTTACTTTTAGTATACCGCGTTATTGCATATTATGTTGCAACGTTAATTTGGGCCAGATTCGTACAATTATGATGAGAACTATTAATGCAACAACTTGTGAAAAGCGAATATTCCCCGGCAAAAGTAAACCAGTGGCCCGAAACCCGTCGCCGATTAACGTACCGGCAGCCAGTAATCCGCAGATGGTGAGAAACAGCGTGCCGGGAGTCTGAATGCGACGGTAGGATTGTCGCCAGACGATCAGGGCAAGCAGAGCGACGCATGCAGCGTAGAGCTGAGTTGGATGACGCAGTTCACCCCAGAGGTGAATTGACCACGGCAGATTGGTCGGTAAGCCATAACCATCACCACTCGCGAATTGAGCCAGTGCGTAGGTGAGGGCGGCTAGCGCTATACCCGGTGCCAACGCATCGAGTGTGAGCCACAGCGGCCAGCGCTGCCGCCAGATCTGCCAGCCACCGACGAGTATGGTGGTCAGCACACCTGCCGGCAAGGAAAATGCCTGGAGATCACGGGCTACCAGGGCCAGGGGATCACGGAGATAGTAGGGCCACGACATGAGTGCATATCCCAGCCGGGCACCGACAATGCCGGCAAGTAGGGCGAGGGCAACGATTATCTCCATACGGTCACCGGGCAGTCTGTAGACACCGGCAGCGCGACCCACCACCTGTACAATTAGCCAGCCTCCCAACAGAAAGATCAGTCCAGGGGTATAAAGAGCAAATGGGCCAATGTTAATTGCTGGAAGCATATACAGTTATTACCAGTGATGTTAATCTGACAGGAAGACGATGTTGGTGAACCACCGTTATTCTGTTTCAGCTAACAGCGGCTCGATCACATTGCGCAGGTTCGCTTCGCTTAACGGTCCACCAAACAGTACCCGACGCACCACCCCTTTGCGATCTATGATAAAGGTGGTAGGCAACATCCGCACCCCGTAGCGATTACCGACAGAACCATCGTAATCGAGCACGATTGGGAAACTAAGCCCAAAATCGCGCTGCATATTCGACACATCCGCCGGATTGTCCTGGACAGTACTGTTGACTGCCAGCACCGTTAACCCACGTCTCCGCTCGGCCTGGTATAATTGTTCAAGCATAGGCATTTCAGCCCGACACGGGCCACACCAACTGGCCCAGAAATTAACAATTACCACCTGCCCCTGCAATGAACTCAGGGACAGTGTCTGGCCGTCAAGTTGTGGGAGAACAATAGCCGGTGCTACGAAACTCGGTTGCGGCACCGGCACAGTAGGGTTCATATCCGGCGGGCGACTGATCACAATCCAGGCTACACCGGCGATAATGAGTATGGTACTGAGCCAGTTGCGGCTCTGTGCATTCATCATAACAATTCCTTTTGTCTCCCACGCTTTTCGTAACTTATGGTATTATATAAAGAGTCTGTGACCGACACAGCGTGTAACTCTCACCAGTATAGTAAGGTCACGCGCAACACGTGGTAGTTCTAAGCTGCCACCAACTGCGCTACAGCGCCGCCGAAAAGGTGCTCTGTAAGCACAGCTTCCCGCTCTCGCTACTGTGGTTGAGTTGATGGAGTCGAAACGCCGTGGGCCGGCGAAACGCACCATGCGTTGGATGTGCGGATTGAGCACAAACGCCACGGGTGCGATCAGAGTTTCGGAGTGTTTTGGAACAGGAATATGGAAACACTTGAATTGTCGTTTATTACCCCTCGCATTACTCTTGTCGCTGCGGCTGAGAATTACGGTCGGTTTGCAATTGCTCCCTTACAGCGCGGTCATGGTTCATCACTAGGAAATGCGATTCGTCGAGTGTTGCTCTCGTCTATTCCTGGTGCTGCTGTAACCCGGATCAAGGTATCAGGCGTCATTCACGAATTCAGCAGCATTCCCGGTGTGGTTGAAGATGGCACGCAACTCGTCCTCAATATCAAAGGGATTCGTCTCCGTTCCTATAGTGACCGTGCGGTAGCACTACAGTTGATCAAACAGGGTCCTGGGCCGGTGTTCGCACGCGACATTGATGCCCCCAGCACGGTAGAAATTGTGAATCCTCAGCACTACCTCTGCACCATCGACGACGAGCATATAACGTTTGAAATGCAACTGACCGTGGAGCGTGGGCGGGGAGTGCAATTGGCCGATACGGTGAGTGGCATGCCAATTGGTGAAATTGCGGTGGATGCCCTCTTCAGCCCAATTCCCCGTGTCAACTTTCTGGTTGAAGAGATGGGGGATGATCCGCTGACCGGCTATGATCGGCTGATCCTCGAAATCTGGACGGATGGCACCATCAAACCGGGTGATGCATTGAGCCACGCGGCGCAGATTCTGGCCCAGTATTTTGGGCGGATCGTGAATCTGAACCAACCGGAAGAGCCAGAAACATCGGCATATCTAACACCGCCTATCCCCGAAGAGATGGCCAGTCGGACAATTGACGAACTTGGTTTGAGCACACGTACCTACAATAGCCTGCGACGGGCAGAGATTCACACGATTGGCCAGTTGTTGCGGCTTGATGACCGCGGATTGATGAGTATCCGAAACCTGGGTGCGAAGGGTATTGAAGAGATTCATCAGCGTCTGGAGGCGCTTGGCTATCGTTCTGGCTCATCGAGCCGCTTACCGACAGCTCCATCCGGTGAAACAGCGCATCCCGGCGAATCATCTCACAAAGAGGAGTAAAAAACTACACAATGGAAGAAAAACGTATGACAACAGGAACCAGTGAAACTACAGAGCGAACTCGTCGCCGTCGCCGTCGGGTGAATGGAGATGGCGGAGCACCTGCTGATGGTGAGGCTTTGTCCGCACCGATTGTAACGACCACAGTTGTTGACGAACCGGTCACAACGCAGGGTGCTGGTTTACTGGAAATTGTGCCTGATGGCCATGGCTTCCTGCGCAATGCGCGCCTCAGCCCCAGCAACGATGACGTCTATGTTGCTCAATCGCAGATTCGTCGCTTCAATCTGCGTACCGGTGATATGATTGAAGGTCGGGTGCGCCCACCCAAAGAGGTTGAGCGTTATCCGTCACTGCTCTATGTCGAACGGATCAACGGCCTGCCGGCTGAAATGGCGCAGAAGCGCCCCCTCTTCGAGCAGTTAACCCCCATTCATCCGAATGTGCAGATTGTCCTCTCGACCGAGCCAAATATTCTGCCAACCCGTATTGTTGACGTGATCGCTCCGATTGGGCGTGGGCAGCGCGGGTTGATTGTCGCTCCCCCCAAAGCCGGCAAGACGATGCTGCTGAAGGCGATTGCCAATGGTGTGACGACCAACGCGCCCGATATTCAGCTCATTGTGTTGTTGATCGGCGAGCGCCCGGAGGAAGTTACCGACATGCGACGGTCAGTGAAGGGTGAGGTGGTGGCGGCTACCTTCGATGAGCCGGTCGAGCAGCATATCAAGGTCGCGGAACTGGTATTGGAAAAGGCCAAGCGTCAGGTTGAGCACGGGCGCCATGTGGTGATCCTGATGGATTCGCTGACTCGTCTTACCCGTGCCTATAATATCGCCATGCCACCGAGTGGGCGCACCCTCTCCGGTGGTGTTGATCCGGCAGCCCTCTACCCGCCCAAACGCTTTTTCGGCTCGGCGCGGAATATCGAGGATGGTGGTTCGCTGACCATCATTGCCACCTGTCTGGTGGATACCGGTTCGCGGATGGACGATGTTATCTACGAAGAGTTCAAGGGCACCGGAAACATGGAACTGCACCTCGACCGCAAGCTGGCCGAGAAGCGCATCTTCCCCGCCGTGGATATCCAGCGTTCGGGAACCCGCCGCGAAGACCTCTTGCTCGATCCGGTGACCCTGCGCCAGAGCTGGATGTTGCGTCGGATGGTTAGCATGGTCGGCGAAAACGAGGGTGCAGAGCTGATGCTGACCCGTATGGCCAAGACGAAGAGCAATGCCGAGTTTCTCGCCTCACTCGGTAAGGTTGGCTCGTAAATACCAACTGCTCCTATCTATAGTGTCTTGTTATGTCCAAGCCTCCGTTAAGCGGTATTGTGATTGCTGGTGGACGTAGTCGGCGTTTTGGTGCCGATAAACGGCGTTTGCGGCTATGGGGCGTTCACGGGCCGCATCTGTTGGGGCATGCCATCGCGTTGCTGCAACCACTGTGTGTTGATATTATCGTGGTGATGAACGATGGTGTGGCCTGGCCCGATCTGCCGGCACGCATTGTCGCCGATGAACAGCCGGGAAGCGGTGCTCTGGGTGGCGTGATCAGTGGTCTGCAAGCAATGCACACCGCTGCTGCATTGGTGATTGCGGCGGATATGCCATTGATCGTGCCTGAATTACTCGCGGCGCTGGCAAGCTGGACTTTTGACGGTGATGTGCTGGCGCCGACTGCTCCCGCTTCACCCGATCTGCCCCAACCACTCCTCGCAGTGTATCGCCAAAGCGCATTGGCGCCACTGCGGCAGGTGTTTGCTACCGGTGAACGCCGGCTTCAGGTTGCGCTCACGTCGCTGCGTTGGGTTGATCCTGGCCCTGAGTTGTGGCAACGGTATGATCCAGCAGCACGTTCGCTGGTGAATATTAATACGCCAGATGATCTCGCACAAATCCAGCACTGGTTAAAAAAATCTTAAACTGGTACTGAATAACGATCTCATCCAGGCCGTTCTGCACGAACAGGGCTGTGTGTGGTGCAGAGGCATCCCTTCCTCAACATCTTCACTCGTCACTGCCGGCACATGGTGCGCATCAGCCTGGTGCGTGCCCGGTAGCTGCCAGGCTGGTGCTCTGAAGCGCGATGGCCGGTATACATCGTGCCTCGGCGGGAGATAGGGCGATACGTTCGGTGTCTGACACTCTGTGCTACCTGATTCTAACCTGTGCATAGTACTATATAATGTAGTAAAACAGTGGGTTGGCGCGATAGTGTTTTGCCGTTTGGCAGGTGGTGAGGTCATCTGGAGCGATCATCACTACCCTCTATAGCTGATATAGATGTCGGTGGGTCGCCGCTGCGATTGTCACCCATTTGAAAGAAATGTTATCTTGTCAAACCTCCATACACAGGATTAGTTTATCTACAGGCTCTATCCTGTGATTACCACGTGGTTGTTGTTCGCGCGTAACAATTGGGTTTAACAATGCAGGAGCGTTCTTCCTCTCATAGTTCGTTTGAGCCACCTGCCGACCCCGTACCGTCGGCACTAGATAGCCTGTGGCAAACATTGTTTGTAGCGTATGATGGAGCCTGCGCCATTAGTGGCTGTCAGGTCGGCGCTGTGTTGCGACCGGTGTTGATCGACCCGCAGGGGCCGGCTGAACCCCACAATGCTCTGTTGTTACGTGCCGATTTGCAGCTCCTTTTCCAGTCTGGTCTACTTACAATTGATGCAATGACGCTCGAAGTGTTGATTGCGCCGGAACTGCGTGATAGTGAGTACGGTGCGCTGGCCGGGCGACGCCTGCGTCAGCCATCACGTCTCGCGTTACGTCCGAGCCGACAGACTCTGGCCGCCCATCATCGCTTTTTCCGACTCGAGCAGCCTCCTCTGTCCTCGTTAGTGGTTCAGCGTCCCCTGCTGCGCCAGATGATCGCAGTGCAAAGCTGGGTGAATAGCCTGACATTCAGTCCAGACCGGCAGATGCTGGCCATTGGTTCATGGGATGGTGCTATCCGGTTGTGGCGTCTGCCCGATTATCAGATGATTCGCGTCATTAGCGGTAATATTGGCGAAATTAATGCTGTTGACTTCAGCCCTGATAGTCAGCTCATTGCAGCAGCCGGTCGTCAACACGGCGTGCGGGTCTGGCGGATTGAAGATGGTGAACTACTGTTTCATCTCGGTGATGAACAGCGTCATGGTGCATTCTTCAGCGTAGCATTCCAGCCCAATGGTCAGCTCATCGCTACTGCTGGTTGGGACCCGGTGGTGTATCTCTGGGACGCGAAGAACGGCCGGCCGGTGGCTGAATTACCCGGCCACGAAGGGTTGATCAATAGTGTCACCTTTAACTCGGATAGCTCACTTCTCTTTTCTGCCGGCTATGACCGGGTGATTCGGGTCTGGGATGTGGACAGTTGGGCACTGGTGCAGACATTGCGTGGTCATAGCGATGCAATCTTTAGCATGACGGTGAGTCCCGACGGTCGTTTGCTGGCCAGTGCCGGTAGCGATGGTGCTATTTTTGTCTGGCGAGTGGCTGATGGGCAACCGCTGCAAATTCTGGCTACGCCTTCAGGAGCGTGTTTCGACGTGGCATTTAGTCCTGATGGCCGTTACTTTGCCAGTGCGCATTATGGTCGGATTGTACGTGTCTGGCATGTCAGTGATGGTGGGTTACGCTGGGAGTTGTCCGGACATAACGAGAGCGTTACCTGTGTCGCGTTTACTCCAGATGGCGACATGCTGGCCAGTGGTAGCTACGACGCAACCGTGCGTATCTGGTCATTTCAATAACTATGCTTGCTCAGCAGGAAGCAGTGCGTTCCTTCTATCGGCAGACCGACTGGATGTTCCGTGTTTTGGGCTGGATTCGCGGATCGCAGGCGATGCATGCGGGGTTGTGGCAGCAGGTACGCAGTCACCGCTCTGCGCTCCGTTCTATCGATGCGACCCTGCTGGTCGTGGCCGGTCTGTCGCCTGGTGAATGTCTGCTCGACGCCGGTTGTGGGGCCGGTGCCAGCGCCAATCGGATTGCTGCTATCCACCAGGGAACGGTGATCGGTTTGACGATTGTGCCTGAACAGGCCAAACGGGCCAGACGGGGCGGGAAAGCTACCTTTCTCTGTGCTGATTACGCAGTAGCGCCACTCCGTAGCCACTGTTGTGATGTGGTGTGGATGCTAGAGAGCATCTGTCATGCGCCCGATAAACCGGCGTTGGTGGCCGAGATTGTTCGTCTGCTGCGTCCCGGCGGTCGGTTGATTATTGCCGACCGGTTTGCTGCCCGGCGTGATCTGTCACCTGCTGAGCGGAATCGCTTACGGGCCTGGCTGCGACCCTGGGCTATGCCTGATCTCCTTACCGCCGATGAGCTGGTGGAACTGGCAGAGAAATCAGGTTTGCTTCTTCTCCGCCACGACGATCTGACCTTGAGTGCCAGTCCTTCGCTCCAGTTTCTCGGTGATTTTGCCCGCCTGACACTACCGGCAGCACTGCTTCTCCGCGCCCTTTGTTTGCAAAGTGCAGACCAAATTGCTGCGATGCGTGGTTGTATTGCTCAGAAGAAGACCCTCAATGCCGGTCTCTGGCGCTATCATTTGCTTCTCTTTATGAAACCGGCGATAAGCGGTGCTGATCAGGTGATGGGGTGAGCAGGAACAAGCAGGCGGTCTGCTAATGCCGTTGCCGGGAAGTATCTCAGATATGTATACTTGAAAAACAGAAAAATACTTTGGTGCCTGGAATAGGGAGCGATGTATGCAGCCCTCTCAAGAGCAGCCACAGCCGGAGCAGTTCCGTACCCTACAGATGACGGTGTTGATGACTCCCGATATGGCCAATTTTGCCGGTAATGTGCACGGCGGCCATATTCTAAAGCTGCTCGATCAGGTAGCGTATGCCTGTGCTTCACGGTATTCTGGTCGCTACGTGGTTACAGTGTCGGTCGATCAGGTGATCTTTCGCGCCCGGATTCACGTTGGCGAGCTGGTGACGTTTCTGGCGTCGATTAACTATACCGGCAATACCTCGATGGAGGTTGGGATTCGCGTCGTCGCCGAAAATATTACCGCCCGTACTCAACGTCACGTTATGACCTGCTATTTTACGATGGTGGCGGTTGATGAGAATTTCCGCCCCTGCCCCGTCCCACCTGTGCGTATCGAAACCGCCGAGCAGCGTCGGCGCTGGATGGCCGCTCGCCTGCGCAGAGAGTTGCGCCGTCAGATCGAACAACGTAGCCTGGAGATTCGTCAACATCCAGAAGATTTTCTCAATGAGCTGGATGGTGAGCCGCATTAGCAGCTATCGCTGGCGCAATCACGCGCCGGACTGGCTACCTGCCACGCCCGGTCATGCACGGGTTGTTTCGTTTGGCGCTCGTGGTGTTCGCTGTCTCACACGTCTCGCAGCGGTCGGCCTGTCTCACGGGTGCGATGTGTGTTCACGATGGACCTGGTCTGACAGTGATGGGTGAGATCGCATCCGAAATATATGATGCATGGCACGCGATCCAGGGTGCATCCTTTCGCCACCGCTCGGATGGCAATGTGAACGGAAACATACACCGTCTGGAGAGGCGGGTTCAGAACCCGCCCCTACCCGTCCACGGGAAATCCGCTGCGACACGCCCCCACCCCAACCCGCCCCGCAGGGATGGGTGTACGTTCTTAGGGCGAACCGGAGGCTCGCGCTCCCAGGAGCGTATCAGCGCTTGCGTATAGTGGTGTCGTGCTCAAGGTTGCGGTGTTGTGGTTCACGACGACTATACCAGATGTGATATGAGCCAGTATGCAAAAATTGACGGTTGCGCTTCCTGTTCGTATACTAAAGGCATGACACGTATTTTGGTGATTGAAGACGAAACTGAAATAGCCTCGTTTCTACGCCGTGGTCTGAGCCTGGAAGGCTATCAGGTTGATGTGGCCTTCGATGGGACACGTGGGCTTGAACTGGCATCGACAGGCACCTATGATCTGATCGTCCTTGATCTTATGTTGCCGGGAGTCGATGGTCTCGAAGTCGCTCGCCGTCTCCGTGCCGACTCGAACGTACCGATCATTATGCTCACGGCGCGTGATGCCGTGCGTGATCGGGTGGCCGGTCTGGAAGCTGGCGCCGATGATTATCTGGTAAAGCCGTTTGCCTTTGAAGAGCTGCTCGCCCGCATCCGGGCCCAGTTGCGGCGTCGGCAGGCCGGGCAGGCGCAGGATGTGCTGCGTTTCGCCAATTTAACTCTCGATACGCGCTCGCGTGAGTTGCGGGTGGGAGACCGGCGCGTCGAGCTGACGGCGAAAGAGTACGATCTGCTCGAACTCTTTATGCGTCATCCCAATCAGGTGCTGACTCGCGATATTATTTACGACCGGGTCTGGAATTATGACTTCGGCGGCGAGAGTAATATTCTGGAAGTGTATGTGCGCTATTTGCGGCAGAAGCTTGAGGCGAATGGCGAGCCGCGCCTGATCCATACTGTCCGCAGTGTGGGGTACATTCTCCGCGAAGATACCTGATCGTGAGGTCTAATGTTAAAGGAAAGCGAAGGGACGCTCGCCCTCCGCTTCCCGGTTATGGTGTCGGTTGGGGTTGGGTTTCGCCAAGTGCTGCGAAGAGCTGCTGAACGGCACTGACGACCGGCACTGTTCCTTCGACCACTGCCTGTTCGAGGGCCGGTAGTCGCTCACGTACCGCAGGATGCGCAAAGAAGAGGGTGCGCAACTGTTCGTCGATCAGGGTGTAGAGCCAGTCGCGAGCCTGTTCCCGACGGCGCGCCGCAAAGACACCACTCGCCGTCAGTTCAGCGCGAAAACGCTCGATCTCCTGCCAGATTTCGGTAATGCCACTGCCGGTAAGCGCCGAGCAGGTGCGCACCGGCGGTTTCCAGCCCGGTGTAGCCGGTGTCAGGTAACGCAACGCATGCCGGTACTCGGCCTGGGCTGCCATTGCGCGTGCCCGGTTATCGCCATCGGCCTTGGTGATCACTAGCGCATCGGCCAGCTCGATCACCCCCTTCTTGATCCCTTGCAGTTCATCGCCGGCACCGGCCAGCATCAGCAACAGAAAGAAATCAACCATCCCGCGTACCGCGGTTTCACTCTGGCCAACCCCAACTGTCTCGACCAGCACAATATCGAAACCGGCTGCCTCGCAGAGCAGCAACGTTTCGCGGCTCTTGCGGGCCACGCCACCCAGGCTACCACCGCTGGGGGAAGGCCGAATGTAGGCGTTAGGATGGTGGGCCAGCCGCTCCATACGGGTTTTATCGCCGAGGATACTGCCACGCGAGATGCTGCTGGAAGGGTCGATAGCCAGTACCGCCACCCGATGACCACGCTCGCAGAGCATGGTGCCGAGAGCTTCGATAAAGGTGCTCTTGCCGACACCGGGCACGCCGGTAATGCCCACGCGCAGTGAACCACCGGTATACGGCAACAGAGCAGCCAATACTGCCTGCGCCTGGGCCATATGCGCCGGAGCGTTACTTTCGATGAGGGTAATTGCACGGGCTAGAATAGTCCGGTCGCCATTGCGGACACCGGTTACATACTCCTCGACCGTCAATTGGCGACGGGCTATTCCGGCAGATGATGGTACAGGTGGAGCGCTACCGGGCAGGCCGTCGTGTCGGCTGGCAATTCCGGCCAGTACCGATAGCGCAAATGGTAACTCACCAGAAGATGAAGGCTGCTGCTTATCGGTCATGATCCCTCTCACCCTTCGCTTCACGATGCCGGTGCAGCGACGCTATCACCGTGGAGACGCTGTTGTAACTCGCGCAACAACTTTTCGGCAGCGACCGGAATGATGGTGCCGGGGCCGAAGATCAGGGCTGCACCGTGGGCGCGGAGAAAGTCGTAGTCTTGTGGTGGGATGATACCACCGATCACGACCATGATGTCTTCGCGGCCCAGTTTGCGCAATTCCTCGACCAGTTGGGGCAAGAGAGTCTTGTGACCGCCGGCCAGTGAGCTGATCCCCACCACGTGTACGTCATTTTCTACCGCCTGACGCGCCACTTCTTCCGGTGTCTGGAAGAGTGAACCAATATCCACATCGAAGCCGAGATCGGCAAATGCTGTCGCCACCACCTTGGCCCCCCGGTCGTGACCATCCTGGCCAATTTTGGCGACCAGTATTCGCGGTCGGCGCCCTTCGAGGGCGGCGAAGGCGTCGGCCATTGCCCGCACGTGGTGAATCTGTTCCACATCGCTGTATTCGCTGCTGTAGACACCAGAAATCGAGCGAATTTCAGCTTTGAACCGTCCAAACACCTTTTCCATCGCCAGCGAAATCTCGCCAAGCGTGGCGCGAGCGCGGGCTGCTTCGATGGCCGCAGCGAGCAGGTTGCCTTCGCCAGAGGCCGCTACACGGGTCAATTCGTTGAGCGTGGCCTGGACACGGGCTTCATCGCGCTCGGCGCGCAGGCGTTGTAGGCGTTCGATCTGCTTCTGGCGCACAGCGGTGTTGTCGACTTCGAGAATCTCGATGGGTTCTTCGTAATCGAGACGATATTTATTCACCCCGACAATCGTCTCTCGCCCTGAGTCGATGTGGGCTTGCCGACGGGCCGCTGCTTCTTCGATCCGTAGTTTGGGTAAGCCGGCCTCTATCGCTTTGGCCATCCCACCGAGTGCCTCGACTTCCTGGATATGCGTCCAGGCCCGGCGGGCCAATGCGTCGGTCAGCCATTCGAGGTAGTACGAACCGCCCCAGGGATCGACGATCTTGCAGATGCCAGTCTCCTCTTGCAGGTACAACTGGGTGTTGCGGGCGATGCGGGCCGAAAAATCGGTCGGCAAGGCAATCGCTTCATCGAGTGAATTGGTGTGCAGCGATTGGGTGTGACCGAGCGCCGCCGCCATCGCCTCAATGCAGGTGCGTGCCACATTGTTGAAGGGGTCTTGCTCGGTCAGGCTCCAGCCGGAGGTCTGGCAATGGGTGCGAAGTGCTAGCGAGCGCGGGTCTTGTGGGTTGAACTGTTTGATAATTCTCGCCCACAGCAAGCGTGCTGCCCGCATCTTGGCAATCTCCATGAAGTAGTTCATGCCGATGGCCCAGAAGAAGGAGAGGCGCGGCGCAAAGCTGTCGATTGTCAGGCCGGCTTTCAGTCCGGCGCACACATATTCCAGCCCGTCGGCCAGCGTGTAGGCCAGTTCAAGGTCGGCGCTGGCACCGGCCTCTTGCATATGGTAGCCGGAGATACTGATGCTGTTGAATTTGGGCATGTGCTGCGCCGTGTAGGCGAAGATGTCGGCAATGATGCGCATTGACGGTTCGGGTGGGTAGATGTAGGTGTTGCGCACCATGTATTCTTTCAGAATGTCGTTTTGGATTGTGCCGGTCAGTTGTTCCGGGCGCACCCCTTGCTCTTCGGCGGCAACGATGAAGAAGGCCATGATCGGGATCACTGCACCATTCATCGTCATCGAAACCGACATCTGATCGAGCGGAATGCCATCGAAGAGTATTTTCATGTCGAGCACGGAGTCGATGGCGACACCCGCTTTGCCAACATCACCAACCACCCGCGGATGGTCGGAGTCATAGCCGCGGTGGGTCGCCAGATCGAAGGCGACTGATAAGCCCTTTTGACCGGCAGCCAGATTCCGCCGGTAGAAGGCATTGCTGGCTTCGGCAGTCGAGAAACCGGCGTACTGGCGGATTGTCCATGGTTGGGTGACGTACATAGTAGGATACGGCCCGCGCAGGTACGGAGGGATACCGGCGGTAAAGCCAAGGTGCTCCAGCCCGGCCAGATCGGTTGCGGTGTAGAGCGGTCGCACCTCAATCTGTTCCATCGTCCGCCAGACCAGATCGGCCAGGGATTGTCCGGCCTCCTGCTCAGCGCGTTCCTGCCACTGGCCAAGATCGGGTGTAGGCCATGGATCACGGTACGATAGGGTAGTAAAGTCGGGGTTCTTCACGCGGCCACTCCTTTCAAGCGTTGCAGCCGGGCCAGGATGTCGTAGCAATTGGCGCGTAGATGGATGAATTCATCGATCCCGGCAGCGCGGTACGTGTCAATCAGATCGGTAGGATAGCCGGCCAGGATGACAGTGGTTGTCGGGCGTTGGGTTTTGATCGCATGGGTCAGGGCCGGCACTACTGCGGGGTAGGTGTCATCGGTAGAGCAAATTGTGACGATGTCGGCATCAGCGGCGAGGGCAGCATTGGCCGCTTCCTCAACGCTGGCGAAACCATCGTTGTTGATAACGGCAAATCCACCTGCCTGGAAGAAACCGGTGGCGAAATCGGAGCGGGCTTTGTGTTGGGCGAGGGGGCCGATATTGGCAAGAAAGACCGTTGGACGCTTGCCGGTGCGGGCCGTATAGGCCTCAGCCGCATCCCGTAATTGTTCAAATTGCTCAGCCGCCCGATGGGTCGGGAGTGGCGTGACCTGGGGGGATGCGGTATCAGCAGCGGTAAGCGTACAGCTCAGTTCACCCAGGGTTGCGCCGGCGCGTACTGCTGCCAGTACTGCCGCCACCGACCGTTGAGCGGCCAGGTTGCTGAGCGCGGTGCGGCACGCTTCGTCGGAACGGTTATCCCGGCTATGGCGGAGATCGGCGGCACGAGCGGCGTGCAACTGGAAATGATCGATCTGGCGGAACTCCGGTCGTTTTTCGTCGAGATTGGGGTACATGTTAATCCCGATGATCACATCGCGACGCTGGGCAATGGCGGCGAAGCGTTCATTACGGGTCGCGGCAATGGCCTCTTGTGGCATACCAGCCGCCAGGGCCGCAGCCATCCCGCCGTGTCGTTCAATCTCCTGGAAGAAAGCCCATGCCTGAGCTGCGATCTCATCGGTTAGCTTCTCGACCGCCCACGATCCACCCGGCGGATCGATCAGCCGGAAGAAGTTACATTCCTCTTGCAGAATGATGTGAAGGTTACGGGCAATCCGGCGCGAGAATTCATCGGGTAGACCCCAGGCTTCATCGAAGTGGCTGATATGCAAACTGTGCGCACCACCCATCACGGCAGCCATCGCTTCGCCGGTGGCACGGAGCATATTGTTGTAGACATCGTAGCGAGTCTTCGTCCACGCCGAGGTGCGAACGTGCAGATGGATGCGTTGGGCCTGTTCATTCCCATCGAAGGCAGCAACAATCCGTGCCCAGAGCATGCGCATCGCCCGGAGTCGTGCAACTTCCAGAAAGAAGTTTGAACCAACCGAGCAGGCGAACTGCATGCGAGGTGCGACATCGTTGATATCCAGGCCGCGATCCTGCATTGCCCGCAGATACGCTACCCCGGTCGCCAGGGCACAACCCATCTCTTGCCCGATGCTGGCACCGCTATTGTGATAGACGTGCGAGCTGACCATGATGGTGCGCAGGTGAGGCGCATTCGTCATGGCCCAGCGCGTCCATTCAGCCAGCAGATCGTAGCACCGTTCGTGCGATGCCGGTAGCGATCCATCGGCAGCCAGATTGCCCAGCGGGTCGGCAGCGAGCGTTCCCTGCCACTGGTCAGGTGACAATCCACGCTCGGTAGCCGCGGCCAGCAGCAGGCCCGCTACCGGCAGGCTCAAGGCACCGGTCTGGATCAGCAGCGGTATTTGTGCAAGCTCGAGCTGATCAAATAGCCGGCGGGCGTCATCGAGGGTTGCCAGCGACATCCCACCGGCACCAACCTGAGCGGGTGCGGCGGCATCGGGATCAATGCCCTGCCGGGTTGCCTGATCAAGGGGAACGTTCAGTGTGGTCAGACCACGGGGCAGATCAGCCTGAGCGGCCTGATTCACCTCGGTCGCGGTCGGATAGGGCAATTCTTGCGCTACCTGCCAGCGTTCGCGTACCGGCCCCAGGATGCGGGTATCGCGCACAAACGGTGCAAAGCCGGGGAGCGACGCGAGATGAGGCAGATCGGCAATATCCGAGGCGTTGTAGATGGGTTGGAGCAGGATGTTTTCAAAGGTTTTGCTGACGAGGCGCTTCTCGAACGATGTACCCTTCAACGTCTTTTCGGCGGCGGCACGCCATTCAGCGTAGCTCGCCGGCGTGAACATATCAAACAAGCGTTCCGGTACCGCTGACTCCGTTGTCGTCTCCTGCGCATCGTGCGTCATAGCCATCTCCTTGCCGACAGCATGAGCGGGTATTGCTGTCACCAGTATACCGTAAATGGGGTCTGATCCAGTGCAAGATTGATCTACCTGAAGCACTGCATCGGATAGGATAAGTGTATGCTGAGCTATCGGTGATTTCAAGAGTTCATCATACGGGGGCAGGTTACAGGGTGATAACCTGGGCTGAGCAGGAACATGTAAACGGTATATGATTCATACTACCGACGCATAAGTTTCCAGTCGCTTTACGCTATACTATCCCCTATAACCGCCATCGCCATTTTGAGAGGGAACTATGCTCGACCGTGCGACCATTGCTGCCCACGAAGGCCGTTTGCTCGATCTGATTGCGCATCTCGTCCATATCGAATCGCCCAGTACCGATAAACCTCTGCTCGACAGGCTGGCCGCTGAGCTGATGACGCTGTTCGCTCGGGTGGGAACTGTTGAACGAATTGCCAATCCTGCAGGGGGCGATCATGTACGGGTGATGGTTACCAATGCGAGTGAACCATCACTACCGCCGACGCTGGTGCTCTGCCATTACGATACCGTCTGGCCGGCAGGGACGGTCGCGCAACGCCCGTTTACCGTCACCGATGATCGGGCTTTTGGGCCGGGTGCATACGATATGAAGGCCAGTATTGCGATGATCTACGCTGCACTTGGTGGGTTTGGGCAATCGGCAGCAGTGCTGCGGCGGCCTGTCGTGTTGTTGTTGACGTCTGATGAGGAGATCGGTAGCCCGACCTCACGGGCGTTAATTGAAGCCACAGCGGCGCAGGCGGCGCATGTGCTCGTGCTTGAACCACCGACTGAGCCGGATGGTGCTTTGAAGACGGCCCGTAAAGGTGGCGGCGCCTTTCGCGTGACTATAACCGGACGGGCAGCGCACGCTGGGGTCGAACCTGAAAAGGGGGCGAGTGCCTTAACCGAGCTGGCCCATCAGATGTTAGCCGTGAATGCACTGGCCAACCCGGCGCTGGGGACGACGGTCAATGTGGGTGTAGCCGGTGGTGGTACCCGCCCGAATGTGGTACCGGCTGAAGCCTGGATGGATGTTGATGTGCGGGTCTGGACGCAGGCAGAGGCTGCCCGGATCGAAGCTGGGATGGCTGCATTGCAGCCGGTGACTCCAGGGGTTCACCTCACGGTGCGCGGCAGCGTCCGGCGTCCACCGATGGAACGGACACCGGCCAGTATTGCGCTCTTTGCGAAGGCTCAGGAACTCGGTGCTGCGCTTGGTTTGACGATTCAGGAAGGCAGTACCGGTGGGGGCAGTGATGGCAATTTCACCGCTGCGCTCGGCATTCCTACTCTCGACGGTTTGGGATGCCCCGGTGCTGGAGCGCACGCCGAACACGAGCAGATCAGCCGTCAGGGTCTGATTGATCGCACGGCATTGCTCTGTGCGCTGCTTGAGACGTTGTAGGTTCGGATGCTGGGGAGATGGGCGTGCTCCGGGTGGCTCCCGTAGACCTTATTCCCGCCCCCCTCCCGGCCTCCCCCCGCTGGGGGGGAGGAGACGAGCGGGTTGCTCCCGCTGGGGGGAGGAGACGAGCGGGTTG
>NZ_DAOUBI010000182.1:0-37067 GCF_034432675.1 Chloroflexus sp. | reverse complement strand
ACTGGATCAGGGTGGCAGGCGACACGCCCCCACCCTACCCCGCCCCCGCTGGGGGCGGGAACGACGGGGGGGAAGGCTTCTGCTGATGGGTGCTGGGTCAGGGTGGCAGGTGACACGCCCCCACCCTACCCCGCCCCCGCTGGGGGCGGGCATAGCGGGGGGTGGGATGATCTGTTTTGGATGGGGATGATTGGTTCTGATAAGCACAAACCGGTAAGCGCATGCGGATAGCGGTTGAACATCTCACAAAACGATTTGGGCCGGTGTTGGCCAACAATCGGCTCTCCATTTCGTTTGCTGCCGGCCAGATACACGGTGTGCTGGGCGAAAATGGTGCCGGTAAGAGCACGCTGATGAAGCTGTTGTCCGGCTATATGCAACCGGACGAGGGGCAGATACTGTTTGACGGCGTGCCCAGCCGGTTGCGCGGGCCGGCTGACGCTCTGAAGGTCGGGGTGGGGATGGTGCATCAGGAGCCGTTGGATGTGCTGGCCTTTTCCGTGTTGGAGAATCTGCTTTGCGCTGCACCACGTGGGGTCTTCTCGTCGCGGCGAGCCGCCCAGACGGCATTGCTGGAACTCGCTGAACGATTGGGTTTTGCGGTTGATCCGGCAGCCCGCCTTGATCAGTTGACAATTGGGCAGCGACAACAGATTGAAATTATGCGCCTGTTGTTGTGTGGCGCACAGGTGTTGATCCTCGATGAGCCAACCACCGGCATTACCGCAGCGCAGACACGGGCCTTGTTCGCGGCGTTACGCCAGATTGCTGCTGAAGGCCGTACTATTCTGTTTGTCTCGCATAAGCTGGAAGAAGTGGCTGAGCTATGCGATACGGTCACTGTGTTGCGGAATGGTGAAGTGGTGCCACCCGGCCAGTTGCCGATGCCACAACCTCAGGAGTATCTCCTGACGCTGATGTTTGGTGATGCCGGTGCTTCGTCGGCAGTCTATCGTCCGCTTCCGGCCATTACCGCCCCACCGGTGTGGGAATTGCGACAGGTAATGGTGCGTAGTGGCTCGCTTCAGATCTACGATCTGAATCATACCTTCGCTGCCGGGCGTATCATCGGGCTGGCCGGTCTTGATGGTAGTGGTCAGCAGGTATTGCTGCGTTTGCTGGCGGGTCAGATCACGCCGGAACGTGGGCAGATTCTGGTTAACGGGCGGGATCTGACCGGTGCCGGTTCGCTTGTGTTTCGCCAGGCTGGGATTGAATATCTGCCGGCGGATCGGTTGCACGATGGGATGATTGGTGCATTTTCGCTCACCGATCATTTTGCTTTGCTTCAACGAAACGGGATACTTGTAGATCGTCGCTCGGCTGAAGAGCTGGCCCGGCAGGCGATTGCCGATTATCAGATCAAGGCTACCCCGATCACGCCAATTGCGGCGCTTTCCGGTGGTAATCAGCAGCGGGCTATGCTGGCGTTGGTGCCGCCGAATGCCCGGGGTATTCTTGCCGAGCAACCCACCCGTGGCCTGGATGTCGCTTCGGCGCGGGCGATCTGGGGCCGCTTGCAGGCACGGCGCGACGCCGGGTGCTGTGTGGTCTTTGCGTCGCCCGATCTGGACGAGATTATGGAGTATAGCGACGAGGTCATTGTGTGCTTTGCCGGACGGATCGGTCCGCCGATGCCACGGGCACTGTTGTCGTCAGGACGATTGGCCGAGCTGATCGGTGGGGTCGGCTTTGAGGCGTTGGTGGAGGCGGTATGAAGCGATCTACCCTGATCACGCAGGCGACACAACCACTACTGGCGCTGCTGGCTGCTTTCGCGTTTACTACGCTCGCTCTCCTGAGTACGGGAGTATCGCCGCTTGACGCTTACCGGTTGGTGCTGTTCGGTGCATTCAGTACGCCGGTGCGTCTGAGCGATATGATTATGCTGGCTGCGCCGCTTTTGCTCTGTGCAGTTGGGCTGAGCATTACCTTCGCCGGTGGACTCTACAACCTCGGTGTCGAAGGGCAGATGATCATGGGCGCGATTGCGGCGATGGTTCCGCTGCGCCTCTGGCCCGATATATCGCCTCCGCTGCTCTGGTTGCTGGCTGCGCTATGCGGAATGGCTGGTGGCGCGTTCTGGGCCGGTCTGATCGGTCTCTTGCGGCGTTGTGCCGGTGTCAGCGAAATCTTCGCCGGGCTAGGGATGAACTTTCTCGCCAGCGGTATTGCCATGTATATGGTGTTGGGGCCTTGGCGACGACAGACATCGGCGTCGTTGTCGGGAACTGATCTGTTGCCGCGTGAACTCTGGTGGCCGACGATTGACCGGCTGCGGTTGGCGCCGGCTGCACCAGTGATCGCTTTGCTGGCCCTGGCTGTTGTCTGGTGGGCATTAACGCAGACGCGCTGGGGGTTGGAGGTGCGGGCTATCGGGTTGAACCCGGCGGCAGCCGGGCGGTTGGGCGTGGCGGCTGCCCGGCGGATGCTGGAGACGCTGGCTGCCTGTGGTGCGCTGGCCGGGCTGGCCGGTATGGTACAGGTAGTGGCTGTCCATCACGCGCTCATCCCAAATATTTCGAGTGGGATCGGTTTGTTGGGTTTGCTGGTAGCCTTACTGGCGCGAGCTGATCCGCGATGGTTACTACCAGTTACGATTGCCTTTGCGGCCTTTACCGTAGGGAGTATTCAGTTGCCGCTCACATTGGGAATTGACAGCGCTATTGCCGGTGTGCTTCAGGGGGCATTAGTCCTCTTTGCATTGGCGACGCGCGTGCGAAAGGACACCCAGGCCGCACGTGGCTGATGAGTTATATCGACGGCATAAGATACATCAACACCAGCACAAGACATAGACATCGTGTGATTGGATTATGAATCAACTATGGATCGATATTGCGGCGGTACTGGCCGCAGCGTCACCTCTGGTGATTGCCGCGATGGGTGAGACGATCAGTGAGCGGGCGGGGGTCATTAACCTTTCGCTGGATGGAACGATGTTGCTGGCCGCGATGACCGGCTTTGCTGTCGCGGTGACGACGCAGAATGTGCTGCTGGGCTTTGTGGCGGCGGCTCTGATCGGTGCGCTGGTAGCAGTGGTGTTGGGCGTTTTCAGTATCACCCTCGGTCAATCGCAGACTGCGGTGGGTTTTGTGCTGGCGTTGCTCTGTACCGATCTCTCATCGTTTCTTGGTGCGCCGTTTGTGCGGCTGCCCGGCCCGGCGGTGCCGTTTATGCCCATTCCTGGCCTGGCCGATCTGCCGATTGTGGGAACGCTGTTTTTTCGGCACGATCCGGTGATTTATGCCAGTTTTCTGATCATTCCGGCGACGGCCTATCTGCTGTATGCGACGCGCGTGGGGCTGATCGTGCGTGCGTTGGGCGAGCGTCCGGCGGCAGTCTATGCGCGTGGGGTTGATGTGCAGCGCTGGCGCTATGCGATGCTGATCCTCGGTGGTGTGCTGGTGGGGATCGCGGGTGCTGCCTTTTCACTCGATCTCAAGCAGGGATGGAGCTATCGCCACACGTTTGGCTCAGGCTGGATTGTGTTGGCAATCGTGATCTTCGGTGGCTGGCGGCCATTACGGGTTGCGCTCGGTTGCTATCTCTTTGCGGCGCTGGAGATTCTGGCAACACGGTCGCAAAGTGCGTTACCCGATATTCCTGCCCAGCTTGTGCAGGTTGCGCCGTTTGTGCTGATGATCCTGGTGCTGGCGCTGGTGAATCTGGCTTCGTCGCCCCTGATTCTGCGTCGGGTTGCTACCCTGCCGGACGTCTGGCAACGGCCACTGTTGGCCATGATCGGTCGGCTGCGGGCAACTGCGCCGGCGGCGCTTGGTCAGCCGTTTGAGCGTCCGTGATGAGGGTTCGTGTAATGAGGGAACGCGGATAGAGGCGGATGCCGCGGATAGGTATGAGGATTTGAGCCATCCGCTCAATCCGCGCAAATCCGCGTCCTCACGTGTAATGAGGGAACGCGGATAGAGGCGGATGCCGCGGATCGGTGCGGATAGGTATGAGGATTTGAGCCATCCGCTCAATCCGTGCAAATCCGCGTTCATCCCCCCTACGCTATTCACCTACAGAATAAACTCCCCCTCTAATCCAGCTTCAGCATGGGGCGCAATCCAGACTTTGAAGCGGCCCGGTTCAACCCCCCAACTGCCATCAGCGCGGGTGAAGGCCAGGTCTTTTTCGCGCAGAATGAATGAGACGCGGCGGGCTTCACCCGGCTGGAGGGTAATGCGCTGAAAGTCTTTCAATTCGCGCACCGGTCGGGTAAGCGAGCCAACCAGATCGCGTACATACAGTTGGACGACTTCGCTACCGGTGCGTTCCCCAGTGTTAGTAATCAAAGCGCTGATCTCTAATGTGCCGCGCATATGCACACTGCTCAGGCGTAGATCGCTGTAGCTAAAGCTGGTGTAGCTCAGGCCATAGCCAAACGGGAAGAGAGGCGCCGTTGGCATATCAACATAGCGGGTGCGGAAGGGGCCATCGGCTTCCAGCGGTCTGCCGGATGGTTTGTGGGCGTAGTACAGGGGGGCCTGGCCGGTAGTGCGTGGCATACTGACCGGTAAGCGGCCTGTTGGACTTGCCAAACCGAAGAGGATTTCGGCCAGCGCGTCTGCTCCCTCAAGGCCGGGGTGCCAGGCATAGATGACGGCCTGAGCCTGGGCGACGGCACGGGTAATCGCCAGTGGTCGTCCGGCAAAGACCACCAGTACAACCGGTTTGCCGATAGCAGCCATTGCCATAATCCATTCCAGTTGTCCCGGTGGTAAGCCGAGATCGCTGACATTGGCATTTTCACCGGAGCGAGCCGGATGTTCACCAACCAGTAAGATAACGGCATCGGCATAGTGGGCACGACTCAGGGCCAGATCAGGCGCAGCGGCAAACCATAGATCGGTACCTGCCGGTGCGATTACTTGAAATGCCTGATCTAACGGCACCGCATCCCCGGCACGCCCGTCCATTGTCCATGTGCCAAAGAGTTCGCCGGTGGCGTGCACGAAAGGCCCAGCGACCAGGATGCGGCGAAAGTCGCGCAATGGTAACAGATGACGCTCGTTCTTGAGCAGCACCATCGTCTCACTCGCTGCCTGGCGGGCCAATTCACGTGCTTTTGGCGTCAAAATGTCGTGGATTGCCCGTTCCGGGTCGGTCAGTGGATGTTCAAAGAGACCGGCCCGGCACTTGATGCGCAGGATTCGGCGGACTGCTTCATCGATCTCGGCCAGGGTCACTCGTCCACACCGTACATTCTCGGCCAGCGTCTCCAGATAAGCACCGCTGACCATATCCATGTCGACTCCGGCGCACAGGGCGAGTGCTGCGGCATGGGCGCGATCTTCAGCAATGCCATGCTGCACCAATTCACCAACCGACTCCCAGTCAGATACCACAAAGCCATCGAACCCCCATTCGTTGCGGAGCACGTCGGTCAGGAGCCGGCGATTGGCGGTTACCGGCATACCGTTCAGATCGAGAAAAGCACTCATGATGGTGCCGACACCGGCAGCGACGGCGGCGCGAAACGGTGGGAAGTAGACATCGCGTAGGGTTGGTTCGGAGATTTCGGCCTGCTCGTAGTCGCGCCCACCCTCGGCAGCACCGTAGCCGACGTAGTGTTTGGCACAGGCAACCAGGCGGTCAGGCTGACTGACATCGTCGCCCTGAAAGCCGCGCACTGCCGCTGCGGCCATCCGCGAGGTTAACAAGGGGTCTTCGCCGTACCCTTCAGCGATCCGCCCCCAGCGTGCATCACGGGCAACGTCCAGCATTGGCGCGAATGTCCAGCGAATACCGAGCGCACTGGCTTCTCGGGCTGCAATCTGGTTGATCTGCTCGACGAGTGACGGATTGAAGCTGGCAGCCTGAGCCAGGGGAATTGGAAACACCGTTCGTTGACCGTGAATAATATCACGACCAAACAGAAGAGGAATGCCTAGCCGCGACTCCAGTGCTGCGCGCTGGAGAGCATTGCATTGTTCGGCACTATTGAGGTGATCGAAGCCCTGACCACTCAATGCGCCGAAGGCATTAATGATCGAACCAGCTTTGCCCTGGCGCAGGAGATCGAGGCCGGGCAGGCCGTGGATCATAGGCTGGTTTAACTGACCAATCTTTTCTTCGAGGGTCATTTGCCCTAACAACGTGTTGACTCGATCTTCGACGTCGTTCATTGTTGATGTACTCCTGATGATGTTGCATCTTGCGGTTGCATTGCCACAAACAGACAGTAGCTCTGACTATGCGTAGCGCATAGAGCCGCCTGCACTATCCTTATGTCGTTCTGATGGGCCATTGCACAGATGCGGTGCCATTGGTAAAGTGAACGTGTTGTATCGACTCACTCCTCTCTTCTGTACTTCCCTGATTGATACGTACAGCAAAGCAGGCATAGCCTTCGGGTTGGGCGAAGGTGAAGGTCAGGCCATCGGCAGTTTCTGTGATCGAGCGAACTTCCACCGTCGTATAGCGCACGGTGATCCCTGGGCGTACCTGCCAGTTGAGCGGAAGAATGGCGCCACTACGGGCCGGCAGACGAATGGGATGACCATCACAAAGCGACTGGCCTTGATAGTGAATGTGCGTTTCCAGTGGATCATCGCCGTAGTGGTTGACGAACAGAAAATCGCCATCAGGGCCACGACTCAGCCGTACATCAGCCCAGGTCGAAAGGGTAAATGGGGCTGGACAGTTAACCCATGCGGCAAGTTGCTGAAACACGTGCAGATCATCGAGGTTGGTGATGGGGAATGAGGCGCCGAGCATAATCAGTTCGCCGTGCCCGACTCGTTTCCGGAAACCGACCGCCGCACCGTCTGCGGTGGCAAAGACGGTTTCCAGATCACCCTGATAGGTTTGTACAAAGCTGGCCGGAATATCGGGGATGGTAAAGATGTGTACCCGGCGTGATGTGAATGGTGGATCGGTGTGGGGTTGAACGTTCAGGGTTTTTGTCAATACCCCATCGGCCCGCAAGCACCCGATCAAGACCACCTTGCCGCCAGCCTCAAGGTACTTGATCAGGGTCTGTTCGGTGGCTGGATCGCTATTACAGTCAAGCATCACCCACAGTAGCGGCACCTGGTGGGGATCGGGAGCAGTATGTTGCAGATCGAGGGCACGAAAATCACGTTGGGTCAGGGCGAGACCACGAGCGATCAGATCAAACAGGATGACCTCGCGTTGATGGGTGATGATCGCTGTCTCTTCTTGCGTACATGCGAGATTCACTTCCGTCATGAAATCATCAAGGCGAAAGCCGATGGTTGTTACCGGTTCAGGACGGGCCAGGATAAGCGCCTCACCGTAGCTGGCTATGGTCTGGGATAAACGCGGATAGCGGTGGTAGTGGCTGCGCAGGGTGCCATCTTTACGAACCGGATGACCCCAATCGTGCCGTTTCACCGGACTGAGGATTGGGTCGTTCTCGCCATCAAAGAAGAGGTAATGGTTGATAGCCCGCATACCGTTGGAAAGGCACAAACGGGTATGCAGGTCGTAGAAGGAACTTGACATATTGCTGAAGTCAAGATTGCCACCCGCCTGAAACTCAATGGAAAAGAGTGGTTGATCAGGGTTTTGGATGGCACAGGTCATTGCGTTAACCAGCAATAGCTGGTGGAAGGTGCCTTCGCCAATCTGACCGGGGTAGACATCGGTGGCACTGATGACATCAGGCAAGCGTAAAACACCGGCAAGTTGTGAGAGACCGATGGGAAAGGTCTTGCCACCGTTAGCGAAACCGTGGATGTTGAACACAACAGGTGTGTCAAGGCCGTTCCGGCGTGCTTCGGCAATGAGCCACTGCGCATAGTCACGCAGATAACTGCGGAAAAAGCGCCGATAATCGGCCACCAGTTGCGCACCCGCTGCCCCTTCGGCCTGGCGCAGACGTGCAGCCAGGACCTGGGGATCAACCCTTACATCCTCACCATACGTCGTCTGGAGCCAGTCGGCGAAGTATTGCATTGTGATTGGGTTGAGGTCGAAGCTGTTCCGCACCCAATGCAGCATCCCCATCTCGTTATCGAGCTGGACCATGAGGATTGGGCCACCACGGGTAATCTGATGCGGCGAGAGGATTGCGAAGACGGTCTGATACCAGCCGGCAACGCAGCTCAGGAAGGACGGGTGCATGAAACTGGCGACGTTCTCGCCGATGCCGTGTTGATTGATCAGAGCAATCTCTGGATGATGAACAAAGACCCACGGCGGAATACCTTCATTGATGGTCTCGGCCATAATGTATGGGCCAGGACGGGCAATCACGTAGAGTCCCTTCTGCGCTGCCAGATCGAGAAAGCCGGCCAGATTGCGTAACGGATGAGTCGTTCCGGTCAGATCGATCTGATCGGGTTGCGGTTGATGCCAGAGCCACGGAATATAGCAAGCAACGGCATTGAACCCAGCACGCACGAGCAAATCCAGGCGCTGCTCCCAATCGGTAGCCGATGTGCGGAAGTAGTGAAATTCACCTGCCTGAATGAACAGTGGTCGATCATCGAGCCAGAAGCGTTGATGATGAGCGGTGAATGCAGGCATAACACTTCCTTTGCTGTCTTAACAGGCTGATGGCTGCGGGGTGAACCCCAACACTGCCAGGGCGCGTTGGATCATGGGGCTGTTGGTGTAAATATCCCAGATTAATCCGGTGCAGGTATTTTCCAGCATCAAGAGGGCACAGCCTTTGTTGATGCCATAGATGGTGTGACTGTACCAGGCCGGTACCGTATCGAGATTGTAGGCGTCGTAGAAACCGTATCGGCCATAGCTTTGTGGGTGCTCACGATAGAGATAATCGAGCATTGCAAGCACATCATCCGGGATGAATGGGAGACAGGCGGTTGCATTGCTAATCGATACTGTGCCATCAGGTTCAGGTGGAATCAGGGCTGGCGGTGCACCGGCTACCACATAACCGCGTGGCGTATCACCACAACCGATCCCCCAACTGTTCGCGTGATATGTGCGAAAGCGCTCGTGCAGGCTCACACAATAGTCGCGATTGGCCATGGAAGCCAAGCGAGTATTGGTAAACCAGTCCACACCATCTGGATCGCGATAGGTGCGGACATCGAGCCAGGCTTCGGTGTACTGATACGCAAACAATGTGCCGCCGGGATTGATAATGATCGACTGCCCGCGATAATCGCCTTTATCGCGGCGGAAGCCACGGTAGAGAGCACGTGCGGTCGTTGGGTCGAGGTGTAACGCCGCTTGCAGATAGATTATCTTCTGCTCGGCTGCCATATCCCAAACACTGATGAATCCCGGTTCATTTGTGACATAATCTCCATCAGCATCGGGGTTGTACGACATTCGTAGCACCTTTTGCTGATCACGTTCGGTGATGAAGGCGTGCCAATCGATGCGAGCAAGCAACTGTTCGGTCAGTTCGGTGATTTCGGCATCGTGAAAATAAGCGGCTGCCGTGATGGCGCCATTCAGGCACAGGGCCGTATCGATGGTGGAATATTCGCAGCGACCCCAGCGAGCTGCGGTATCACGATCAAGAAAATGGGCAAAGAAGCCGTATCGGTGCGGTACTCGTTCCCAGAGGGTGCGCAGTGTTCCCCGCACCAGACTCAACGCCTCGTTGCGCGGCATCATACCGTACTCGACGGCGATTATCCACGCGCTGAGTGCAAAACCTACCGACGCAATCGAGGCGATTTGTGGACGATGCAACGCATCGACAGTCAGACCATAGCCTGGACTGTTCGGATCGAGATTGGTACCCGCTCGGAAAAAGTTGATAGCACCTTCACGCTCGTAGTTGAGGAGAGTGTACGTGTCCACAAGTTACTCCAACAATTCAGGTCGCTTCAATGACGAGGCACGGACGATAAAGGTTGTCGGGATTCGTTGCGGTGGTGAGGTTTCTTCATGTTCGATATAGCGCATGAGCCATTTGGCTGCGGTTCCTCCCCATTCACGCCGTGAGGCGCCAATGGTTGACAGTGGTGGTTGAACGTAGCGTGCAATCTGAATGTCGTCGCAGCCAACCACAGCGATGTCGCGAGGCGCTTCCAGGCCGTGTTCGTGCATGGCCCGGATAAAGCCAATCGCCATCTGGTCATTAGCGCAAAACACTGCTTCAGGTAAGTCGCCATCAGCAATGATGGCACGAGCAGCGTCATATCCTGACTGTTCGGTAAAATTACCGGGATAGACCCGGAGTGACAGGTGGTGGCGCGTTGCCTCATTTAAAAAGGCTTGCATGCGCTCGTTGTTGTCGAACGAGTCTGGGGCACCGGCGATATAGGCCAATCGCCGTAAACCCTGGCGGTAGAGATGGTTGAACGCCTGCACAACCCCTTGCCGGTTATCGAGCAGGATGGGAAAGACAAATTTATTTTCCAGGTACCGATCCATCACGACAATTGGGAATTTCGGCCCTGCCAGCCGAAGAATCTGTTCATTCCGAATGCTGGTGTCGAAGACGATGGCACCATCGACCTGGCGATGCGTGAAAATACGACGTTCGACTCGTGTTTCTGGACAGACGATTAACTCATAATCGGTCTTTAGAATAACCTCGTGAATCCCATCGAGAATCTCTTCGTAGAACGCACCGGCAAAGCGGGTAATGAACACGCCGATGGTAAGCGAACGACGTGCTTTGAGATGACGGGCGAAGGCATTGGGATGGTAGTTTAACTCTTCGGCTGCCTGTAATACCCGTTGACGTGTCTCTTCACTAATCGTCCCGGTACGGTTAAGCGCATATGAGGCTGCCGTTACACTAACGCCGGCACGACGTGCAACATCTTTAATCGTGGGCATTACTCCTCCTGAAGCTGTTCGATCCCAAGTCGCTCTAGTCCGGCCAGAATAGCAGGATGAGCCATCGTGATGCGGTGGATTAAGCCGTCTTGATAATTCGCCAGCATCAACAGTGAAATTCCTTTATCGATACCGATAACATCGGTGGCATACCAGTTGCGGCTGAGGTTGAACGCATCGTTGAAGCCATACACACCTTTTAAGGGTTCTAACGAGTAGTAGTAGCGCATTGCCTGTAACGACTCGGCTGGCGTAAAGATGATCGAACCAATCGCGCCCGCCGGTGGTACGGTGTCGTCGATCAGATGTGCCCGGTTGTCGTACCCTGACGGTGGTGCCCCGTAGCGCCCTTCATAACCATTCGGCCCGTCACACGCTGTCAGTCCCCAGGCGTTCGGGCCAAGCGTGGTGTATTTCGCATCCATTGCAACGGCGAAATCGTAATGCGCACGTGAAGCGGCGACCGAATTGGCAAACCAATCGACTCCCTTTGCATCGATCCGATTGCGGAAGTCGATCCAGGCGTGACTGAATTGATACGTAAACAGTGAGCCGAACCACGAATGAATGAACGGTTCACCATTGCCGTAACGACCAATATGGCGGATGAAGCTGTAATACGGGCGCTCATCAACCGGG
Organism: Chloroflexus sp.; assembly: GCF_034432675.1. Classification (GTDB taxonomy): domain Bacteria; phylum Chloroflexota; class Chloroflexia; order Chloroflexales; family Chloroflexaceae; genus Chloroflexus. The sequence goes on along the minus strand of NZ_DAOUBI010000182.1, from coordinate 25,685 downwards.
TAGGTTGGCGATCCGGCAGCCAGGACGTAGAGCATCAGTTGTTCGGCGTAGAAATCCCAGTGGCCGCTGAAGCCCTCTTCTGGCCGATAGGCCATGTAGAACATTTGCCGGTCAGGATCGAGGAACCAGCCCCAGTTTACTCCGGCGTAGAGTTCGTCGGCTAATTGTTGTACACTATGCCCGAAGTATTGACCGACCGATAACACCCCCATCATCAAGATGGCGGTATCAATACTCGACACCTCGCTCTGCCAGGTCCGTTTTCCACTTTCCATGTCAACAAAGTGGTAGTAGAAACCCTGCTCGCGCTCCATACGGGTAAGGGTCTGCAATGTACCCAATACCCGCTCGTAGCCATGATCGTAGCTGATATACCCTCGTTCGACGCCGACAATGATGGCACTTAGGCCAAACCCAACAGCGGCAATGCTGGCGATGCCTGCCGATCCCGGATAGCGATCCCGGATCAGACCATACCCCGGACTGTCCGGGTTGGTGTTTGCCTGTTCCCAGAAAAACCTGAAGGCTGCTTGCATCTCGTAGGCGATGATCGCCTCATCATTCACCGGTGTCGGCGTTGGCGCTGGGGCAGGCATTGTTGGTTCCGGCACAGATACGGCAGTGGTTGATGGGAGCGTGACATTGGACGTTGGCGCTGGACGTTGTTCATTCGGTGCATAACACGCCGTGACCAATAACGCGATCCCTAGCAGCAAATTCCAGAAAAGCAGTTTATTCACCGGCCAGTCCTGATCGTTCAATCGATTCGACAAACCAACGTTGTAAGATAAAGTACAGAATCAGCAGTGGCAAAATACTCAGAAATGTACCACTCATTTTGACTGCTTCATTAAGGCGGTCGAACATATTAACCATGCCCGATGGATAGAGGTTTTCATACGCCTGGGTAAATTTGGCAAGTTGCATTGGGAGTGTCTGAATCCCTCCTTCCAGAAACACGGTGGTCAGATAGGTCTCGTTCCAGTACCAGACCACCGAAAAGACGAACGAGACAATAAATGCCGGGGTTGCGCCGGGAAGGGCAATCCGCCAGAAGATACCGAGATCCGATGCACCATCAAGACGGGCTGCCTCTTCAAGTGCCTTTGGTAATGAGAGAAAGTTCTGGTAGAAGATGAGAATGAAGATTGCGCTTTTGAAGCCCTGGCCCAGTGCTGCCGGAAACAGCAGGGCCAGACTATTCCCCAACAGGTTCAGATACCGATAATTAAGCATTTGGGGAATGACGGTGTTCTGAGGTGGGATCACAAATGTTGCAAAAATCAGCACGAAGAGGAGCGATTTTCCCCACAACCGGTAGCGAGCCAGTCCGTAGCCGATCAGTGCACAGACAACGACCTGGAGGGTAGTCGGCGCAATACTGACGAGAATGGTCGCCCGCAAGGCTTCCAGGTAATCGAGCACGCGCCATGCCTTGATGTAGTTTCCCAGGTAGAGCTGTGTCGGTACCCATTGCACCATCGGATTCAACAAATCCTCTGGACTCTTGAAGCTGGTAATCGCCATGAACAGCAATGGGTAGAGGTACACAAAGCCGATTGCCGTCAAAACAGCGTACAACAGGCTCACCGGAACGATGCCGGGCCGGTTGTGGACTCCCCACAAAATCCGCCATAGATAGTCAAAGCGGAGCCGTGGCATGATCCGGTGCCTTTTACTGATATGGGTTCGGATGGTGGTATCCATTGGCTTAATCCCGGGTACGCGGACGGAGAACCAGAAATGTCGCGATCAACAGTCCAATCAGGGCCAGTGAATGAAGAAAGGTCATCGCACTGGCATAGCCGATCCCGCCTTCAACATCATAAATGCGTGAATGGATGTATTTGACAACTTTATTTTCTGAAAAATGGGAGAGTGTCACCACGGTATAGAGTGCATTTATCAGGGTTGTCGTGGATAACGACGGTAGCGTGATCTTCCAGAACATCTCCCAGGCTGATGCTCCATCGACAGCGGCTGCTTCGTAGACAAAACGGTCTATCTTCTGCAAACCGGCCAGATAGATCAGAATCTGAACACCGGAAAACCATAAAATGAGAATAAAAGATGTGAGCAAATATTGTACCGGATCGCGCAGTAACGTTGGTAATTGAGCAACAAACCCGGTTACTACCGCAGAAGTAGCTATCTGTGGTGCGGCGGTGGCTCCTTGTGCGGTCAGTTCGCCGATAACGGGGCCACTGGTAATGACGACCGGCAAAAAGAAGATTGTGCGAAAAAGACCGCGGCCCCAGAATGGGACATTTAAAAACAGGGCAATAATCATAGCAAAGATCAAAATAATCGGTACTGAAATACTGGTCTCGATGATGTATTCGATCAGAAGCTGCACAAACGTTGGATCGGTAAAGAGCGCACGGGTGTAGTTTTGCCAGCCAATTGCGGTTAGTTCAACACCTGTAATCGCCACTTGGACATCGCTCAGGCTATACTGAAATGTCTGTACCAGTGGTGTGGCCGTGAAGAGGATAAATCCCACCAGCCAGGGCATGATGAATCGATAACCCTGCATATTTTCACGCAGACGAAAGCGTAGTCTCAAGCCACTCTTTGCCATGTTGCTCCTCCTCGTATCTCTGTTCCTGACACCCTGAGGTGTAGCGAACAGGTGTCACGGTCGTTCGATAAGTACCGCATCACGGGGTGGGATCGTCGTACCGGCCAGGGTTATCTGGCGAGTCGTGTAGTTCACGATGATGCGTTTCCCATTCGCGTAATCGGTGATCGAGACGCCAGGGAATGGTGCTGAACGGGCCACAATGGGTGAACCCTGTACCGGTCTTAACAGCTTTGCTAACCGGGTATACGCCTTTTCAATTTCATCACGCCATTGCGTGTATGCCGAGGTGTAGAGCCAATTTGAGTTGGTTTTCAACATGGCTGCAGTTGGCTCGCGGGTCAGGAAGAATGATGGATATGCGCCATAGTCGGCGTGACGCAGCAGATCTTCTTCGACATTGGCCGAAAAATTGAGTGCCGGCCCGTAATAGGGTATATAGCCGGCCAGAACGATTGGCAGAAATGGCACGCTTGTGGATGTGTAGATGTAGCCACTATCGCCGAGTGGCATGTCGTAATAAGCACGGGTGGTGTGCCACAGATACGCATTAGGACGGTAAAGGGCAAAGGGGCCGTTCTCGGCGAGCAGTTCCTGATAGGCCTGGATCATAGCCTCGCGGTTGCGCCGGGTTTCGTTGCGAAAATCGCTGTAGAGGCGAAACCCAATCCCATCGAGCGCCAACCCCAGGTTATAATCCCGCGTTGCCGTTTTCAGAGCGGTGATGCGTCGTTCGACTGCGGGCAGGTTGAGGTAGAGTTGCTGCATCCCGCGATGGTTGCCCTGGAGCATTGCTTTGTTGATTGCCATTGCTACCTCGTTGCGAGTGTAGCCGCTCTCGTCAACAATACCGGCTTGTGGATCAAGGTACAGGTTGAGGTACCCGCCCCGGTCAGTGATGGTTTGGGCCAGGGCAATCAGATCATTTCGACTCCCCAGGGCGCCTTCGATACGGAGGGTCAGCGGTTGTGGTGCAGTTGCGCCTAATGGTTGCCAGCCGTAGCAGGTCACTTCAACCCGTTGCGTTGGCAGGCTCGCCAGTATCTCCTCCATGTGGGCAATCGTTGTCATGGGAATGGCGCGTTGCCAGAAGAGAACACGCTCACGCTCAGCACCTAAAAATTCGATCCGCAGTGGCAGATCACGCTGCGTTGCAGGCATTGCCCGCAAGACGCCTCGATCAACGAGGAAGCGCTGATAGGCTCGTGCCAGCCCGACATAGTCGGCTTCGCGCCCGGTCAGAAAGTGGTAGTGCTGGAGAATGTCGAAGGTATTGGTTTGCGGTTGAATCACGGTGACGCCGCTACCGGCGCGGTTGGTCGGCTGAAAGTAGCTCTCGTTGTAGATGAAGAGGTTGTAGAGAAAATTGAATTGGGTGATGATCCCCGCCGGATGGGCCTGTAATTCGGCGTAGGCCGATCCGTGTTCAAGAATACTCAGGAACGCATGCTGACCCTCGCCATGTACCATACCGAACACCGGAGCCGAGAGCAGGTATGGCGGACGGCTATTGGGGTTGTTGGGGAATGATCCGCGCATCCCCAGATCGGCACCGTAGTAGCGACCGTAAAACATGGTGCGGGCGTTGGTCTGTTCGGCAAAGGTGATCAGGCTACCGCTTCCATCAGGGATCAGCATGTAGCCACGGGTCTGGGCAGCGCGGATGGCACCGAAGAAGGGGTAGAGGTGTAGTTGCGCCAGCCGAAATGAACCACCTTCAACAATGCCACTTGCCGGTACCTCAATCTGTATCCCATCCGCTGTGAGAGTGACCTGTACGGTGAGTGTGATCGCCGGTTCAGTAAAGGTCAATTGTCCCCTGAAGCCGTTATTGATCAGCGTGATGTCCAGTTCATGGGCGGCATTTGTGATCGAAGCCCGGCGCGTATTGGCACGGCTATCCATATACTCAATGCTGATCCCACTCCGGGCAAAGGCTGTCCAGCTTCGATTGAGGCGATCTTCGGGCGTGACCTCGTCCAGATTCGATGACCAGAGGTAACCGCTGCGCCGGTCAAGCACCTTAAACGCCAGCGTTTCACGGTTGAGATACAGCTCGAAATCGGTGTTGGTCGCTACTTGTTCATAGCCGTCAGGAACCACACGTTGCCAGCCTGCGGCTTGTGCAACCGGCTGGCACGTCATAAATAGTGTTACAACAATGAGAATATTGATAACCTTATCCACGTAACCCAATCTCCTGCCAGATCGTGACGACAAAATCAATCAGTTGCCCAAAGAGCAGATAGAGAATGTATGTGCTCAAACTCAGCATGACCATCGTGAAAAGTGTGCGCAGGATGTTTGTTGTAGTTTCGGAAAGGGTATAGTTGTGGATTTCGCGAACCATAATAAACAGCATCAACCCCGTCCAGCCCCAGATAAGTTGTTGCGAAAAGGAGACTAAGAAGGCTTCATTGAGCGTCAGCACGTTGGAGAGCGCAATCACCAACGGCATAAAGAGGGCGTAGGGGAAGAGACTGTAGGCAGTGCCAATCAAGACATCACGCACTCGGCCTTCGCCATCGCTGATGGTTGAAACCAGATAATTGGCGACATTCCACAGTCCAAGCAGGACTATCGGCACGATAATCTCGTTTTCAACCCGAATCTGGCTCGGATAGGCGTAGGCATTAAAAGGAAATCCCATCAGATAGAGTGATAGCACATAGACCACAATCACCCATAAATAGATGCCGAGTGCAAAGCCGAGGCTACCACGCTCGCCGGTTTTAATGTACGAGAAGCTGTCCGCCGGCTTGCTGATAAAGCGGAAGAGAAATGCTGCGTCGTTCACCAGGTGATACCGGCGAATGGTGTGGAGTGAGGCACGCACTGGATCGAGCCAGTGATGCCGTCGTTCCAGGTGGCGGAAGATGCGCTGTGCGGTGGTACCGATCACAAGAACGATGATCGCAGAGCCGAGGTAACGCTGTAAAAAGATATTTCGTAGCTCCCAAAAAGCTTCAGAGTAGCCGATCCGATCTTCAGCGTAGCGATATGCAGTCAGTGCCGTTTGATAGTCGCCTGCTCTGAAGGCTGCATCGGCAATGCCCTGATACGCCATAATGAACGAGCCGTTGTAATTGAGCACCTGGTTGAAGTAGGGCTGTGCTTCTAGATAAAAGCCGGCCAGATACAGCCGCATGGCCTGATGCACAATGCTGGCGAAGGCCGTTTCGCGATAGACCAGCAATGCGTTTTTATCTTTATCAAGGACATAAATGGTATCGTTGTAGTGCGCTATGCCGGTCGGATTGATCAGTGTCCCACGTCGTTGATCGCCGTTATCACGGGCATTGAACATAAAGAGTAAGGTGCCGTTGTTCTCGTATTCGAAAATACGCCCGTCCCCATCAACAGTTACCAGTAATCCCGCCGGATCAACGTAAATATCGCGAAACGAGGTTGAGCCGTAAACCGGGGGTAGAATATTGCGCCCGGCAACGGTAAATTTGCGAATACTCTGATCAGGAAAGGTACTGGCTGTGATCGTGTAGAGCATCGATTGCTGATCGATGATCACATTCGACGGCGAAGCTGCTTCATTGCGTACCAGTTGCGCAAGCTGTTCTTCACTCAGAAACATGCGCTGCAAGATCATCCGCAACGACATTTGGGCAGTGTTTGCTGCAACGTTACCGATGAAACGGCCATCGGGATTCAGTTGAATAACGCCCTGGACAGAACCTTCACTGATGATATAGAGGTTTTTACGCCTGTCTACGGCAATTTTGCGCGGCAAAAATTCACGTCGCTTGCCGAAGAGGGGTTCTTGCGGTCGGCCAAACTGCTGGCGAAGCGTACCATCGGCAGCAAAGATCACTACTTGGTTCAGACCGGCATCGGCAACGAACACGGTGCCCTCGTCATCAACAAAGACCCCAGTTGGACGGGCCAGCACGCCCTTGCCATATTCGGCGACAATCTCGTAATCGGTAGTAAGCTGCACAATCCGTCCATTCCCGGTATCGGCGAGGTAGATCATGCCGTTGGTTGTCATGTAGAGGTCTTCTGGCCCGGTTACCGGTAGCCTGATCTCATCAACCGGAATGTAGGCGTCTTGCGTCATAAACAACTCGCCACCAGGGCCGGGCGTCCAGGTGACGTAAGGCGTATCGGCAAGCGCAGACGGTGCCCACCACGCAATCCAAAGCGACAGAATTATTACAAGTAATAGCTGATAGCGTTTCATCACTTCAATCCTGAATGCGACATGGTGCTCATCACCTGGCTTTGCAGGAGGATGAAGATAATCAGGTTGGGAAGAAAGATAATCAACGAAGCTGCCGCCGCCATGCCTTGACCGGCCACAATATTTGCGCCTGCTGTTGTTGAAGTGAGGGTAGAGAGATAAAAGGCAAAGGTCTTGAGATTCTCATCGTTGATATACATGGCTGAGGTGTCAACGCTGTTCCACGAGGCCTGGAAGGCCAGAATGGCAATGGTTGCCAGTGCCGGTCGGGTCAGCGGGAGAATGATATGCCAGTAAATTTGCCAATCGCTGGCACCGTCGATTTGAGCTGCTTCAATCATTTCGTTTGGTAGCGCATCAATAAACTGTTTCAAGAGAAACAGGCCCACCGGCATCGCCAGGACAGGCAAAATATGCACCCAAAACGTATTTAAGAGGCCAAGCTGCTGAATGATGAGAAAGCGGGGAATGGTAACTGCGACCGGCACAAACATCAGCGCAACGGTATTAATGGCAAAGAGGGTCTCCTTCAGCCGAAACCGCTTCCTCGAGAGCGCAAACGCCGCTGTTGAGCCAACGGCCAGCGAGGCCAGCACGGTGATCAGGGTGACCATGATGCTGTTGAACAGATAACGGCTGACCGGTACCTCAGAGGTCGATAGCCGGGCAAAGAGATCGGTAAAATTCTTGAGGGTTGGTCTGACCACAAAGAAGCGTGGTGGATAGGCAAATAGCTCCTCTGGCGGTTTGAAGGCATGGGAAAAGATAAAGACGATAGGGAGGAGCATAACAATCGACAACGGTACCAGCACCAGATAGAACTTGATCTGGCTGGGGTGAAAGCCGCGTGGATTGATGCCGCTATCGCGCATGCTGTAGTTGAACCAGCGTTTACGCCTCATGTTAGTCCTCTCGGAACAGTTTGTTGGCCAGACGATTGAAGAGCAATACCATCAAGAGCAGAACGACCGAAACCGCCGCAGCGTAGCCCATTTCGTAGCGTAGAAAGCCGTAGTCTTCAATGTGATTGACAATCAGTTGACCGGCGTATTGCGGTGTGGGGTTGCTGCCAGACAGCGCAACACCAATTGCTCCGGCTTGAAAGGTGCCGACAATCGCCATCACTGCCCCAAACAGCATCTGTGGTTTCATCGAAGGGATGGTAATGTAGAAAATCTCTTGCCAGCGATTACTAATGCCGTCAAGGGCACCGGCTTCGTATAACTCAGGGTTAATGTCCAGCAGTCCTGCCAGCATGGCCAGGAATCCAACACCCATACTGCTCCACAGGGTAACGATGATCATGATCGTCATCAGGTATTGCGGTGATTGGAGCCATTGTATCGGCGCCTGGATCAGGTTCAGGCTGAGCAAGAAACTGTTGAGATACCCATTCTGGTCGCCGCTAAACAGCGTTTGCCAGACAACCGACATTGCGACGCCGGCCGTCATTGATGGCGAATAGAGGATGAGCGCAAAGATGGTGCGCGGGATGCGTGGCAATTGAGCCAGCATCCATGCCAGTAAAAATGCCAGCACATACCCACCTGGACCGACCAGGACGGCAAACTGAATCGTATTGGGCAGGACATACTTCATAAAGATGTCGTCCTGGGTTAACAGCACAATATAATTCAGCAAGCCGTTAAATTGCGGTGGTTGAATCGAATCGAAGAAGGTAAACGACAGCAGAAACGCCGCCAGAACCGGAATGGCGATAAAGATGGCGAAGAGCAACGCATACGGTGCGACGAAGCCGTAGGCGCTGGCTTCCCTGTACCACCAGCGGCTCCATGTTGTCTGCCGGTCATTGCGCATTGTCCATCCACTCCTTTACCAGATCGATGGTTGGAATAGTGAAGGTGCGCACCCGTTCGCCATTGCGAATGTAGCCGAACTCGGTCATTTTGCGCACAATTTCGCGATTAATGACAGTTACTGCATTATCAATCGCTGCTCGTGGATTGGCACCGTCGAAGACAATTCGATTCCAGACGTTGCTCAACTCTCGCTCTTGCATATAACTGCCCGGTAACTTTACCGGTTCCTGGAGCCATTGCCACTGCTGCAAGATGATGTCGCGATGGGCAGAGGGAATTGGCGTGAAGCGGAAAGCTTCCAGGTTTGCCGGATTCCACAGGTATTCAAGCCCGTAGTTCATGATGAGTTCTTGCTGGAACATGACCTGCGTTTCGGTGGACATCCACCATTTGAGAAATGTCCAACCCTCTGTCGCTTTATCGGTGTTAGCAAACATCATGGCTGCCTGCGCCGATCCGGTGGCATAGCGAAGCTGACGGCCATCCGGCAACACAGTTGCCGGATACAGCGCAATATCCCACAGGCCATCAATTTCAGGCGCAGCGGTGAGTAGTTTGAGGTAGGTTTCAAAATTGGAGATACCGATTGGTAATTCGCCAGACCGAAAACTCTCGTAGAAGCTGGATGTTGTCAGCGGCATGCCGTAAATCGTAAAGCTCTCGGCCATGAAGCGAATAGCCCGAATCGCTTCATCGGTTCCCAGTCCTGACAATCCTTCCTGGGTGTAGAGCGAGGCTCCGTGGTTCAAAAGATAGGGGGCTGTCACCAGATACCCCTTCAAACCGCTACCGCTCGACAGGGCAGTGTTGTAGTTCATCCCATACCGCTGCAATTCGGGCAGAATCTCAAGTACCTCATCCCACGTTTGCGGTACCGGCAACCCAAGACGTTCGAGCACATCTTTGCGGTAATACGTTACCCAGAAATCTTGCGTTTCCGGTATGGCGTAGACCGACTGATCGATGATGTAGCTGAGCAACGAACCGGGGGCGTAGATGCGGATGAAGCGATCAAAATCGGGAAACTGGCGCAGATTGTACAGGGCATTGCGGATTGCCAGCTCGTAGGGAATATTGGTGCTGACACCGAGGGCGACGTCGGGTTGGGTACCGGCGGCACAGGCCAGCACGAGTTTTGACTCGTTTGGCATGATCGAGAACTTCACCTTGATGCCGGTCTGCGGAGTAAAGTACTTGTCGGTGAGTTGCTGAAGTAGGTTGACGTATTGTTGTGGACGATTAACCCAAACCTCTAGTTCATCAGGTGCAGCACCGGCGCTCTGATAGGGATCGCTGCGGAAAGAGGCAATAAAACGTTGCATCCAGTCAAAAGCGATAGCGCCAACCGAAATTGTGGGTTCGGGCGGAATTATGTCAGGCGAATGGATGTAGATTTTGTCAATCGCCAATGGCTGGCTCTGCAATGAGGGCAGAATGCTGCCCAGTAGTTGGGCTGCCGAACCGGCCCCTTCCGAGAGACGGCTCATGCGTACCGGAATCCGGTTGGGGTCTTGGGCGAGGATCATGAGATTGTCGATTGCCATCTGATAGGCAAGCACTTCCGGTGAAGCCGGCGTCTGATTGACGGCCAGGAGGGTTTGCTGGTCGGCACGCAATTGATCGGCAAGCGTAAGCAATCGTTCGCGAATATCAGGGATGTAGTCAGCAATCTCCCACTCTTTGTAGATGTCGATCTGGTTGCCGGTGAGCCGTTTGATTTCAAAGGCAGTATCGGCGATGGCTCTTAACCCGACCCGCACCCGCTGAATCGAGTCGTGGTACGGGGCAGTTGTCGCTTCGATCCCAAGCACATGGCTGCCACGTGTGAGGTAAATCTGGTAGGGTGTTTCACCACCGAGTGTGTAGTTGCGCCAGACCGGATCGTAGTTGAAGGGCACCGCGTTTAATTCTGCAAACAGCACGCGATCATCGATGAGGATGCGGCGATAAACGGTAAAGTTGTTCTTATAATCCTGGATCGCACGTAAGGTAACGTTGTACCAACCATCTTGAGGGACGGTAAACTCATAATAGACGGTTGTGCCACTCTGATCCCAGCTCTCACCCCCAATCACATTTAATCGGGAGCGGTACGGATCATAGGGCGTTACCTCCAGGTTTTGCCGGCTGATCGGACGGATAGCGGTGTCATTTTTGTAGCTCGGTTTTTCTGCCTCAAGTTCGATGAGTACGCCTGTGGTTGCCGCTGCCTGTCGTTCGCGCTGATATTCAATGTAGCCTGGGTAACGAGTAGCCGGCATCAGGTAGATACTGCCAATAACCACCGGTGCTTCATGGATCGATAACCGAAACCGTTGTTGGCCTGCCGGTAGCGAGATAACGGTCGGGTACGGTTGGCTGAAACTGACATCGCGCAGGAAGACCTGACTCCAGCGGGTCAGGCGGGTTTGTGGGATCAGCGTTTCGTTGCCGTAACGATCAACCGGAAATGTATCGGCGGTATCCTGGTAAAAGAGCGGAAAGATCAGGCGCCAGTGTTCAGCGTGCCCATCAATCTGGACGAGGGCTTCCGGTGGCAGGAACATGACCTCTTCAGGCACCACCGCGTCGATTGCCAGCGTATATTCCCCGGCCTGGGGTATATCAACGGTGAACGATATCTGATCACCGTTTTGCAAGGCAACACTGGGTTTCGGATAGTGTGCGGCGAGCGGATGTGTGCCGGTTGGATACCCGAAGGTGCTGGCGCGCACCTCGATGGGTGCTCGCAGTCCGCTATCGGCCCAAACCAGCGCCGGGTTCAGTGACCCGATAAGTCCAACCACCAGTATGATCTGGATTGTCCGCAGCATGAGATGAGCGTTCATGGTGCCTCGCGATACCATGGATTGAGCGCCTGTCTGCTCTGTGATAAGGTGAGGGCACAATGGTACCCTCACCTTACGTAATCCTGACTACTTCAATGCCGATTCAACCTCAGCCCGTGCCGAGTCGAGCAGGTTGTTGGCAAAAGTTTCCAGTTGGGCTGCGTAATCTTCGTATTTGTAGATACCATCGGCAGCGCGGAAGAACATGAACCACATGTTCACATCCTTGTCTTCACCGATGTCGATGCCCGGCTTACCCTCCCAGCGGGCCTGGATATAGCCAGGTACGATCTTGGCCAGCGACTCTACCAGGCTGTTGTCCAGGTTGGCAAGGGCCGCATTGATACCCGGTTTGTCGAAGAACTGGCGATACAACTGGATAGACTCGTCGTCCACCGCGACCGGCATCTTGCTCGGCACACTACCCATCTCGCGGGCCAGCTCAACCTCTTTGGCGTAGGCAGTGCGCGAGAAGGTCATCCAACGGGCAAACTGGTAGGCTTCCTCCAGGTTCGGCACCGTCTTGGAGACCACGATAATATCCATAACGATGGCCTGATTACCACCAGGGATGCCGACGAAATCCCAATCGAAGGTGGCGTTTTGTGCAATCTGCGGAATAGCCCATCCGCCTTCCCAGCGCATGCCTACTTCCTGGTTCAGGAACAGCTCCCATGGGCCGGCTGACTTGAAATTCGGCTTTTGCTCGTCGGTGAGACCTTGCCAGGTATAGGGTTTCAACTCTGCAACTTTGGCTACGGTCTCTTTGAAGGCAGCCGAATTGTAGTTCATGTGGACGCCATCGAAGCCAAACCACTGCAAATTGTTGTCGAGCACATGGGGATACCAGCCCATCACAAATTCCATCTCGTCAAGCCCCAGGATACCACGGGCCGGGTTGTGCAGACTGGTAGCGGCGGTGTTGAACTCCTCGACGCTAAAGCCGTATTCAGGTGCATCGAGGTTGGCCGCTTCGTAGAGATCGCGATTCACAAAATAGCCCATGATAAACTGCGCGGCTGGTAATCCCATGACGCGGCCATTGTAGGTTACGCCCGAACGTAATACTTCAGGGATCAATGACCAATCGGGATCATTTTCTACCAGTAGTGTAAGATCGGCCAGCCAGCCGTTTTTCACGTAGAGCGGCATATTGTTCGCCATGAAGACATCGGGCAATTCACCGCGAGCCGCATAAGTGTTGAGCATATCATCCCACCCACCGCCGGACATATCGACAAACTCGATGGTCACGTGGGGGTTGAGTTCCATATACGCCTTAACCAGGCGACGCTGAATGTTGTTCTCTTCTTCGGTACCAAGGTTCCAGTTGGCGTAACGCAGGGTAACGGGTTGCCTGTCAGTCGTAACCGGTGACGGCTCGGTCGCGGGTGCTGACGTTGGTGCTGCGGTCGTTGGTTGGGCAGTAGCGGCTGGTACCTGTGTCGGCTGTTCGGCTGGTGCTGTCGGAGCTGATGAACAGCCGGCCAGTCCGCTCAACATCAGGACCAGCACCAGCACGATTCCCCCTTTGGCAAATGGTTTCATGCTTCTTCTCCTTGAGACGCGAGAGTCTTCTGCGAATCTGAAACACGCAACATCGCTATGTCGTGCTACAGTTGCTCACCTCCTTCTCGTGATTGTTAACCCAACACCACCCGCACGGAATGCGTTTGCCCATCATTGAATGCCGGGATGACCGTTCCGGCGAGTGGTTGACCATCAACTTCGAGTGAAATGACCCCACGATTGACGTGGTTGGGATTGAGTACCTCGATCTCGTAGATTGCACCGCGAAACGTTCGCCGCACGGTAAAGCGTCCCCAGGTGGCCGGGATGAGCGGATCGATCAGTAACCCCTCGGTCTGAGGCCGGATGCCCAAAATCCAGTGTGTGGCAACGCGGTGGAGCCACTGCGCTGAACCGGTATACCACGTCCATCCACCACGACCAAAGTATGGAGATTGCGGCCCATCAATATTGCCTGGCGTCACGTAAGGTTCGGCTTTGTAGCGTTCAATGTCGGCACTGCGATTGGGTGGACAAATGCGACGGTACGCTTCGTAGGCATGGTCGGCATCACCAAGCAGGGCATACGCCCATACCGACCAGGTAGCGGCGTGGGTATAGACCCCGCCGTTTTCACGTAATCCCGGCGCATAACGGGTTACATAACCGATGTCGGAACGGGGGCGCGTAAAGGCAGGATAATTGAGCAGGGTTCCGTAGTCGCACAGCAGGTAACGACTCACTGCCTGCATTGCCTGCCATGCCCGTTGCTGATCAGTGATGCCACTGATAACTGCCCAGATATTGGGCATCAAGAAGATGCGCCCCTCTTCATTTTGCTGTGAGCCTAGTGGTAGGCCGGCATCGGTGGTGGCTTGCAAAAACCACTCTCCATCCCAGCCATAGCGATTCATCGCCCACCGTATGGTGGTGCGCACGGCAGTGCAGCGTTCGGCAAATGCTTCATCTGACCGTTGCTGCGCCAGTGGAATCCAGCGTTCAAGAATGGTGTAGAGAAATTCGGTCACCCAGAAACTTTCACCGCGTAACTGAGTGCCAACTGCGTTGAGACCATCGTTCCAGTCGTGATCACCCATCAGCGGAATCCCTCGTGGCGAGAAACGACTGAACGCACGTTCAATAGCTCGTTTGCAGTGCAGGTAGAGCGGCTCCGCCGGGCCGTTCAAATACGGTACCATTTCGTCGAGAATAGCGACATCACCGGTCTCTTGCAGGTAGCTGTCAACCACAAAAGGTAGCCAGAGGAGATCGTCTGAACAGTTGGTGCGTGGTCCACCACCGCGAATCGAGAACCACCAGTGCAACACATCGCCTTCGACAAATTGCTGGGCAGCGTGCAGGAGAATTTGTCGTTTGGCTAATGCCGGATCGCAGACCAGAAATATCTGGCAGTCTTGTAGTTGATCACGGAACCCGTAGCCGGCTGAAACCTGGTAAAAGGCCGATTTTCCCCACAATCGCCCAGAGATCGCCTGGTACTTCAGCCAGTAATTGGTCATCAGATTGAGGGCCGGATCAGGTGTCTCAACGTGCTCGGCATCAACCAGTCGCGACCAAAAAGCATGCACGGCCTGTAACGTCTGATCACTGGCTGTGACCGACGTATAGTGTTGAATGAGCGCGAGAGGGTCTTCACTTCCCTGCAGTGCAGCCCCCAGCGTAAAGACCACTGTGCGACGTTCGCCCGGTGCCAGCGTGATTTCAACCTGAAGAGCGGCAATCGCATCGCCGAAGCGGCCACTACGCCCGGCCAGCGTTGGTTGCTGCATTGCCTGGGGGTGTTCAAGACTGGAATACAAACCAATAAACGACTCTTTATCGCCATCGAAGCTCTTCAGCGGTTCACTGGCGGCCATAAATGCTACATAGGGCCAGTCAATGTTATTATGGTGCCCCAGTTCATCGGCAAACCCCCACAGATATTTGCGCACCAGCACCGCATGAAACTCCGGCTCAGGCGTCGTCTCAATAAATAATTTGTGAAACTCACGGTGTTCATCAGGGGCAAAACCCAGCAGCCATTCGACGTATGAGGTAATGTCAAGACGCCGCTGACGATCACTCTGATTGGTGAGGGTAAGCTGAAAGATTTCGACCGGATCATCTGGGGCGACAAAGACGGTCAGGATGCTGTGAATGCCTTGTACGATCTGTTCAAACGATGAATAGCCCAGGCCGTGCCTGACCTGATAGTGATCGTACTGATGACAGGTTGGTTTGTACGTGGCTGCCCAATACTGCCCGCTGTCGAGATCGCGCAGGTACAGATATTTTCCCCAGTTGTCCTGAATCAGGTCTTGAAATGAACGGGTAATCCGGTTTTGACCGGCATTGTTGCGCCAGCTATAACCCGATCCGGTTTGCGACACCATCATCGCGTAGTCGCCATTGCTGATCACGTTCCCCCAGGGGCGGGGGGTGAAGGGCGTCGTGATCACGTATTCCCGTCCATCGGCTCGAAAGTAGCCATAGGTGCTGGCAAACAGGTGTTCCATGATGTTTCACCACTGCATGAATGTACAGCAAAGGAGCGAACAAAGCGCATCCGATATGCGCACACGAAAACATGAAACGTTTCATTACGACGAATAAAAAAAAAGCGGTTGTTTGAGCGTGCTATTTTTCTTATTGAGGCCATTGTAGCACGTCTTTTTGACTTGTCAATATCCTTTGTGTAACGTTTCATACGCAACAGTTGCTTCCTTTCGTACATAACGGTTGGAACTTGCTGCTATGGATTGTATAACCTGCAACTCAACTGGCGGGGCTATTGGTCAGATCGAGACGCGTATTTATCTCATCTGGTACAATTGAATAAGTTGCCTTTCTCGAAAGCGTTTATGAATTGACCGAGGTGATATATGCGACTCACTGAAGACAAAGTGCGCCGGATTGCCGAGCGCCTGCACGATGAACTGGCCGCGCGAGGGTTACTGGCGTATTGCGATCAGCCCGGTCAGCGTCCGAGTGATGGGCGGGCGTTGCGGGTGAAGGCGATTTATGACGCCATTGTTGCCGATCTGAAGATCGAAGAGGAGATCGACGCTGAGGTTGAGCGTATTCTGTCCACCTATAGCCGCGAGATTAAGGGTACCGAACGCGATATTCTGTTCCGTAAGCACAAAGAAGAGGTGGCCCGTAAGCGCGGTTATATTTTGTGAGCGTGGGCACTTCCCCTATCTGATCCAGTACAGCAGCACGTAGTGCGGCCCGGTGTGCGGAACGACAAATTCGTCGCCGTGGGTGACGAAGCCGTAGCGGCGATAAAACGGCAGTGCGCTGCTCCGTCCATGACACCAGACCAGATCACTGCGCTGTTGTTTTACATAATGAATGCCAGCGTCGAGCAGCGCGGTGCCGATGCCTTTTTGCTGAACCGCCGGCAGCACACCCATACCGCGCAGTCGCCACGCCGCCTGTGCCGGTACGTCTGGGCAGGCTTCCGGGGCGAACGAGGCAATGCCGGTCAGGGTTTCGGTAATGAATGCTCCCAGGTGGAGCGCAAGCGGATGATCGTCGCCGGGGTAGACCAGTTCGGCAATGGTCTGGTGTGGACGCAGAATCTGCTGACGCAGCGGGCGAGTTTCAGCAGCGCTAATCGGACGAATGTGGTAGTTCATGGCTTCTGTTTGGGTTACTCCGGCGGGCATCGAGGTAGTCTTGTAAGATGATCGATGCGGCTACCTGATCGATCTGGGCTTTGATTTTGGCCGGTTTGAGGCCAAGGTTGCGTAACATCTGTTCGGCAGCGACACTGGTTAGCCGCTCATCAAACATCTCAACCGGGCACGAAAGTGCGCTGCTCAAAGTATCGGCAAAGCGTTGCACCACCTCAGCTTGTGGGCCGCGCTCGCCACGCATCGTCAGTGGCAGGCCAACAACCACCCGGCTAACCCCATGTTCCTGTACCAGTTGCCCAATCTGGGCGATGGCGCGTTCTGGAGGGTGGGCATTGATGGTCGTTAAGGGTGCGGCAATGCGGGCATCGGCATCGCTGATCGCCACGCCGATTCGCCGCTTGCCGACATCGAGCGCGAGAATAATCTGGTCATTCATGAAGAATCCGCAACTGCCAGCTCCAGCCTGGGAAGCGATCTACATTGTCGGGTAACTCAAATCCGGTCAGGCGTCCGGCGACAACCAGTTCTTGCAGCGCGGCCTCGGCTTCGGTGCGCGTCCGACCCAGTACGGCATTCTGAATGGCCGCCCGTATTGCTGGATCAAGCTCGTTACCACAGGCTGGATCAGGCCCAATGCTGCCATCAATACGCAGGGTGGTGCCGTCCCAACGCCAGTTCTGGACAAACGCCGCACGGCAATCGCCTGGACGCAACTGACCATTCTGAATGAGCTGGCTGTTGAAGGCATCGGCTAACTGACGCTGGAAAGCTGCCGAGTCCCCGCTGATCGCCAGTCCGCTGTAGCGCGACTGCACGGTGAGCGTGAAGAAAGGATTATCACGCGACAGTGATGTGCCAATCGGTGGATCGACGATCAGCTCAAAACCCGCTAACTGTTCGAGTTCTGTCCGGCTGGGAGAGACGGTTGTTGGTTCGAGACGCAGGTTACGCGCCAGCGCCAGGCCATCGAGTTGTCGCCGTGCTTCCTGATCGAGATCGGTGAGCGCCTGAGCGAGATAACGCCGCACATCACTCTCTTTGATCACCCGCACCTCTTCATCAGTTCCACCGCCAATCGCATCGTGTGATACCGTCAACAGGCCACTGACCAGATTAATCGTCGGACCACCAGCGATCCGTAGCTCGCGGATGGTATTGGCAGGAATGTTTGAGGCACTCCCCGGCGAGCGAGCCTCGATTTGTACGGCTGCCTCACCAAACGTTGTGATAATCTGATTACCACTGCGTGTTGTTACAGCGCCGGGCACGGTAACATCGGCCTTGCTGATAAACGGGATCGGTTGATTGTCAGGCCCAAACGCGACGAACTCACTTCCTGCCGGGATGGTGATCGGTTGGGTGTTTTGATTGAACAGGGTGATGGTTCCGGATGCACTGCTTACCGGGGTTAGCACACCCTCGGTCACCTCCCCGCGCGTGCTAATGGCGACGGTTGTCTCCAGTGGTTCAGCACTGACTGCGTTGGCCGATGCAGTACTCACCAGGGTTATCGGAATGGCCAGGCCGACAACCGGCGTTGTTTCGCGCACGGGCAAGCGTACAACGATGGTCACACTCTGGGTAGCCACTATAAAGATGCCTGTCAACACCGCGAGCACGATCAACCCGATGAGGAGTGCTCCGACAAGCCATAGCTGTGAGCGAGTAGTGGCTCGCGGTACAGGAGTGGCTGCACGCTGTGCCGGAGGCGCAACCGGCTCCGGGTGCGCCTCACGGCGTGGCGCAGCCGTTGTGCGTTGGGCGCGATCAGCTTCGCTACGCCGCCCAATCTGGCCGGCGCGGGCAACTTCTGCCTCTGAAAGCTGAATGTCTTCCGGTCGCACACGGGTTGGTTGTGCGGAAGCCTCACGCGCAGAAGGGATTGGTGGCGGAGGTGTACCGGTACGCTCCTGCTCGAACGCTGCTGCCAGATCGTCGAGAGCGTCGAAAAACTCAAGGTCATCATCCCCCATAGCCGGTGGTGTTGCCGGCGTTGAAGGGCTGGAAGGGATGGGGATTGGACGGGTTTCTGGGGCGGCGATAGGGCGTGTATCGGCTGCAACTGGCCGCTTCTGATCAGACGGCGGTGCAAACAAATCGAGAGTGTTACCGTTCGCCGCCAGTTCATCGAGGGCTGCCAGAAATTCTAAATCTTCCGCAGGCAGGTCTTCACCGGGAGCGGATGGGGTAGACGGCACCGGGGCCTGGACGTGAGCACCGGTGACTTCGATGGTTGCCAGTCGACTCTGGCGGGCTGCCTTGAGGATGCCTGGGTCGGAACTGATGATGGTCAGATTTACCCCTGCCGCTGTGGCCAGATCGCGCAGTGCGTCAGTACCGGCGACTCGTTGCAAGGCAACGGTGCCCTCTGGAGCCAGGATTTGCACGTTGGCTGCGTGGGTGGTGCGCACCTTCGCCATCAACGACTCGGCAGTATCTTCTGGTAAGGCGAGAACCAGCGCCGTCTCATCCGTCATCATAGCCCCTCCCGGCTATCCACTTCTCCCGGTTGCGCCTTGTGTGGTACTTGCGAAGGGCAACTGTATGCAGTTGCCCGTTTACGTGCGTCAGTATCCAGTATCGTGTCTTACAACTACCCGGCCTGCCCGGCGAGCACCTCTACCGCTGCGCCGATAGCAGCGGCCAGCTTGTCGGGATGGCGACCTCCCGCCTGCGCGATCTCTGGTCGCCCTCCACCACCACCGCCGACCAGGGCAGCTAGTGGCTTGACCAGTTGAACCGCATTGAGACCACGCCGTACCAGATCGGGAGTCACGATGGTGAGCAGTTGCGGTTTGCCGTTGATCTGAGCACCCAACACAATCACGCCATTCCCTAATTTATCGCGCAGATACTCTCCCATTTCGCGTAGCCGATCAACAGAGTCGGCCTCAACTTCAGCGGCAAGGAGTGGCACCCCGGCAACATGCTGAACCCGGCCCAGTAAAAGATCGAGCTGCTCGCGAGCCAGTTTGCTGCGTAGCGCTTCCAGCTCTTGTTTCCGCTGGCGGTGTTCGGCCAGCAGGGCATCAATTCGTTCGAGCAGTTGGGCCGGTTGGGCATTGATCCGCGCCGCCAGTTCACGGAGGGTCTGGGCTTGCTGTTCAACCCATCCTTCCGCGCCGCGACCGGTCAACGCCTCGATACGGCGAATGCCGCTGCCGATGCTACCTTCGCTCACAATCCGCACAAAGCCAATCTCGCCGGTGTGATTAACGTGCGTACCTCCACACAGCTCCAGGCTGTCACGAGACGCAAATTCACCTTCGGCAAGCGTCTGACCGCGCTCGATAGTCACGAGGCGTACCGTATCACCGTACTTTTCACCGAAGAGAGCGATGGCGCCACGAGCCATCGCGTCCTGATAACCGGTTATCTCCCAGCGTACTGTGGTATCGGCACGTACCCACGCATTGAGCCGCTGCTCGACCTCGCGCAACGCTTCGGGATCAACCGCTTTGGTATGGGTAAAGTCGAAACGCAACCGATCAGGCGCCACCAGCGAACCGGCCTGCGCTGCATGCTCGCCGAGCACATCGCGCAATGCCCGTTGGAGCATGTGGGTGGCCGTGTGATTGCGTTGAATGTCGGCCCGTCGTACTATATCGACGGTCGCCTGTACCTGATCACCAACGCTGATTCGCCCGTTCACTACCCGTCCGTAGTGCACAATCAGTCCCGGTAATGGACGCCGGGTGTCCTCAATCTGAACCGATCCTTCTGGCCCTACCAGCAGACCGGTATCGCCAATTTGACCACCGCTTTCAGCGTAGAATGGGCTCGTGTCAAGGACGATCTGCACACTCCGACCGGTATCGGCACTGGTCAGCGCCTCGCCGTCGCCCAGCATGCCGATAACCGTTGCCCGGTCACTCAACCGCTCATAGCCGGTAAAGTGGGATGCAGGCAGATCGAGATCGGCCCACAGATCGGCTTCACCACCGCGCTTACTGGCCGCCGCTGCCCGTGAGCGTGCCCGTTGTTCGGCCATTGCCGCTTCGTAACCGGCTTCATCGACCGTCAACCCCTGCTCGGCGGCAATCTTCTGGGTTAGGTCGAGCGGAAAGCCATAGGTGTCTTTCAAAACAAAGGCATCATTACCGGGAATAACCTGCTCGCCCCGCGCTCGTACCTGCTCGATCACTCCTTGCAGGCGCGTCAGCCCACCACTCAGGGTGCGTAAAAACTGGCGTTCTTCCTGATCGGCCGCACTCAAAACCAGCTCGCGGCGTTTCACCAGTTCAGGATACGCATCACCCATCTGCTCGATAACCGACGTGATCACGTCGGCAAGGAACGGACGTTCAAAGCCAATCGTGCGTCCCTGATAAGCGGCCCGGCGCAAAATGCGGCGCAACACATACGAACGGCCCAGATTACCGGGTAGCACGCCATCAGCAATCAGAAAGGCGATGGCACGAGCGTGATCGGCAATCGCACGGTAGGCACTGCGGTGCGCATGGTAATGCTCCTCATCGCTGCCGCGTGTCTTGATGATTTGATTGATAATCGCGACGAAGAGATCGGTCTCGTATGTGCTATGCACACCCTGCATCACCATGGCCATGCGCTCTAGCCCCATGCCGGTATCGACCGAAGGGCGGGGGAGCGGCTGCATGGTAGCCCGATCGTACTGCATGAACACGTTATTCCAGATCTCGACGTAATTCGGATCATCGGAATTAACGCCCTCAGCCCGCATCTGGCTCAGATCATCGCCGATATACATCGTGATCTCAGAGCAGGGGCCGCAGGGGCCGGTATCACCCATCACCCAGAAATTATCTTTGCGACCGAAACGCAGCACACGCGATGGATCGGCGCCCTGGGCAATCCACAGCGCAGCCGCTTCATCGTCTGGCGGGACCTCATCATCACCGGCGAACACCGTGAACCACAAGCGTTCAACCGGCAACTTAAACTCTTCGGTCAGCAACTTCCAGGCTAAGGCAATTGCTTCGGCTTTGAAATAATCGCCAAACGAAAAATTGCCCAACATCTCAAAGAAGGTATGGTGACGTGGTGATGGTCCTACCTCTTCAAGGTCATTGTGTTTACCACTGACACGCAGACATTTTTGGGCGGTAACGGCCCGGCTATAGGGGCGTTGTTCACGACCCAGAAATACATCTTTAAACTGCACCATACCCGAATTGGCAAACAGCAATGTCGGATCGTCGGCAACGACCAGCGACGAGCTGGGCACGTGGGTATGGCCATGACGGATGAAGAAAGAAAGAAACGTTTCGCGAATCTGAGCAGCAGTAAGTTTTTGCATAAGAGTATGGCCTGTTCAACAGCCGATGAAATGACAGATCAGCCTCTTCCTGCGCTTATTGTAGACGATTGTAGTGTAGACCGTCAACCATTTTGCGCTCTCACCTGAAGCAGTTTATCATAAAAATGCACAACACTGCTGCCAGGTGTCGCTACCTAAATAGCCAGTAGCAGTCGTATCAAGCGCGTTCCTCACAGGCCAGGTACCGCCTGATCGGATCGTTCGTTGGAGATGATTTATGCCCCTATCGATTACTGAGATCAGCGCGGAAACCTACCCGGCGGCACTGGCATTTTTACGCCGTTCACCCTATCGCAATGCGATCAGTTTGGGACAGATGACGCAGTTGCGCACATCTTCGTATACGCTCGTCGCATTGAGCAACGAGACGGTCGTGGGTGTTGCGTCAATACGTCGTGATCTGCCGTTACCCCGATTGTCATTTGTGGTGGATTTTCCCGGTGTTTTACCGCCCTTGCTTGCCGGCCTGGTTGAAGCTCACCCGCACCTGCAGGGCCAACCGGTTGGTGTGCTGCTGCCGCTGGCGCGTATGTCGTTGTTGAACGGAATGGTGCAGGTTGAAGAGAGTCGCTTGCTCTACCAGATGGTTGCCGAACCGGAGACGCTGCGCCTGAGTGAACAACCCGCTGCGCAGCGTTTGTCTGCCGATATGCGAGCCGATCTTGTTGCATTACACAACGCCACCGCAGGCTGGCAATCCTGGCATCCTGTCGGTGGCCCGGCCTTTGGTGTGGTTGCTACGACTGGTCAACTTCAGGCAATTGCGGCTACCTGTTTTGCTACACACGATGTGATCGAGATTGGATGGGCGATGCAGCCGGCGGCTGTGCCGGCATTGCAGGGCTGCATCGGAGCGCTGACCCAGCTCTGTTTTAGATTGGCGTCACGGGTGTACCTGTTCGTCGAGGCGGGCGATGACGAAATCGTTACCGGCTGTCGGCTTCTGGGTTTCTGGCCCGCTGAGCGGTTTATGTGGAGTGTGGCCCGTTTGAATCTGACATGATTGTTATTGACATAGCAGGCATATCTGTGCTACACTCACAATAGAATAACGCATCGCGTCATACTCAAACGCTCAATTATTTCCATTAACAAAGAAGTTACCCTAGGCTCAACGATGAACAGGAGTCCCGTATGGCATTCGTCACCCTTCCCGCCAGTCTCACCCGCATGTTTCAACATGTTCACGTTCCGCTCTTCGATACGATTCGTGCGCTTCGCAGCGTAACGCCACAAGAGATTGGTCTACTGTGGAAGAGCATCACGTCCAAGCGACGCCCCACACGCGTGCCGCCAATCAACAGCGATTTCTACGATATTCTGGCCGACCTCTCACCCGAGGAGCGTGCAATTCAACAAAAGATCCGCACCTACATGGAAGAGCGAGTGCGTCCGCTGGCGAACGCCTATTGGGAGCGCGGTGAGTTTCCACACGAGATCGTGCCGGGCTTTGCCCATCTGATTGCCGAGACCTTCGGGACGCGCCCGTACAAAATCGATGCCCTTGGCCCGGTGTTGACCGGTATAGCCTGCATGGAGCTGGCCAGAGTTGATCCTTCTATCTACACCTTTTTCGGTGTCCATTGGGGTCTCTGCATGGGATCAATCGATCTTTTCGGTTCCCCGGAACAGAAGCAACGCTGGCTGCCACCGATGCAACGCTTTGAGTTGATCGGATCGTGGGCGCTCACCGAACCCGACGTTGGTTCAGCAACTGCTGCCGGCCTGACCACAACAGCGCACTTCGAGCGTGGTGTATGGGTGCTTGATGGCGCAAAGAAGTGGAGCGGCAATGCCCCAATCGCCGACATCAATATCATCTGGGCGCGCGATGTCTCTAATAACCAGGTCCAGGGCTTTATTGTCGAACGTGGCACGCCTGGCTACGAGGTTGAACGGTTGGAAGGCAAAATCGCCTTGCGTACCGTGCAAAATGCCAATATTCGCCTGAATGGCTGTCGAGTGCCTGAAGCTAACCGCTTACCCAATGTGGGTGGCTTTCGAGGCATTGCCCGCCAACTGGGAATCACGCGGGCTGCCGTCGCCTGGGCAATGACCGGTGTGGCAATGGGGGCTTACGAACGGGCGCTGGCCTATGCGCAGCAGCGGATTCAGTTCGGGCGACCGATTGGGGGATTTCAACTGGTGCAGAACAGTCTGGTACAGATGCTCGCCAACGTCACCGCTATGCAGACGATGTGCCTGCGGATGAGTCAGATCGCTGCGCGTACCGGTAAAGTCAGTCAGGAACAGGCATCACTGGCGAAGGTCTTTTGCGGCGAAAAGATGCGGGAAACCGTGGCGCTTGCCCGGGCGGTGCTTGGCGGTAATGGCATTCTCCTCGAACACGAGGTAGCGCGTTACTTCGCCGACGCCGAAGCGCTCTATTCGTATGAAGGCACGCACGAGATGAATACCCTGATCGTTGGCCGTGCGATCACCGGTATCTCGGCGTTTGTGTAGAAGTGATCGCTACCGGATAGCGATTACCCAACAGGATAGCATCTCTCCCCCAATCAGAAGGATAGTGTCGTATGGTTGGCGTGCGGAAGCCATGCTTCCGCACGCGCTGTGCTAGGTGATCCCACGCGAAGGGCAACGCGAGTGCACGGTCTGCATCACCTGAAAGTGTATGATCCCCGGTGCACACGACACCGACATTCTCCTTCCATGCCGATAGTAGGCATCTTCATCATCTGGCGTGCGGATAGGTGCTGCTTCCGCACGCGCTGTGCCGGGTGATGCCATCGACGCAGGGATACATCCCCCTGCGTTGGTCTGCTGTCAGTGGGGGATGGACTTGGGCAACCAGGTCAGAATAGCGTAGCACTGGTGGGGAATCTATGCATTACCCACATGTCACGCTGCGTTATGCCAGGCTGCATGCGTTTCCCGTGGCACTGGCTTCCAGTCCGCGTGCCGGCATCATCGCCACCGCCGGCAGGCTTCCAGCCTGTCCCACGGTCGGATACACCGTCTACCGCCGCTACCACTGCGACCATCCGCTACCCATGCGTGACGTGAGACCCTCGCGACAGCGATGCAACGCGATAGTGTCCAGGATCGCGCACAATGAGATAGGCACTGCTCACGAGCGAAGAAGGTGACAACCTGGGTATGGGTGATGCATAGCGCTGCGTGGGGGCGGGGAGCGTAGCGGCTGCGATCACATCTGAACAACCATCCATTGCACGCCATGGCACGCGATGCAAGACATTCCCATCCATCGCATCCCGTGGATGGTCAGGTGAACGGTACAGGTACCGTCCGTAGGGGTGGGTTCTCAACCCGCTCCTACGGAACCCGCCTCTACACACCACCGGCACGAGCACGCTGTGGGGCAGGCTGCTGGCCTGTGTTCAGCCATCCCCATCATAGGGGCACGTACCGGCGCGGGAGGCCGCTGCAATCCGCGCCAGATCGCGAGCACGACTGGTGCGGCAGTATGGCTGCCGCACTCCAAACCGTGCGACACACGTATGACGAACGGGTAGAGCAATTCATCCAGTACGTGCTGGCACGGCTGGAGCGGCGCACTGTCACCGGGCCAGTCGCCCAAAACGGCATCCATGGCGATCATACGCGCTGATACACCCATGATTGACACCAGTTGTGGGTAATGCATAGGCGGGGAATGGGGAGCGCATGCGTTGCCCCGTCAGGTCGTATATCAGCGGGAGATGTTACTCACCGCAGGGTGGCATACCAACAAAAAACCCCCTGTCACATCGTGACAGGGGGTAGCACCTGGACAGGCAAGCGTGATCCATCAGCAGCATCGTAGCAAGAACAATCGTGATAGTGGGATAACT
>NZ_DAOUBI010000181.1:0-20882 GCF_034432675.1 Chloroflexus sp. | reverse complement strand
AGCCGCTAACTAACCTGCTTACCGCTGATCACCCACTGCACGAGCGTCTGCAAGCTATGGCGACGGTGCTGATGGACTATGAAGGCGATATGCGCATGATGCGCCACGAGATGATGGAGCATCTCGGTGACGCGGCCCGGGCCAGGTTGAGTGTTGCCTTTTACCGGCATTTGTTTGCCCCCCTTACCCGGGTGATGGACGAAGCAATTGCCACCGGTTTGATCCGCAGTAATCTTTCGGCGGCGACAGCAGCGATGCTGTTTCTCAGTCTCTGCGAAACCTTTCACGAGATGACCCTCCCCAGTCCGATGGCGCAGTGGGTGGGTAGCGTCTCCCCGTCTCTGTTAGTCGATCTCTTTTTGCACGGCGTTGGTCAGCCCACCACGCCCAATTCTTCAGTAGGAGCAGTACAGGCATGAGTACGTTACCCCAGTCTCGACCGCGTTTTGGTTTACCCCGTCTTCCCTGGCCGGTGTTGATTGCGGCCGGCCTTTTGATTGCAGTTATCGTGACAGTTGTTGTTCGTTTCACTGCCGCATCGACTGCCGATCCGCTGGCCGGTCTCAGTCTGGCCCCGGTAACCCGTGGCGATTTGCGGTTGACCGTTAATGCTACCGGTTCGGTTCAACCGAACCAGACCGCTGAGTTGAGCCTGACGCTCGGTGGTCGGGTGCAAGAGGTGCTGGTGACGGTCGGGCAGCAGGTTGCGGCAGGTGATCCGTTGCTGCGCCTCGATGACCGCCAGTTGCAGGCCGATGTGGCGGCGGCTGAGGCAGCCGTTGCTCTGGCGCAGGCCGATTTACAGGCGCTACGCGAGCGCGCAACGCCCGAACAGCAGGCTGAGGCCGAGGCACTGGTTGCCGCTGCTCAGGCCGGGCTGGCGCAAACGCAGACGAATGTGACGCCGGCAGATATTGCGGCTGCGCAGGCTGCGGTGACCGAAGCCCGTGAGCGTTTGCAGAAGTTGCTGAACGGGGCTACGAATGAGCAACGGGTACGCGCTGAAGCAGCTCTGGTGCAGGCCCAGGCCGAACTTGAGCGGCAGCGCGATCTGCTTTCGGCGGCTAAATCTGAGGCCCTGGCACGAGTAGAAGCTCAGGCCAATGCTTTGCGTAACGCTCAGAGTGCATACAGTGATGCCTACTGGAATTGGGAGCACGTGAAGGCAAATGGTACCGATCCGCGCACCGGACGCTCTCTCAACGAAGCCGAGCAGCGCGATTTTGAACGTGCGTTCGAGCGAGCGGCACGAACATTGACCGATGCAGAATCTGCATTAGCCCAGGCCCAAATCGCGTATCAGACGGCGGTGCAAAATGAGGTGAGCGGTCTGGCTACGGCTGAGGCACGGGTAGCTAGCGCACAGGCCGATCTCGATGCAATTCTGGCCGGCCCTGACAGTGATGCAATAGCTGCGGCCCGAGCGCAACTGGCGCGGGCCGAGGCCGAACTAGCCCGTCTGACTGGTGCAGCACGGCAGAACGCGATTGCCGCCCAGCAGGCACAACTCGCCGCGGCGCAGGCCCGTCTCGCTCAATTGACTGCCGATCCACGTGCCAGCGATCTGGCCCGCGCCGAAGCTCGGCTGGCCCAGGCCCAGGCACAACTCGAAGCGGCCCGCATCCGCCTGGAAGAGGCTACGCTGCGCGCACCATTTGCCGGTGTGGTGGCCGCTGTGAATGTTTCGGCGGGTGAAGCGGTCAGTGGTCAGACCCCGATTGTCCTGATTGATGTCAGTCGCTATCTGGTGAAAGTGACGGTTGATGAAGTTGATGTGGCGCGGGTGGCGCCTGGGCAACCGGTAGAGGTGACGGTTGATGCTCTGCAGGGGCCGCCATTCCGTGGTGAGGTGGTGAACATCGAGCCGCTCCCCGCCGGTACCAGTGCCGTTACCGCTTATCGCGTGACCGTTGCCTTTGATCCGTCCGGCCAACCGGTGCGCGCTGGGATGACCACCACGGCTGCGATTATTGCCGCCACGCGCAGTAATGTCTTGCAGGTTCCGGTGACTGCTCTTCGCAATGAAGGTGCCAAGACCCTGGTTCAGGTTGTCACTACTGACGAAAATGGGCGGCGCACCATCAGCGAGCGGTCCGTTCTGGTTGGATTGCAGGCCAACGGTCTGGTCGAAATCAAGAGTGGTCTGGCTGAAGGCGAGCAGGTTGTTGTGCGCTAATCAAATCCTGGAAGGAGTGTTACTGTGACGACTGAATATCGAGGCCGGCCAATTGTTGAGTTGCGCAATATTCGCAAGACGTTCCCAACCGGCGATGGCGAATTTGTTGCGCTGGACGATATTAGCCTGACGATTGAAGAGGGCGAGACG
Organism: Chloroflexus sp.; assembly: GCF_034432675.1. Lineage (GTDB taxonomy): Bacteria > Chloroflexota > Chloroflexia > Chloroflexales > Chloroflexaceae > Chloroflexus. Next base: position 18,556 of record NZ_DAOUBI010000181.1, on the reverse strand, counting down.
GTCGCCATTATGGGACCATCGGGGAGCGGTAAGAGTACGCTGATGACGCTGATCGGGTTGCTCGACAGCCCGACAAATGGCGAGTATATCCTTGATGACGTTGATGTTTCGCGTCTGAACCGCCAGGAACAGGCCCGGATTCGCAATCGGAAGCTGGGCTTCGTCTTCCAGAACTTTAATCTGTTGCCCCGCCTGACGGCGCAGAAAAATGTGGAGTTGCCGCTGGTGTACGGTCGGGTCGGTGCGCACGAACGGGCCGAACGGGCGCACACAGCTCTGGAAGCGGTCGGTCTGGGTCACAAGCTCAATAACCTGCCCAACACGCTGTCGGGTGGGCAAAAGCAGCGGGTGGCGATTGCGCGGGCACTGGTGCATGATCCGGCGATCATTCTGGCCGACGAGCCAACTGGTGCCCTCGATACGCGCACCGGGGCCGAGATTATGGCGCTCTTTCGCCAGCTCAATCGCGAACAGGGGCGAACTATCGTGATTGTCACCCACGATCCGGAGATTGGCCGGCACATGGATCGGGTGATCGGTCTGCGTGACGGACGCCTGGTTGACAATATCTTGAGCGAATACTACGGGGTTGAGGTGCTGGAAGAGGTTGAGCGGAGTCGTGATCTGGAGCCAGTACCGGTACCGGTGCGGCGTCAGCCAACCGACGAGTCTGCCTGATGCGCTGGTACGGCCAGACCATGATGAGAGGGAACTATGCTCACTGAGTTAATTGCAATGGCGTTTGACAGCCTGCGCGCTAATAAATTTCGCTCGTTACTGACCATGCTCGGCGTCATTATCGGCGCGGGGACACTGGTTGCAGTGTTGTCACTGGGGAACGCCTTGCAGGGGCAGGTCTTCGAGCAATTTGTTGATCTGGGTACCCGCCGGATTGCCGTGACGCCGGGCGATCCGCGGGCGAAGGGTGCCCGTGATGTGCCCGGCTACGGTCTGCTCTCGATCCAGGATTTTCAGGTGTTGAATCAACTGGTTAGCGACCGTCCTGATCTGTTTCGGGCGATTGCACCAGAAATCACGGTCAGCACCCAGGCCCGGGCCGGTACGGTCGCTTTGCAGACCCTACTGGTTGGCACCAGTGCTGACTATCCCCAGGTTCAGCGCACACCAATGCTGCACGGACGTTTTCTAACCCCCGCCGATGAAGCAACCGGAGCGCGGGTTGGGGTGCTGGGCTGGCTGGTGGCTCGTGATCTCTTCGGTGCCGACAAAGAGGCGTTGCGGAATGTTATTGGGCAAACGATTGAGGTGAACGGCCAGCCGATTGAGATTATCGGCATTATCAACGAAAACGGTGGGCCGTTCTCGACCGACGGTCGCATTTTTACCCCGGTAAGCACCATGCGGCTACGGCTGATCGGCGATCTTGACCTGCCGGGGCGTGGGTTGCAAATGAGCAGTATCCTGCTCGGCTTGCAGAGTGAACAGCAGCTCAACGAAGCGGTAGCCTTGATCGAACGCACGTTACGGGCGGCGCGGAATGTTCCCGCCGATGCTATCAACGACTTTGATCTCCAGACCCCCACGCAGGCCCTGAACGTGCTGGCCGGCATCAGTACTGCGATTACCGGTTTCATTGCCGTAGTCGCCGGGATCAGTTTGGTCGTTGGTGGCATTGGCATTATGAACATCATGCTGGTCGCGGTCACCGAACGCACCCGCGAGATTGGGGTACGCAAGGCGCTAGGGGCCAGCGATGGTGATGTGCTTGGTCAGTTTGTGATGGAAGCGGTGGCGCTGAGTCTGGTGGGCAGTTTAATCGGTGTGATCGGCGCAATCGGCATTGTCTGGCTGATCAGCACGGTGAGCGGCATTGCCACCGGTATCTCATGGATCGGCATCGTGCTGGCCCTGACATTCGCGTCGGTGATCGGGATCGGGTTCGGCTACTACCCGGCCCGACGGGCAGCACTGTTGCCGCCGATTGAGGCGTTGCGGTATGAGTAATGAGCAGATGTGACGTTACACCACAGTTTGCTCGACAGGGTGCCAAAGGTGATCCTCGTGCTGAAGCGTTCTCAGGTGTGCCATCGGTGAGTAGGGGCGACGCATGCGTCGCCCCTACAGGTGTGCGGTAGGGCTACCAGATTTATCTCAGTAATCATCATCGCCCAGCCAGATGATCCTGAAAATGTATGTTATCCCCGTGACCGGCAGAATAACCGATGCGACATTGCCCGGTATCAGGCATGGCAACTGCAAAAGCCACGCTCCCGCACCTACGCGAGGTAACTACATCCTACCCGGCAGTAGACGGATGACCACTGTCTTAATCTTCCGGGCTGGTGACCAGTTCGGTACCGGCGACCCAGCCTTCGCGCCCATCGGTCGTGCGAATTTGCCACCACGGATAACCGTCTTTCTCTTGCGGGCCGGCCAGTAGCGTGAGTTGCGTGCCGGGGGGCAGGCCGTCGAGGACGGTTGAGTCGAGGCCAGGGGCGCTGCGCAGGCGCAGATTTTTGCCGCCGGCCTTTTGCACATACGCCACACCACCAACCTGTAAGCCGCCGGTTGTGGGGGTGGCTGCCGGGGTGCTGGGGCCGATCTTGACCACGCCACTGCTGCCCAGCGCACCGATGGCACCACTGATGTCAGTGGCGGAGGCCGTTGGACTTACTGTTTTGCTGCCGGCAGTGGCCGTAGCCTGTTGATCGCGCAATCGCTTCAGTTCAGCCTCCATCTGCGCCAGCCGTGCTTCAGCCTCGGCCAACGCCTTGCGTACCTTTTCGGCGGCTGTGGCATCCTGCTGCGCTGCCTCAAGCGCTTCCTGCAACCGCTTAATCTCTTGCGCCTGGCGACCGATCTGATCGCTCATCGAACGCAGTGCTTCGCCGACCCCCTTGCCCGCCTCGCCCTCGTCCTTCTTGCTGCCATAGTTGATCATGGAACGACCCCTTCCCTTGCGCATTGCCACCGCATCTACGGTTAGATGCATTATAGCTGTTTCCGGACGTGTTGTCAGCGTGATAGATCGACCTGGATTGCCTCTGCGCAGCGTTCGCCACTAAGCATGGCAGCATTGATGCTACTGGCTTCCGTCACTTCCCCGGCCAGATACAGACCACGCCGTTCGGTTCGGTTGTCGGGCAGGTTGGGGTGCAGGCCGGGTGGTTGGCGGAACTGACTGAATGGAATCCGGTCAACCCGCAGGATACGGGCATTCGCCAGCGCAGTGGTGGCCGTGGCTTTGTTGATGAACATGCGATTCAGATCGACCATTGTGCGGGCGACGACCGTGCTGTCATCCTGTTCGGGAACGCCGAGGATCGCTGCGGCGTAGAGATGCCAGCCGGCGGGCGCATAGCCCGGTGCCACTGCACTCATGGGGGCAAGGGTGTTGACAAAGGCTTTTTCGTCGGCATTCAGGATTAGCTTCTTGCCCCGATACAGCGGCTGGCGGGTAGCCAGCCAGACACATGCCGAACCGAGCTGGCCTTCCGGCATCGGTAGACCGCTGAGGCGGGCTGTTTCGGGGGCCGGGGTTGCCAGGACGACGGCGTCGGCCATCATTGTACTGCCGTCGGCGAGACGCACGCCGCACACCCTGCCAGATTCCTCTACCAATGCCACCGCCCGTGTATTGAGCCGTATGCGTCCGGCTGTGCGCAGATCAGTCGCGAGTTGTTCGGCAATGGCGCCCATCCCCCGATTCGGCACGACTGTCTCACCGTCGCTCATCATCTTGAAGTTGAACCGGAAACACTTGGCGCTGGTTTGTAGCGACCGATCCAGAAAGATGCCGCCGAAGAAGGGGCGGAAGAAGCGGTCAATCATCTGGGTGCTAAACCCCAGTGCCCGTAACTCTTCAATCGTGGTGCGATCCGGGCCGGCCAGCAGGTCATCAATCGTGTGCCGGCGCATGCGCAACGCCACCTGGAGGGTGCGGAGCTTATCGCTAAAGGGAACGACCGACGCTAGCACAGCCCCGGCTAGTGCCGCAAGATTGCGATCCCGGAGTGGATCGGTTAACACGAAGTGACGGCCTTGCCAGACGACAATCGCACTTGGATCAAACGCTCGCAGGTCTAACGCCGAGAGCTGAAGTTGCCGTTGTACCGCCGGGTACGCGGTAAAGAGCACCTGGAACCCACGGTCGAGGATAAAGCCATCAACCTGATCAGAACGCACCCGGCCACCGAGACCATCGGTGGCTTCGATCAGGGTCACCTCATACCCCTTGCGGTGGAGTGTCCGCGCACACACCAGACCGGCGACACCGCCGCCGATAACAAGTACTTGCATACTCCTTCCTTCTAGGTAAGCACGTTAACATTTCGAGTATACTATGTTTCACAGCGAGCCTGCTCGAAAGGATAAAGGGGGATATCATGATCCACAACTTCAATCCCGGCCCGGCAGCGTTGCCGCTTGACGTGATCGCACGTGCCCAGGTGGAACTGGCTGATTACCACGGCTGTGGGATGTCCGTTCTTGAAATAAGTCATCGCAGCAAGGAATACGAGGCAATCAATGCGGCAGCGGAAGTCAATCTGAAGGCGCTGCTGGGCCTGGGTGACGATTATCGCGTGTTGTTTATGCAGGGCGGTGCCTCGATGCAATTTGCCCTGATTCCGCTCAACCTGTTGTCTGCCGGTGCCACTGCTGAGTATATCGTCACCGGTACCTGGGGGGAGAAGGCGTATGAAGAGGCGCAGCGGGTCGGTCCGGTGCGGTTGCTGGCAAGCACAGCCGCCGATGGCTACCGCAGTTTGCCGTCCACCGATGCCATCACGCCTGATCCACAGGCCGCCTATCTCCATCTCACCACTAACGAGACGATTCAGGGGGTGCAGTGGCCGGCTGAACTGCCCGATCTCGGTTCTGTACCGCTGGTTGCCGATATGAGCAGTGATTTTCTCTCGCGGCCATTCCCGGTGCAGCGCTTCGCGCTGATCTACGCCGGTGCGCAGAAGAACCTGGGGCCGGCGGGTGTTACTGTGGTCGTGATTCGGCAGGATATGATCGAGCGCGGACGCAAAGACCTGCCGGTCATTATGCGCTACGCCACGTTCGCCAAAAACAATTCACTTTACAACACACCTCCCGTCTTTGCGGTGTATATGGTGAATCTAGTGCTGGAGTGGATTAAGGATCAGGGTGGATTGGCGGCGATGGCCGAACGGAACGCCCGCAAGGCGGCACTGGTCTACGCCGCGATTGATGGTAGCGATGGCTTCTACAGCGGTCATGCGGTGCCGGCGGCGCGTTCGCTGATGAATGTAACCTTCCGTCTGCCCACGCCCGAACTGGAAAAGCAATTTCTGCATGAAGCCCAGGCCGCTGGGATGGTCGGGCTGGCCGGTCATCGTTCGGTAGGCGGCATTCGCGCATCGCTGTACAACGCGGTCGCACCGGAGTCGGCGGCAGCTCTGGCCGACTTTATGCAAGACTTCGCCAAACGCCATGGATGAGCATCCTTACGCGGCAGCCATCACCTTCATTCCGGTCACCGATTTGCAGGCGAGTGCACGGTGTTACGCCGATGCACTCGGCCTACCGCTGGTGCTGGATCAGGGTGGGATTCATATCTACCGGGTAGCGCGGGGTAGTTACCTCGGTTTGTGTCAGTGCGCTGAGCCGGTGATTGCCGATGACCGTCTCATCCTGACGATTGTCAGTAGCGACGTTGATACGATCTACGAGCGGCTGGTTGCCGCCGGTATTGCCACCGACGGCCCACCGCGCGAAAACCCGCGCTATCGCATCTACCACTTCTTTGCCCGCGATCTCGATGGCTATCGGCTGGAAGTGCAGCGGTTTCTCCATCCGTTCGACGAGGGTTGACGCGGTTTCAGCCATCTGTGATCGGCCAAAAGCTGAACTGCCCCCGCCCATGCCCATCCGCTGCCATCCACGGGTTGCACCCTTCGTGGGGCAAAAACTTGATATAATGCCACCGGGATTGGCCGGACATCCTTGCCGGGTTATCTACTACGTTGAGATATTCGCTTATGCGTGTTGTTATGCTCTCGAAGGCCGTGGTCGCCGGAGCCTACCAGCGCAAGCTGGAGGAGATCGCTCGCCTTGGGGTAGAGTTGACCGTTTTGACCCCGGACGGCTGGCGTGAACCGCGGGTTGGACTTATCCCTCTTGAACGGCGCTTCACCGACGGCTATACCCTGCTCACAGTGCCTATTGTCTGGAATGGTCATCATCATATTCATTTCTACCCCGGCTTACGTCCGCTGCTCGCCCGCCTGCGGCCACAGGTCTTCCACATTGATGAAGAGAGTTTTAACCTCGCTACCTTTCTGGCCATGCGGGTCGGACTGGCGGTCGGTGCGCGGTGCTGTTTCTACAACTGGGCCAACATTGATCGGCGCTACCCACCACCGTTCTCATGGTTTGAACGCTACAACCTGCGCCACGCCGCGCACGCGATTGCCGGGAACCAGGAAGCGGCAGCCATTTTACGCCGTCACGGCTACAAAGGGCCGCTCAGCATTATCCCCCAGTTTGGGGTCGATCCCGACCTCTTCACGCCACGTGATGCAGAGCGCCAGCGATCAACCTTTATTGTCGGCTATGTTGGTCGGCTGGTGCCGGAAAAAGGGGTGGTCGATCTGGTGCAGGCGCTGATCGGTCTCCCAACCACTGTCCGGCTGCGACTGATCGGTGATGGGATCGAGCGTACACGCTTGCAAAAACTGGCGGCAGCTTTGGGGGTGAGCGAGCGGCTTGAAATCAGGCCGGCGGTGAGCAGTACCGCGGTGCCGGCAGCAATGCGTGATCTTGATGTGCTGGTCTTGCCGTCGCGCACCCAGGTAAACTGGAAAGAGCAGTTTGGGCGGGTATTGATTGAAGCGATGAGCTGTGGCGTACCGGTAATTGGATCGACGTGTGGCGAAATCCCGCACGTTATCGGCGACGCCGGGATCGTCTTTCCCGAAGGCAATGTCGCTGCGTTGCAGGCAGCACTTGTGCGCTTGATCGAACATCCCGATCTCTGGCACGACCTGAGCCGGCGCGGACGGCAACGGGTGCTGGATTCGTTCACGCAGGCGGCCATCGCCCGTCGTCATGTCGCCGTCTACCAGGAGATGGCGCGATGAGCGGCGAGCAGTAGCTGAATAAAAGCGAGCTGTAATGTTCTTTTCAGGCAGAGATTGTATGCTGGAAAGCAGCATTCACCAACCGTAAGGAGTCACCAATGCCGATTAAATCAGATCGCTGGATTCGCCGTATGGCACTCGAACACGGCATGATTGAGCCGTTCGTCGATCACCAGGTACGCCGGGGGGTCATCTCGTATGGTCTGACCTCGTATGGTTACGACATGCGCGTCACCGATCACTTCAAAGTCTTCACCAATGTCTACAACGCCCTCGTCGATCCGAAGCAATTCGATCCGCGCTCCTTTGTTGATATTCGCGCCGATTACATCGATATTCCACCGAACTCGTTTGCGCTGGCGCAATCGCTGGAGTATTTTCGCATCCCCCGCACAGTGAGTTGCATCGTGATCGGCAAATCGTCGTATGCCCGCTGCGGTATCATCATCAACGTTACCCCACTCGAACCGGAATGGGAAGGCCACGTCACGATTGAAATCAGCAACACGACCCCGCTCCCGGCGCGCATCTACGCGCACGAGGGTATTGGGCAGGTCTTGTTCCTGGAGAGTGACGAGCCGTGTGAGGTATCGTATGCCGACAAGAAGGGCAAATATCAGGGACAGACGGGGATCGTGCTGCCGCGGATCGATCCGTAATGCCGCGAGACGTTGTGGTTGCCACAACGTCTCGCTCGCGACCGTAATTTAATTACACTTCCATAACCATCGGCAGTACCATTGGCCGCCGCCGCGTCTCGCGATAGAGGAATTCACTCACCACATCGCGAATTTTGCGATTGATGTAGGCTGCGTCTACCGGGTTGCTGCCATTGCGGCTAGTCAGAGCAGCGCGCACCGTTTCTTTGGTGGCCTCGATCAAATCCTGGCTCTGGCGCATATAGACGAAGCCACGCGAGACCACGTCTGGTCCGGCAACGAGCTGACCGGTGGCGCTATCAATGCTCACCACTACGATCAGCATGCCGTCTTTAGCCAGCAACTGGCGATCACGGACAACCACATTGCCCACATCACCAACCGTCGTACCATCAACGTAGATATACCCAACCGGGGCCTTGCCGGTAATCTTGCCGAAGCCGGGGGAGAACTCCATAATTGTGCCCCCTTCGGCCAGCAGCACCCGCTCACTGTCGGGCACCGCGCCAATTGTTGTCGCCAGCTTGCGGTAAAGCATCAGGTGGCGATAGTCGCCGTGGAAGGGCACAATGTAACTGGGGCGTAGCAACGCCAGCACCAGCTTCAGCTCTTCCTGCGCAGCGTGTCCGGAGACGTGGACCCGTGCTTCAGGGCCATAAATGACCTCAGCCCCTAGCTTGAAGAGGTTATTGATCACCTTATTGACACTCACCTCGTTGCCGGGAATCGGCGTAGCAGAGAGCACTACAGTGTCGCCGGGTTTGATCTTGACATTCGGATAGTCACGATTGGCCATGCGGTTAAGGGCCGACATTGGCTCACCCTGGCTACCGGTGCAGACGATAGCAATCTCCTCGTCGGGGTAGGCCGACATTTCGTGCGGACGGATGATGGTACTCTCATCGGCCCGCAGATAGCCTAACTCGAAGGCGATGCGGGCATTGGTCTCCATACTCCGCCCGGCCAGCATCACTTTACGGCCATACGCCTCTGCCGAGTCGATTACCTGCTGAACGCGACTGATGTTCGAGGCGAAGGTTGCGATAATGATCCGGCCCGGTGCGGTAGCGAAGATATTATCAAAGGCTTCACCAATCGTCGCTTCACTGGGGGTGTAGCCTTTGGATTCAACCCGTACACAATCGGTTACCAGCACCAGCGGCTTGCGATTACCAAGCTCGGCAATCTTCTCCAGATCGGTCGGCCGGCCATCAACCGGCGTGTGATCGAGCTTCCAGTCGGTCAGGTAGACCAGCAGACCGGCAGGTGTGGTAATGGCAAACCCGACTGCATCGGGGACAGAGTGGGCAATGTGGAAGGCTTCGACAGTAAACTGACCAACCTGAAACGGTACCCGTTCATTGATTTGAACGGTCGTCACCTTGTCGTGCAAACGATGTTCGCGCAACCGATTGCCAAGCAGGCCCAGGGTCAGTCTGGTACCGTAGATCGGCGGAAAGCCCAAATCGGCGATCAGATGTGGCACGGCACCGATATGGTCTTCGTGACCGTGGGTGAGGAGAATACCGCGAATATGATCCGTCTTCTCGCGTAAGTAGGTAATGTCGGGCAACACGAGATCAACACCGAGCATATCGGCATCGGGAAACATGACGCCACAGTCAAGAATGACGATGTCATCGCCATACTCGACCACCCACATGTTCCGACCGACCTCCCCGGCGCCACCGAGTGGAATCACACGGAGACGTTGTTTGGCCATAGATTTCTACCAGGATCGTTGTGCAGACGATCCCTACTCCTTTCTGTTGTATCCAGATATTCGCTTACAAAGGCGCTCCAGCGCAGGCGCCTTACGCACGTATGGTGACAGGGCATACCCGAACCCTGAACGTCCCTTTTGGTTGTCGTCGGCATCAAGATGCCGGCGCATGTACTGCGTCTGTCGTAGCGCGTGATCGCACACGCGCCATTTCCTCTTGAATGACCCTGATCAGTTCCGCCCGTCGTTCAATCCCGGCACCAATGATCAGGCGTTGGCGGCCATGGGCCTGGCGATGCAGCCAGCGGCGCAGCGGATTGGCTATTGTTTCAGCCGGATCGTACCAGCACAGAATTACAGCCGCTTCATCGGGTGTTACCGGGTGTGGCTGAAGAGCACTCATCACGTGCCAGGGATAACACAAACGAACACCCAGCGTTTCGTACTGAAGTCCCTCTGCTTCCGGGCGAAACGTCGCGTCCCATTCGGCGATCAGGTTCCAGATCAGCAGGGGTGTGGCCACAACCAGCACCAGCATCAGCAATGCCGGCACAGTTTGCTCAAGTGCCGACGGTTGGGCCAGAAGCCGTTGCAGATCAGACAGAAATGCGGCGGGATGCAGACTCAGCCGAAGCGTACTGGAAATACTCCACACCGCAAAGACCCAGAGGATCATTGCCACGGCAATCATCAATAGGTTGTCACGCCGTCCTGCCGGCGCGAGGCGATAGTTTTGTGACATTGAATCGTCGCATTGCTGGCGACTTGCGGCCAATGGTCAGAAGAGATGGAGTTGCTCTGGCGGCTCGTCGGGCTGTGGTGTTGGATTCGAAGCCATCTTTCGTTGCCGCTCGGCTTCGGCCAGAATGTCGGGCAGGCGGCGAAAATCGGCTTCGAGCAATGGCCGGTTCTGCGGCTGATGAAGCGCAGCCGCCGGGTGGATCATCGGCACGATTAATCGCCCCTGAACATAACGCGGTTGACCGTGAATCCGCGAAATTCGTTCACCGGGCAAAAACAGACCCATCGAAAAGCGCCCCAGCGTCACAATCACTGCCGGATCAATGGCCGCAATCTGGCGCATCAGAAACAGTTTCGTACACGTCGCAATTTCTTCTGGTTCGGGATCACGGTTCTGGGGCGGACGACATTTCACAACATTCGCAATATACACTTCGTCGCGCCGCAGACCGGCCAGGGCCAGCAGGTCGGTCAGAAACTGGCCGGAAGGGCCAACAAATGGACGACCCTGCCGGTCTTCGTGATAGCCCGGCCCTTCGCCAATCAACATAATACGTGCGTTTGCCGGCCCCTCACCGGGCACCGCACGAGTACGTCCTTTGTGCAGATTACAGGCGGTGCAGTGTTGCACCTCTTGCGCAATAGCAAATAGTGTATGATCGGCTGTCACGCGCTTACCCTCGCATGCTCAGCTTTACCAATTTATATTATAGCATACCAATCGGATGGTTGCAGATTTTCGATCCGGCTGATTTTATGCTACACTACCAGTAATAGCCGATTTGCCCGACAGGAATAGTCGCCCATGACAGAACGTTCGTCCTCGGCCCAGTCGCCGTCTCATGCGGATTCGCCCCAGTGGTTGCTTAATCGAGCGGAGTTGACGGCGGTGATCGCCTGGTTGTTCGCTGCGCCAACCCCAGGCGAACTGCGGATCAGACTGGAACAGGTGCAACAGCGGTTGCTGGACGAACACGATCCATTGCACGCTGCCGATGATCAGGCCATCCGCTTTACGCCAGAGGTTTTGCAGGCGGAACTGGAACAGATCGCTGCCGCCCAAACATTGGAGCGGGCACATTACTATCTTAACCGCCTGCAACGCTCATTGGACGGCCCGCGCTTTGCGCCGGACAGCGATATCGATTTGCGGCGCTGGAAGGAATATGACGACATTCTGACCGATAGCCTCTGGTTCATCGAGCGCCGTGATGGCTCCGGCGTTCACCGCGCCGACTACTGGGGGAATTTCGTTCCGCAGATTCCCCATCAATTCATCCGTCGCTACACCCGTCCCGGCGAGTGGGTGCTTGATCCATTTGCCGGCTCAGGAACAACGCTGATCGAAGCCCGGCGTCTGGGCCGTAATGCGATAGGGGTGGAACTTCAGCCGGCGATGGTGCGCCATGTCGAGGAGTTGCTGGCTGCCGAGCCGACGCCACATCCGACTGTTGTGGTTATCGAGCAGGGCGATAGTCTGACGGTGGATTTTGCCGATGTGCTGAGACGCTACGGCACCAGTACGGTACAACTGGTCTTGCTCCACCCACCCTACCACGACATTATCCGGTTTAGTGACGATCCACGCGATCTCTCGAATGCCCCGACCGTCGATGAGTTTCTCCAGCGCCTAACCATCCTGACCGAACGGATTGCCGGGCTGCTGGATCGCGAACGCTATCTGGTGCTGGTCATTGGCGACATGTACCGGCACGGCGAGTGGTATCCGCTCGGTTTTCAGGCAATGGAAGCCGTGCGCTCCTGCGGCTTTCGCCTGAAGAGTATCATCGTCAAGAATATTACCGGCACCCAGGGCAAGCGGGGCAGCAACGAACTGTGGCGGTACCGGGCTCTGGCCGGTGGTTTTTACGTCTTCAAACACGAATATCTGTTTCTGTTCCAGCGCCGCTAACCTTCTCGTCAGGAGGAGCTATGCTCAAGATAAGTGTGATCATTCCGGCACTGAATGAAGCTGCCCAGATCACCACCTGTATCCAGGCAGTACGCCAAATCGATCCGACAGTCGAGGTGATTGTTACCGATGGCGGGAGTGAAGATGATACACCGCGACTGGCGCGGGCTGCCGGAGCGAAGGTGATAAACGCACCGCGTGGTCGTGGTCTTCAGCTCAATGCCGGTGCTGCGCTGGCCGGTGGTGATCTGCTGGTCTTCCTCCACGCCGATACACGCTTGCCGGCCAATGCGTTTACGTTGTTGCAGGCGATGTTCGCCGATCCACAGGTGCAGATAGCCAAATTCTGTCTCTCGTTCGACGATCCTGATTGGCTGCTGGCCCTGGCGGCACGGTTAATGTGGTTCGACTCTCTGCTTACCAGCTACGGCGACCAGTGTATGGTGTTGCGACGCAATCTCTTCGAGGCACTGGGTGGATTCCCCGATTGGCCCCTCCTTGAAGATGTCGAACTCTTCCGACGGGCGCGTGCCGTGACGCGGGTTCACGTGGTGCCGGCGCAAGTCGTAACGTCGGCCCGCCGCTTTCGCGCCAACGGCATTGTCCGTCAACTGCTCCACGATTTCTGGCTCTGGTTGCAATATCTGGTCGGAGTGTCACCCTACGAAATTGCCCGTCAGTACCGTTGAATGGCTGAATGGCGGGCCGGTGAGTCGGTGTACAATACAATGAGAAACATTACGCCGGGAGCACGTACCTTATGACGTATACCTCTTTCGCGACGATTGACGAACTACAGGCTGCGCTTGCCGCGCATGCCTACATTGCCGACCGTGCGCTGACAACCGCGATCTTTCTGGCCCTGAAGCTCAACAAGCCGCTCCTGCTGGAGGGTGAGGCCGGTGTCGGCAAGACCGAGATTGCCAAAACCCTGACTCGCATGCAGGGGCGAGAACTGATTCGCCTGCAATGCTACGAAGGGCTGGATGTCAATACCACCATCTACGAGTGGAACTACGCCCGGCAGATGCTACAAATTCGCCTGCTGGAAGCGCAGGGGGCCGCCCAGAACGCCGCAGCCCAGCAGAGCATCTTTGGCCCGGAGTTTCTGATCAAGCGGCCTTTGTTGCAGGCAATCGAGGCACGCGGTGATCAACCACCTATTCTCCTGATCGATGAACTTGATCGCGCCGACGAGGAGTTTGAGGCGTTTCTGCTTGAGCTGCTCTCCGACTGGCAAATCTCTATTCCTGAGATCGGCACCATCCGGGCCGAAGTACCGCCCACCGTGATCATCACCTCTAACCGCACCCGTGAAGTACACGATGCGCTGAAGCGCCGTTGTCTGTTCTACTGGGTGGATTATCCGACTCTTGACAAAGAGATACAGATCGTCAAGGCTCGTGTTCCTGGCGCCAGCGAGCGGCTGGCGCGGCAAGTCGTGCTGGTGGTGCAAGAGTTGCGCCGGATGGACCTCTACAAATTGCCCGGCGTCGCCGAGACCCTCGATTGGGTGACTGCCCTGGTGGCGCTTGATCAAACCGAACTGACGCCGCAGGCAGTCGAGGATACGCTCGGTGCCATTTTGAAGTATCAAGACGACATCGCTCAGGTTCGTGGTCAACGCCTGAACGAGCTACTGAAACGCGCAAGTGTGGGGGTGGCATGAGCGCAGAGATCGATGTCGCAGCGACCCTGGCTGCGTTGCGGGCCGAGGTGCGTACCCGGCGGGCTGCATTGCCGGCAGCCGAACCGACACCGACCGAACGTGAATTGCAGCGTGTGCTGGAAGAGCTAGAGTACACCCGGGTTGTCAGCGCCCACTGGCCGCTGGAAGGCCGCAATCCGCTTGAGCAGGTCGTGGCGTTGATCAACAAAGTGGTACGGCGTTATCTGCGCTGGTACATCAACCCGATTGTCGAACAACAAAATTCGTTCAACGATACCGCAGCGCGGGCTATCCGCCTGTTAGCCGCCGAGAACGCCGCTTTGCGTGCCGAACTGACTGCTCTGCGCAACCAGATAGAACAATCGTCATCATGAGTCGTATTCTGATCTGTGCCACGCAAGTTCCGTTCGTTCGTGGTGGCGCTGAATATCTGGTTGAAAGCCTGCGCGATGAGTTGCAGCGCCATGGCCACACCGTTGATGTGGTCGCGCTGCCGTTTCAGTGGCATCCGGTAGAACGCATCATCGACAGTGCCCTGGCCTGGCGCCTGCTCGACATCAGTCACATCAACGGCGAGCCGGTTGATCTGGTGATTGCAACCAAATTCCCGTCGTACCTGATCCGCCACGCCCGCAAAGTGCTCTGGCTGATACATCAGCACCGGCAGGCTTACGACTGGTATGGGACGCCGTTGAGCGATTTTGACGGTTCGCCTTCACACCGGGCAGTACGCGAGCAGATCTTTCGGATTGATAGTCGGGCCCTCAACGAATGCCAGGCCCGTTTCACGATCTCGCACAATGTCAGTCGGCGTCTCGAACGCTTCAACGGCCTGAGCAGCACACCACTCTACCCGCCCAGTCGCTACACCGGCAAATTGTGGGCAGGTGACTACGGCGACTACATTCTCTCGCCAGCCCGGCTTGATCGGGCCAAGCGGATTGATCTGCTCCTGGCAGCGCTGGTGCAGACTGCCTCGCCAGTCCGTGCTATCATCGCCGGCACCGGCCCTGATCGCGAACGGTTGCAGCGTCTGGCTGCCGACTACGGGCTGGGTGATCGGGTCAGTTTTCGCGGTTTTGTACCGGACGACGAGTTGATTGACCTCTACGCCCACGCCAGAGCCGTCTACTACGCACCGGTTGATGAAGATTACGGTTTTGCGACGGTCGAGGCATTCGGTGCCGCTCGCCCCGTCATCACTACCGACGATGCGGGTGGCGTGTTGGAGTTCGTCCGCCACGGGGAAAATGGCCTCGTTTCACCTCCCGACCCGGCAGCGATTGCCGGTCACGTTGATCAACTGACCGGCGATGTTGCCCTTGCCGCACGCCTCGGTCGTGCCGGCAGGCCGCTGGTTGATGGTATTACGTGGGATCGGGTGATTGGGGCGTTGTTGGGGGGGTGGGAGGAGAGAGGAAATAGGAGAGAGTGAAGAGGAAATAGGGGTAGATGATAGGGTGTGTGAGTACCGCACGCCCGGCTTTCTCACCTCTCGCCCCTGAGAGCGCACGCCGCTGGCGCACATCTGCTTACGCTCTCACCCCTGGCAGCGTGCGCTGCCGGCGCACCCGCAACCTGTAGCGAACTGCACTTTCGACACGTACCGATCAGGTCATTCCCATCCCCAACCATAACTATCCGTCCTATTCGCGACGTGCCGTGCGTGTCACCTGCATGAATGTGTCGGTGGCGTAGGGGCGGGTTCTGAACCCGCCCCTACGGGAGGTGCATGTGCCCGTTTGCCATCCGAGGGCTGCGGTGAACGAGGGGGGAAGGGTTCGTTGTGGGTCGCGTACCAGACGGCGGAGCGCATGCACACTCTCACCCCTGGCAGCGTGCGCCTCCGGTGCGCATCAGCTCACGCCCTCGCCACGAACAGCATGAGGAGTGCGCACTCACCTACTCACTCTGCCGCCCGGTCTGACACACTCAGAAATGCTATACTGCCTCTGAGTAGAAAGGAGCACGTATGGCGTTGATGCAGTTGTCTCGACAGCGTATCGCAGCGCTGTTGACCTGCTGGCTTTGTATGTACCTGGTCGCCTGCGTGGCACCCATGGCGCAATCATCGGCAACTGTAACCCCTGAACCATTACCGGCAACACCAACTGCCGTTCCAATCACTGCCACCGATCTGCTGCAACGAGCGCAGGCAGCGCTTGAGATTGGTGATGATGACACTGCTGCCGAATTGCTTAGTCAGTTGTTACAGGTTTTCCCGGCTGCGCCGGAGACAGCACCGGCACGCCTGTTATTGGCCCGTTCGTTCGCCGACCGTGCACGCTGGACATCGGCGGCTGAGGTGCTGCGGCCATTGCTCGCCGTACCGGGCACACCGGCGTATGCGCGGGCCCTGTTTCTGACCGCGCGCGCCCATGAGGCTGCCGGTATGCACGAGGCCGCCGTAGCGACGTATACCCAGTATGAAGCGCTAAACACCCCACTGGCACCGTATGCAGCAATGCGAGCAGCCGCACAGTTGCAGGTGCTCAATCGTCTGGCAGAGGCCGAGACCACCTATCTGCGGGCCGCCGCCGGTGAAATGGCCGCCGGTCAGCGTGCCGCTGCTTACGAACGGGCGATGATGCTGGCCATTGCACAGGGACGGCTAGCTGATGCCATCGATTACGCCCGCAACATCCTGTCCTTTGCCACTCAGGCTGATTACCGGGCACGCATGCTGGTTCAGGCAGCCGATCTGGCTGCAACCGCCGGTGATCCAGCGACCGCCAATGCGTTGCGCCGTGAAGCACTGGCAGCCTTCGCCGGGGCAGAGACGGTCGCCGCGGTAGATGCGCTCCGCGCTGCCGGCGACCTGCTGTTCGATCCGTTTGCGGCGGCTGCGGCCTATCGCACCGTCGAACGCTGGAATGACGTGATTGCCATGCTCGATATTGCCCTAGCACGCGAGCAGAATCCCGGCGAAGCGCTGCGCCAGCGCGGGTTGGCCCGGCGTGCGCAAGGAGATTTCGCGGGGGCATTGGCTGATCTGGCAGCGGCTCGTGAGCGTGAGCCGGACAGTGGTACCGCCCGTCAGGCCGCGCTGGACTGGATTCAAACCTACGGGCAGAGCGGGGCCACCGCCGAAGCAGCAGCGCTCTACCGTCAATACGCGGATGATCAGCCGGATGATCCGCGAGCGCCGATTGCTCTCGACCGGGCGGCCCAGTTGTACGACCGGCTCGGCGACAGCGCAGCGGCAACCGCTACCCGGCTCGAACTCGGTCAACGGTATCCGACAACAACGGTTGGCCTGACCGCGCTGCATCGGATTGCTCTGGCGCGTTTCGATGCCGGTGATCTGGCCGGTGCCGGCGAACTCTGGCGATTGCTGGCAGAGCGGGGAGAAGGGATCGGACAGGCGTTAGGCGCATTCTGGGCCGGACGAGTGGCGAAACAGATGGGTGATGAGGCGGCTACCTTCTTCTTCCAACAGGCAATTCAGGCTGCACCGGAAAGTTACTATGCAGTGCGTGCGGCTGAAGAATCAGGCACAATCACAGCAGGATCAATCCCTGTCGCTGCACCCATCGGCAACGACGATTGGGCAGTGCTGAGCGATTGGGTGCTAAGCTGGGCAAGTGGTGAGACCGATCCTGGCCTGGTTGGTATAGCTGAACGGGCACAGCTTCTGCGCGAGGTGGGGCTGTACACTGAAGCGCACGGCGAATGGCTCGATGGCCTGCGCCGGGCCGGCGACTCGCCGCTGAATCTGCTGGCGCTGGCGCAGGCCGCCTATCAGGCCGGTGCCACCTACCCCGCATTACTGGCTGCGGAACGCATCAATCGCCTTGCGCCGACCACTGCCGCACCGATACCGACAGCATTACTCCGCCTGCGCTTCCCGACACCGTATGTCGATGTAGTACAGCGTGAAGCAACTGCATTTGGGGTTGATCCATTCTTACTCTACGCCCTCATCCGGCAAGAGAGCCTCTTTCAGCCGAACGCAACCTCGTGGGTAGGCGCACGCGGATTAACCCAGGTCATGCCCGATACCGGGCGCGGGATTGCTCAAAACCTGGGGATCAGTGACTTCAACCTTGACGACCTGTACCGACCGCATGTCAGCATTCGCTTCGGCGCCTTCTACCTGGGTCGCCGGATCAGCGACATGAACGGCAGCCTGCACGGTGCGCTGGCCGCCTACAACGGTGGACTCGGCAATGCACAGCGCTGGGCAAATGGTACTGTCGTCGGCGACCCGGATCGCTTTGTGGAGAGCATCGACTTTGCGGAAACGCGGAATTACGTCTGGGCAGTCTATGCGTTTTACGGCGTCTATCGCGGGTTGTACGGGCGATAGAGTGAGGGAGTGTATTCCCTCACCTCCTCCCTAGCCCTGCTCCTCTCTCTTCAAGAGTGGACAGAATATATAGTCTGACGCAAATTCTTCCTCATCGGGAAGCCATGGCGTATACCGCTCATCTCCACTCTCCCGCTCATTGCTATGCATTACCCATAACTGTTGTCAACCACGTGCGTATCAGCGGGTATAACCGCTATGGGTGCTGTTGTGGGCGACTGGCCCGGTAATAGTGCGCAGCTCCAGCCGTGCCAGCACGTGCCGGATGGGTTGCCTTATGCACGCATCATGGGCGTGTCGCAGGGTTGGAGTGCGGCAGCTATGCTGCCGCGCCAGCCGTACTTACGATCCGGCGCGGATTGCAGCGGACTCCCGTGCCGGTACGTGCCCCTGATGACGGCGATGGCTGAACGCAGGCCGGCAGCCTGCCCCACAGCGTGCTGGTGCCGGTGGTGCATAGGGGCGGGTTCCGT
>NZ_DAOUBI010000180.1:0-10352 GCF_034432675.1 Chloroflexus sp. | reverse complement strand
GGTTCGAGCACGGCCTTCGGAATCTGCAAGTTCCAGGCAAAGTCGACCTCAGCCGTTTCACAGACCGCCCGTGCCGCTGAGGTGGCATCGCCACCACCCTTAATCTCGACCTCATCGAAGAAGACATTGGCAGCATCGCGGTAGAAGGGATTTCGCTCGTAGATAACCGTGTCACCGGGGCGGAATTCCTTCAGCTTCCAGGCATTGGTACCAATCGGCGCCAGATTGGCCGCCTGGCATTCGGCATTGGTGCTGGCCGCAGCACCGATACAATTCTCGAACTGCTTCTTCTGCAAGATCATGCCAAGCGGGCCAACGAACGAGATGTAGGGGTTGGCGTTCGGCTCTTTCCAGGTGATCTTGAAAGTCGTGTCGTCAATTTTCTCGATATTCGCGATTGGATCGAAAGCCGCCTTGGTCGTACAGGCTGTAGCTTCATCAGCACAGTACTGCCAGGTGAAGATAATATCGTCAATCGTGAAGTCACTCCCGTCCGACCACTTCAGACCCGACTTGATCTTCCAGGTCACGCTGCTACCATCAGCGGCGACCCCACCATTCTCAAGCGTTGGGATTTCAGCGGCTAGGAACGGCACCAGCTCGTCCTTCTCGTTGTAGCGGGCCAGCGGTTCGAGAATCACCGTTGCACCGTCGAAGTCCTTGGTACCGGTAGCCAGGTGCGGATTAAGCGTCGTGACTGCCTGCCAGTACAGGATCGTCAGCTTGCCACCCTGCTGCGGCGCGGCGGGTGCCTCAGTCGGCTGCGGGGCAGCGGTCGGCTGCGGGGCAGCAGTTGGCTGTGGGGCAGCAGTCGGCTGCGGGGCAGCAGTCGGCTGCGCTGCCGGCGCCGTGGTCGGTTGGGCCTGTGGCTGCTGCGCACCACACGCTGCCAGAACCATTGCCGCCACTGCTACGAGGGTCATCCATGCCCAAAGTCGTTTGTGCGACACAGGAACCTCCTCACTCTAAAACGAACACCTGTATTTGATGAACAACGCTGGCCGCAGCCGTCACACTTCCTGCGCACTGCCGTTGATCCGGCACTGCTGCTGAACATCTGTTGATCGACTGTCGGACTGCGCCAACGTCTCATCCACCGTTATGCACGCTCTCGCGGCGCGTCGCCAACCCCGAACGCGGGTATAGCAAAAGAGCGGTTGATCAGACGGTGATCGCAACCGCTTTGCGCTTCCAGGCACAACTGTGTGTTGCGCAACTCCATCGCCCTTGATCGCCACTTTCACTGAGGTGCAGAGTGTCTTGAACAGTACCATAGGGCCGGCAAGTTGTCAAGAATGACAGTGATCACCCTGCCAGTCACGGGGACGCGGATAGACGCGGGTTGGGCGGATGGGCGCGGATGGGATGGGTTGTAGGCGTTGGTGAACTGACAGGATGGTTGTGGGTAGGACGCGGATAGACGCGGGTTGGGCGGATGGGCGCGGATCGGGTATAGGCGTTGGTGAACTGCACCCTGCCAGTCACGGGGACGCGGATAAACGCGGGTTGGGCGGATGGGCGCGGATCGGGTATAGGCGTTGGTGATACACCCCTGACAGTGCATATTGTGTGAGGCACAGTTTGGATGCATGTGCGACGGGAAGGTGCATGCATAACCATGGCTTGTACCAGAACCTCTCAGTGCTCTCTATGTCTCTGTGGTGATATAGTGTATCGCTGAGCTGCTATACCAGATTTCACTATTAGTGTCACCGCCACACCACGCGCTGGGTCGTAAGTACGGTTGGCGCGGCAGCATGGCTGCCGCACTCCAAACGAGGGCAAGCCGGGCGGGAAGTGGTATTCCTGCCGGTGTGCGGGATGGGGACGAGGTACGGCTATTCGTTAGTGCTCTGACCATTAGGGGCACTGCTCCACCACGCGCCGGGTCGTAAGTACGGTTGGCGCGGCAGCATGGCTGCCGCACTCCAAACGATGCGTCACGGGCATCTTGAGCGTAAGTGGTGTCAATTCCGGCACTTAATGATTGTGGGGATGACAGTGTTTCTCGTCAGTCTGATGGGCTGAGTCTGCTTACTCACACGTTCCGGTATGTTCTCTGTGCTGAAGTGTCACCAACAGGCCGCCGGCAGGTTATTGCAGGTGCAGAAGTGTCGGTTCTGGGCTTCTGTATTCGGGTGTCGGTATGAGGGTGATTTTTGGCGAGTGCTCGATGGCTTCTGTGACACCAGGTTTGATGTGCTACACGCTCCCACCCTACCCCGCCCCCAGCGGGGGCGGGAATCACCGCCGCCGGATGGCTTCCGCTGTTGCGAGCTGGTTCAGTAGTGTGGTACCCCGCTGAACACAGGTATCGCAGGCTGGTGCAGGTGGTATGCGAGCCGGAGGCTCGCGCTCCCAGGGGCGGGTTGACGTGCGTACTGCGGTGATCACGGGTGCGGCGTTCAGGCGCTGTTGAATGGCGGGGCGCGACTTTTATGACGCCTGATGTGATTCTATCCCAGCACCACCTGCGCAATGTGTGCGATTAACCAGCGACTGACTATGATCTCCTGATCGATGCGGTGTTGGTCGGTGCAGGGTAAATTGAGGTGATCGAGGATGGTGTCGGTTGCGCGGTGGATGGCGAGGAAGGCGTGATCGGCACCACGTCGCCGGCGGTCGGTCAGGATGGCGGCGGTGAGGCCAACCCCAATCAATGGCCAGTCGCCGTCGCTGAGGGTTTGGGCGCGGTGGTAGGCCCAGGTGGCCATGGCTTGTGCGGTGACGGCGCTGACCGCCGGTGCGTTGAGGTTGCCAGTGATGGTCGCCAGTGAACGCGGTGAGTAGGCGTCGATGGCTTCCAGGACGGTACGCGATGAGCCGGCAATGGCGTGGAGCCAGGCCAACCCCAGGCTGCCGGCTCCGGCAAAGATGAGGACCAGGCGGGTTGGTGCGGCGTGAATGTCGCTAATCTGTTCGGCAATGTCGGGTGGGATCATGGCGTCATGCTCCGTCTGAAGAGTTCCTGCCACGCTGCGCAGTCAATGGTCTCGCCTTCGGGTAGTCCGGCTGCGGCGCGAAAGGTGCGGACGGCGCGGGCTGTGGTTGGGCCGAAGAGACCATCCGCCGGACC
The DNA here is from genome assembly GCF_034432675.1 of Chloroflexus sp. Classification (GTDB taxonomy): domain Bacteria; phylum Chloroflexota; class Chloroflexia; order Chloroflexales; family Chloroflexaceae; genus Chloroflexus. The sequence goes on along the minus strand of NZ_DAOUBI010000180.1, from coordinate 7,276 downwards.
GGGATCGAAGCCGAGTATTTCCAGTCGGGCCTGGATGTCGGCCACCGTCGGATCGTAGCGACGTGCTGCGTCGGTTTGGGGGCTTAACGGGCTGAATGATGCACAGTCGCGGGCTACCAGATCGGCATCCGGTACCCAGGTGAAGGCAAAGCCGGTGGCAATGGTCGGTTGCGGTGGTAGGGTCGGATCGGTGGGTAGCCAGATGAGCGGATCGGTGGTGGCGAAGCGGATTAAGGCACCACGGGCCTGCGCATCCCAGAGGACGACTATCGGTTCGGTGAGCGGTTCCGGGCGTAGGGGTGTGATCTGGCCGTTATCGCTTATGCGCGACATGAACGGGCGGAAAGGGTATTCCCAGGAATAGACAGTGGTCGGTACCATTTCGACGAAGGCGTAGACGAAGCCGTCGGCCAGGCGTTGCGGGGCACGCACCAGCGGAATGGTGGTTTCGTCGGCGGAGAGGAGGGCGGTTTCGCTGCCGTCGTCGGCGTTGATCAGGTAGAGGCCGAAGCGGATGTCGGGGCCGGGGCCGCCTCCCGCCACCGCCAGGTCACGACCGTCAACGCTCCACAGCTCCTCTTCGCAGCAACTGAACGCACGCACGATCTGGCCGTCCGGGCCGATAATGACCGCTTCGCCGCCGGGAATGCCGATTTCCGGTTGCATCACTGCGTAGAGTAGAAGACGATCACCGGTTGGCGACCATGCGACCGGGATGTACCGCCAGGCCGGATTTTCGCTATCCAGCGTCTCTGGGACAGGATCGTCGGCGATGACCAGGCCCGGTCGCCCGCCGGTGATCTGGCTGACGTAGACGCCGGCCGGCGAGTCGTCGCGTCCGTTGATCAGCCCAGGCGCAGGGTTGGCGAGATGGTACGCAATTCGTTGACCGTCAGTGGAAATGCGGGGGGTGATAATTGATTGTTCGCTGAAGATGACCCGTCGTCCGTTGCCGTCGAGGGCGACCAGGTCGTTGCCGGTCAGGTAGACCAGGGTGCCGTTGGCGGCGACACTCATGTCGCGTACCGGTTGTGGCTCGTAGGTGATTTGGGTTAGGCGTTGACCATCCGGCTCCAGGCGCATCACCTGATCATTTTCGATCAGGTAGACCGGGGCCGGGATGGTGGCGGCGGCGACAACAGTGGGTGGCGCCGTCGGTGATGCGGTTGGTGTGGTGATCGGTAGCACAATTGGGGTAGCGGTTGCAACCTCTCCCGATGGCGTGGCCGTGGGGGGTGGTGTGGGCTGGGATGAGGCAGAGATGCAGGACGTGAGGAGAAATATGATTAACCACCCAAAATACCAGACGTTTTTCACAAGACGGCTCCTGTTGGTAGGCGAGAACATCCTGGTGTGGCCGGGTGCGCATCGGTCGAGGTAGCCCGGCAGTAGTGGTCATAATTGCCGACTTCGCGTATCATCATACCGTATGCAGGGCTGCTTGAACAGGGCTGGCCGGTCTTTGGCAGAGGAGGTTGCTTGAGTACGTCGTCGTTTCCGATTGAGCAGGTTCTCGATACGCTGGAGCGTGAGCTGGCGGTGTATACGCCACCGCTGATTGACCAGATGGGAGAGGTGAGTCAGACGCCGTTTCGGATTCTGATTGCGACGATCCTCAGTTTGCGAACGAAAGATACGTTGACGGCGGTGGTTGCGCCACGGCTGTTTGCGGTGGCCGATACACCGGCGGCGATGGTGGCATTGGGGGCGGAACGGATTGCTGAGTTGATCTATCCGGTAGGGTTTTATCGGGTGAAGGCGCGGCAGATTGTGCATATCTGTCAGATATTGCTCGAACGTTACAACGGTGAGGTGCCCGCCGATCTGGACGAGTTGCTGAAGCTGCCCGGTGTCGGGCGTAAGACGGCTAATCTGGTGGTGACGGCGGGCTTTGGGCTGCCGGGGATTTGTGTTGATATTCACGTCCATCGCATTTGCAACCGCTGGGGTTATGTGCAGACGCGCACGCCGGAAGAGACTGAGATGGCGTTGCGGGCGAGGTTGCCGCAACGCTATTGGATACCGATTAATCGGTTGCTGGTAACGCTGGGGCAGAATATCTGTCACCCTACGTCGCCGCGGTGTAGTATCTGCCCGATCCGCAAGGTCTGTCCGCGGATTGGGGTGACGCGCAGTCGGTGATGGTGGGGCGTTTACCGGTGTACCGGGGCTAGGAAGCCATTTAGCAGGCCACGAAACGGGCGCACGGCTTCGATGTGCGGGAAGTGGCCGCAGTGTGGGATGACGACGAGCTGCGAGCCGGGGATTTCGCGGTTGGCAATGCGGGCGTAGTCGAGCGAGAAGACGCGGTCGTGTTCGCCCCAGACGAGCAGTGTGGGCACGCGAAGCTCGCCGAGGCGTGCCCGTAGCCCGGTGAGGGTGAGATCGGTGGCGGCGTAGCGCCGGCTGAGGGCGGTGAGGGCACGGCGATTGGCGGTACCGCTGATGGCGGCCCGACCGCGCTCGATCAGGTCGGCAGTGAGGTAGGGTTCGGGGTTGTGAAAGGCGGCGGCGAGAAAGGTGCGCACGACTGCGGGGTGGGTCGAGAGCCAGAGGATGGTCTCGCCCAGGACAGGCCAGCCGCCGATGATGGTGAGTGGCGATGGCTTGATGAAGCCGTCGGTGGCGATCAGTACCATGCGGGCGACCCGTTGGGGATGACGGAGGGCGGTCGCCAGCGCGTATTTGCCTCCCATCGAATGGGCTACGAAGACAGCACGCTCGATACCGAGTGCGGTCAGGAGACCGGCGTAGAGATCGCTCTGCAAGTGCAGTCCGTAGGGGGCGTTGACCGGCTTTTCTGAGCGTCCAAAGCCGAGGGCGTCAACGGCTAAGGCGCGATACCCCTGTCGAGCCAGCCAGTCTATGGTCGGTTCCCAGTCGGCACACGAGCCGGCGAAACCGTGTAAGAGGATTATAGCCGGCCCCTGTCCGGCTTCGATCCAGTGGAGTTGATAGCCGTTGATCCGTAACCAGCGTGAACGCATCGCTTTTCCTCGTAGACACAGGCCATAATGAGTATACCACGGGTAGGCGAGTGGTTGACAGTGATGAAGCGCAAAAAGGGCGTTTCTGCTCATTGCCGGGCATTGAATGTACATGTATACTCTGAGTATATGCAGAAATTGAGGACAGGCGCACAGATGACTGTTCCTCGTGCGGACGATTATGAGCGACCTGATCGACATCTTGCAGACGCTGGCAGCCCGGAGCGGACGTTCCTCGTCGCCGTTGATTACGTTGCGTTCGTTTCCGCCCGGAACCGGTACCCGCATCAGCCATCTGGCGGTCGATCAGGGGTTGCAGGAAGCCTGGGTTCAGGTGGTTGGTACGCCGTTCTTTCAGGCCCAATCGATTGCGCTGGCGGCCCTGCGCCGGGGAACGCCTTTTGCCATTACCGGCAGCAGTATGGTCAGTCGGGCCAGTCTGCACCTCGTTACCCTCGATCTGCTGCGGAATGAACCGTCGGCTACTGCGTTGTTGATCGCACCCGATCCCGATCTGGTCCTGCTCCACGAGCGCGAGGCGATGCTGCTGGCCCGTTATTGCCGTCCGGTGTTGCCGATTGCCGCGACCGGTGGCACGCAGCGGCGGGTGGCACCGACGGCGCGACTGGTGATTACGACATTACCCGAACTGCATAACCATCTGCTCAGGTTTCACGACCGGGCATGGCGTTTTTTCTGGCAGCGTCTGCGGTTGATTGTGATCGCCGATCTGCACGTGTTTCACGGGGTTGCCGCCGCTCATCTGGCGATGACGCTGCTGCGGGCGGCGCGGTTGACGAGTCAACCGCTGCTGCTGGGTGGGACGCTGGCAGCGGTCAGTGGCGCCGAGACTGCGCTGACGATGTTGACCGGTCGTGAATGGCGGATCACGGCGGTTGACGATCTGCCGCGTCCGGCCACAACGCTGGCGCTCTGGCAGAGTGATGGCGAACGGCGGCGCGAGATTGCCCGCCTGGCCGAGGCTTTTCTAGCTGCCGGTGCTGCGGTGCGGCTGGTGGCGACGCCGTGGGAGTTGGCCGATTTGCGGACGCTGGTTGACCACGAGGCGTTTAGTGTTGGGACGCAGCCAATGCCGGCCCACGTACAGATCATCACTGGTGCCGATGTCGGTGCGGCCACGGTGCAGGCTGCGCTGGCGAGTGGGGCGGTGCTGGTCGTGCTGATCCTCGGTCGCGGGATGACCGAACCGGCTTTGCAGCGGCTGGCGGTGACCGATCTGGCGACGTGGCCGCTCTTACGCTCGCCGGTGTGGCCGCCGATCGTGAACAATTCGTTTGTGTCTACGTTGCATCTGGTTTGTGCTGCCAATGAGCAGCCACTACACGCAGAGGAGATTCGGCAGTGGCAGGTTGAGAGCATAGTCGAACAACTGACAGCGAAAGGTTATCTGAACCGACTCCCTGATATGCCACCCGTCTGGTTACCCGGTGACCAGAGCGATCCCTACATTCCGCTCGATCTGCATGCTGCTGGCACGGAACCGATTTACCTTCTTGATGAGCAGGGTCATCAATTTGCCACTGCCGACTCGTCACTGTTTCACCGCTGGATGCATCCTGCGGCTGGAGTACCACCGTTACGCGGCGGGCAGCAGGTTATTGCGCACGACGAAGATCGGGGCACGATCACCCTGGCGCGACGGGATAGGCGGCGTACTCTACCACTCCGGCAGTGCCAGGTGCAGATTCGCGAGGAGTGGGCACAGCGCGAGTTGCGCTGTTCGCATGGGGGGCATGGGTCACACCTGAGTTGGGGGCGGGTCGTTGTTGAAGAGCAGGTCTACTCCTACCGCGAGCAGATTGGTCGAGAACCGGCTCAGGAACGAAAGCTAGTTACACCGCTGACCTATCGCTGGCAGAGTCCAGCAGTATGGGTGCGTCTTAGTCAGCCGATCCATCCGACGGGTCAACAGGTGGGGTGGTCGCTCGTCGCGGCGGCGGCGTTGATCACACTGGCCCGTGTAGAGGATTGTGTGCCGGCTTACGATCCGGCGACTAATCATCTGTATCTGATCGATGCGCAGAACAGCGGTAATGGGCTGGCTGAGTGGTTGTACGATCAGATCGAGACGATCCTGCCGCTGGCCTACGACATTGCCCTCGAACAACGCACCGATCCGCTCTTTGAGCCGTTGGCGCGCACCGATATGGACTGGCTGCTGGCCGTGTTGAGCGGCGAAACCGAGGTGGCAATCGCGATGCCGGCATTGTCACCGGGCCGCACACCGGGGGAGAACAGGCCGGTGCGCACGTCTGAACCGCCGGCGCGGTCTGAACCGCCGGCGCGAGAGCCGGAGCCACCAGCGCGTGAACCGCCAATGCGGTCTGAACCGCCAGCGCGTGAGCCATCGGTACGGTCTGAACCGCCGGTGCGAGAGCCATCGGTACGGTCTGAACCGCCAGCGCGAGAGCCATCGGTACGGTCTGAACCGCCGGCACGGTCTGAACCGCCGGCGCGTGAGCCGCCGGTGCGGTCTGAGCGCAGTGCCGATGCGCAGCGTGGCCGCTACAATCGTCCCGGCGAGCGGCATAGTGGACGACGGGTTCCTGATCAGCCCGATCCACCCACAGCACCGGCGACGCCTGAGCTACCGACTGACGATTCGCCGGCGGCGAGTGTTCCCGACGCTGAGGCGATTCTGGCCCGACTCCGCCAGCGGCGTGAGCGTAATGGCCCGGCGCCGATGAGCCGTGAGAGGCGTCCTGAAGGTCAGCAGCCGCTAGAGCCGCGTTTTCAGCCGGGTGATCGGATTATCTGTATGCCCTACGGGGCCGGAAGGGTGCGCGCCAGTATTGTGAGTGAGGGTCGGGAGCTACTGTTGGTTGAGTTTGATGAGCACGGCCAATTGCGGATTGATCCCTCGGTCAGCATTGTGCGGCGCTTGTCATCGGTAGAGGGTGAGGGAAGTGAGTAGTGCGATGTCTAATCCGGTTATTCTCTATCTGCCATTGCTCGTGCATAATGACGTTGCAGTACAGCGACAGGCGACGACTATTCTCCTGACCCATTACGGCAATCGGGCACTGACCTACTTGCGCCGCTTGCTGGACGATCCTGAACTCGCTGACCAGGCCCGGTTGGCGTTGAAAAACGTCGGCGAGATCAGTGGTCTGCGAGTCGAGCTGCGCCCATTTCGCGGTGTGTACGTGCGTTGTCTGGGTGATTTTCAGGTTTTCATCGATAGTCGGATGATTAGACCAGACGAATGGGGGCAGAGTGAAGGGGGCAAGGCCGGCGGTCGTAAAGTGCAGGGCATGTTTGCCTACCTTGTGCATTGTGGGGCTGAAGGGGCGATGCGGGGCGAGATTGCCGAGGCAGTCTGGGGTAGTACGACCTCGGCCAGCAGTTTTGCCAGAACGCTCACAGCATTACGGCAGGTACTTCAGCAGCATGGCGGTGAAGAGCTGGCTGCCAGTTTGCTCTACACTGACCGGCAGCGTTGTGCGCTCAATCCCGATCTGTATCAGAGTGATGCCGATTTGCTTGAGCGCACGTTCGATCTGGCCACCAGGACGGCCAATACCCAGGGTGTAGAGGCGGCCCTTTCCTTCTATCAATACGTGCTTGACCTGTACGATGGGCCGTATATGGAAGGGGTTGTGGGAGCGCAGGAGTGGGCAGCCGAACGTGGGGCACGGTTGTTGAGCAATGTGGTACTGGCAGGCGAACGCCTGGCCTCTGCGGCTTTGCACAATGGTCAGGTAGAGCAGTGTTTGCAGTACTGTCAGCGTGTGCTGGCCCACGAACCGCGTGCGGTAGGTGTCCTGAGCCTGTTGTTGCGGGCCGGTCATCGGCTTGGGTTACCGGCAGAAACACAGCGTGCCTACCAGCGCTACCTTGCAGCGACCGGTATCAATCCGCGTCGCAAGCGCGACGATCCGGTGGTGAAACTGTACCGGGAACTGTCCGAGTCGGTTGAGGATCGCGGTAGCAATGGCGGGTAGTATCTTAATCCAAGTTGCCCCCTTACGTCACCACGGCGGTGCGGGTCGTTGAGCGCGACGGGGGGATGGGTGGAACACGGATGGACGCGGGTTAGGCGGATGCACGCGGATAGATAGTCGCCCAAGCTGCTCCCTTATATCACCACAGCGACACGGAGGATGAGCATACCAGATGGGCGTGACGTAGTGCGTCTACGGAACTGGCTGCGACCCAAACGATTCATACCGGTCAGGTACGCTGCACGATGGTGTGCGCAGCGTCGTGCTGTTCATCATCGCAGGTAGTCTGTCGTGGCCTGCTCACAGCATAGATGGCAACTTGAG
>NZ_DAOUBI010000179.1:0-13518 GCF_034432675.1 Chloroflexus sp. | reverse complement strand
GTCTCGTCGTTGCGTGCCTGTTCGTTGCTCATCAGCTCCACCTCGTCATCTGACTACTGCTCAGTATGTCATCTTGGTGGTCTGACTGTCCAGGGGGGCAGTATAACGCGGTGGTGATTGAGAAGTTACACGGCAACGGGATGCTGGTCAGGGGCAAGCTCGCCCGGGCCAGTAGCAACGTGGGCGTTAGCATGGTCCGCTTGCAGATCGAAGACAAAGCCAGGCGATACGGTACCAAGCTGATCATTGCCGACCGCTGGGACCCAAGCAGCCGTTTGGGTTCGTCCTGGGGCTGGAACCATGAGGCGCTGACGTTGACCGACCGGGAAGGGACGTACCAGGCGTGCGGCACCCACCATGACCGCGATCACAACGCAGCGCTGCACCTGAACCGGCTGGCAACCGTACCTGCCCTACCCGTGGCGAGTCCGTCCAGGAATGGCGGTACGATGGCAGCGAGGGTCGTTGCTGTAGGCGGAACGGTACGCCTGTCAGATACGAATACGGTCGCCAAGATGCGTCGGGGCAGGAAGAGAACCGTATGTTCGCGCACGTTCTTGATAGCAGGATCGATATTCAACTGACCGCCTAGAAACACGGCGAAGCCCTGTGTCGCCAGCAAACCGGTCGGAACAGCCAGGATCAGTGCCAGCAGGCCAAACAAGGCTGTGGTTGCCATGTACATAAGCGCCAGTGTGCGCGGCCCGGCGCCAATGGCAGCCATCACTCCAAGCTGGCGCGTCTGCTGATTGAGAATGGCGCTGATCGTGTTGATGCTGAGAAAACTACTGGCAACCAGCGCCAGCAGGCCGACAATAGTCATCAGGACGGTAATCACCGGCAAGATCGCCTCTGCCGGATGCTGTAACGGTGGTGTCACATAGGTTTGCAACACCGAATGCCCACTGCGCTCAAGCAGGCGTTCAACGGCCTGGGTCAGGTCGCGAATCGTCGCCAGATCACACCGATCACCGTTGACCACCAGGTACAACTGGTTGTATCCAGCCGGGCCACCCAGCCAGCGCAGCGTCTCTTCGTTCATGTAGATGAACGACTGCGCCGTCAAAACGGCCAGCGGCGTACTCAGATCATGGATCGTACCGGCAATCGGCATCGTCCGTTCGCCAATTCCCGACAGTTCAACAACCACCTCTGCGCCAATGGTGGCACCGATGCAGGATAGTGAAGCACGCTCAAAGAGCAGCGCCCGATCAGGCGGTGGCCATGATCCGGCCTGGGGACGAACAATCCAGATCCGCCGCTGGCCATCATCGGGCAAGACGGTGATCAGAGCGTCTTCCCAACGGCCAGCACTGAGCTGGATGCGGGCCGGTACCACTCGCCGACCCTCGGCTATCGCCACGCCGGGCAACCGGGCAACGGCTGCGACCAGATCGTCATCGAAGGTAGTGGTGGTGATAATCGCACTCGCCGGATCGATGGCCAGAAAACTCTGCCGCAACTCACGCTCGATGACCGTGCGCGTGGTAAGAATGACGCCGAAGGCGAAGACGCCTACCGCGATGGAAAGGACGACCAGGATGGTGCGAGTGGGGGTTGCCCGCAGGTCGCGCCAGATTTTGTGCCAACGAGGACTGATCATAGGCCGTTCTCGCTTGATCAAATTGTCAGGAGTATGGCACATGTTGATTGACCGGTCAATCAAAAAAGATGACGATGTACTGGTGTTTTGCGTCACGGCCAGGGCGATCAGGTTCTACCGAGCCGAATGCTCAGGCCGGTGTAGCGGCGTTCAACATTGGCTGCGGCAATCGCCACCTCAACCGCTCGCCGATCACCAACAATCACGACAAGCTGGCGAGCGCGGGTCACTGCGGTGTAGATCAGGTTACGTTGCAGCAGTGGCTGATGGGACAGCAGGAGGGGAAGGACGACAACCGGGTATTCACTTCCCTGGCTTTTGTGGACGCTGAGGGCGTAAGCCAGGGTGAGATCATCGAGATCGAGACCGTTGTAACGGATGGTTCGACCATCCTCAAAGCGCACCATAACCGTCGGCCCGGTGGGATCAACCGCGACAATCTCACCAACATCACCGTTGTAGACATCCCGATCATAATCGTTCCGCTGCTGGATGACGCGATCACCTACCCGAAAGATGGTGGCGCCACCGTGGTATTCGGCGACACCAGGGCGCTGTGGGTTCAGCGCTGCCTGCAACGCTGCATTGAGGGCAGCAACCCCAGCCACCCCCTTGTGGGTTGGACTGAGCACCTGAATATCACGACGAGGATCAAATCCAAACCGACGCGGGATGCGTTCTACCACCAGCTCTACGGTCAGCGCCGCACACCGTTCGGGTGTTGCGGCTGCGAAGAAGTAGAAATCATCGTACGCACCCCATTCGGGAAGGTGGCCTTCGTTGATCCGGCGCGCATTGGCGGCAATCCCACTGCCGGCAGCCTGGCGAAAGATCGCATCGAGATGCACCCGCGGCACAACCCCACTCTCGATCACATCACCAAGCACACGGCCAGGGCCAACACTCGGCAATTGATCGGCATCCCCCACGATGACCAGATGCGCACCGGCTGGGATCGCCTTCAGGAGCTGATTGGCCAGCACAATATCGAGCATACTGGCTTCATCGATCACCAGGAGATCACAGTCGAGGGGATATTCGGCGTTGCGGCGAAATGCTCCATCAGGGCCATATTCAAGCAGACGGTGAATGGTACGTGTTTCCAGGCCGGTCGCCTCGCTCAATCGCCGGGCTGCCCGTCCGGTTGGTGCCGCCAGCAGGGGACGATAGCCTCTGGCCTGTAAAAGCATGACCAGTGCACGCAAGCTGGTGGTTTTGCCGGTTCCTGGCCCACCGGTGAGCAGCATGACCGGTGTGGTCAGCGCTGTTTGCACCGCACGGCACTGTTGATCGCTGAGATTGATTCCACGCCGTTCGGCAAGATGGGCAAACACTAGGTTCCAGCGGCTAGGGGCATAGCGTGCAGCCAGGGACGAGCGTTGCTGGATCAGGCGGCGAATGGCGTTGGCAACCCCAATCTCGGCAAATGCCAGCGGCGGCAGGTAGATCGGGTAGCGATCAGGATCGGGGTCGGCCACAATTGGATCGCGCCAAAGCTGATTGGTCGCCACCATCTGCGTAAACACATCCGTCACCGCAGCAGTCGTCACTGAAAGCAGGCTGGCGGCACGTCTGGTCAGTTCACCGGCGGGCAGGTAACAATGCCCTTCGTCGGAAGCCTGCGCCAGGGTATAACGCAGCCCGACAGCGATCCGCTGCGGATCATCGCGGGCAATGCCGAGACCGGCGGCAATGGCGTCAGCGGTACGAAACCCAACCCCATCAACTTCATCGGCCAGACGGTACGGTTCCTGTTGCACCACTCGCAAAGCATCATCGCCGTAATGCCGGTAGATACGAACGGCAACCCCGGTAGGAAGACCCAGGTCCTGAAGGAGTAACATCAGGTCTTTGATACGCTGCTGCGCCCGCCATGCCTCGGCGATCAGCACGGCTTTCTTCCGCCCCAAACCGGGTACTTCGCTCAGGCGCTCCGGTTCGCGATCCAGCACCTCTAAGGTGTACCTGCCAAAGGTTTCGGTGATCCGTTTGGCGAGTACCGGCCCGACACCCTTGATCAAGCCGCTGCCCAGATAGCGGCGAATACCATCAACCGTGGCCGGCAGACGACTCCGATAGCGCTGGACGTGAAACTGCCGGCCATGGGTCGGATGATCGCGCCATTCACCTTCGAGAATGAGCTGTTCACCGGGCTGTATACCCGGCAGGTTGCCGATAATGGTTACCGTGTGACGTTTGCCAACCGGACGAAGTTGGGCCACGGTGTAGCCATCGCTTTCACTCTGAAAGGTGATCCGTTCGAGGGTGCCGTCAAGCTGCTGCATAAATGTATCGCTTGTTTGGCGTGCGGTTCAGGTCGGCAAACGACTCTCTGCCCGCACGTCCGATGTTGATGATGTCTGGCATTCACAATTATAGCGAAGCTGTCTGAGATAACGTCAGACACGCCCCCACCCCGGCTCGCCCCTGCTGGGGTGCTATGCATTACCCATACCTGGTATCAACCACGTGCGTATCAGCGGGTATAATCGCTATGGGTACTATTGTGGGCGACTGGCCCGGTGACAGTGCGCTGTTCCAGCCGTGGTATCACGTGCTGAATAGGTTGCCTTATCTCTTTGAGTTCTTGCTGTATCAGTTTCACTTCAGTTCCAGCCGTGGTATCACGTGCTGAATAGGTTGCCTTACACGCGCATCATGTGCGTGTCGCGCAGTTTGGAGTGCGGCAGCATGGCTGCCGCGCCAGCCGTGCTCACGATCCGGGGCGTGGTACGCCGATACCTCTCCAGGTCACGGCGGTGCTGAATGTGCTCGTGCCGATCATCGAGTTAGTCAGGCATGCATGCGATCTATGCGGGTAGACGTTATGTTGCACCAGGTTCGTGCCTGCGCATCAGCGGCCACGGCCAGCCCCTGCCGGCGGTGGAGAGGATGCCTGTACGCAGGCTGGAAGCCTGCGCCACGGGGAGCGCTTGCAGTCCGGCATGACGCAGCGTGACATGTGGGTAATGTATAGGGGTTAGGTTGGGCGAGAAGTGTCTCCTCCCCCCAGCGGGCGGAGGTTGGGAGGGGGGCCGGGATTGAGGTGATCGGAAACCATGATAGCACACGCCTGTCACTACTCCCCATTCCCTACTCCCCCAGCAGTGGGAGATTGGGAGGTTGATATCTCCTCCCCCCAGCAGTGGGAGATTGGGAGGTTGATATCTCCTTCCCCCAGCGGGGGGAGGTTGGGAGGGGGGCCGGGATTGAGGTGATCGGAAACCATGATAGCGCACGCCTGTCACTACTCCCCATTCTCCACTCCCCCAGCGGGGGGAGGTTGGTATGAGAGACACCACTCCTCACTCCTGCTAGAAGAGGCGCAGCAGCAGGTAATCTTGAACCGGCGTTCCCTGACTGCTGTCACACCAGATGTACGATCACTCAAGACGCACAATATGCGGTGTGGAGAGACCGTACAGCACGGCAACCAGGTTTTCGGCAGCCAGTGTTGCCATGCGCAATCGCGTGGTCACCGTGGCACTGCCGACGTGCGGAGTCAACACCACGTTGGGAACGGTAAGCAGTGGATGGTCTGGGCCAATCGGCTCGCGTTCAAAGACATCCAGCCCGGCGGCCCATGGCCTGCCGGTGCGCAACGCGGCCACCAGCTCGTCTTCGCGCACCAGCGGCCCACGCGCTACGTTGACGAAGATAGCGGTTGGCTTCATACGGGCAAATTGCGCGGCCCCGAACATCCCCCGCGTCTCGGCGGTGAGCGGTGCCGTTACCACGACAACATCACTCTCGGTCAGCAGATCGTCCAGAGTGCGGTACTCCGCCCCGATCTCGGCTTCGAGGAGCAGATTGCGCCGACGATTGTGATAGCGCAACTGCATCGCAAACCCGCGCCCACGCCGCAACACCGCCTGCCCGATCCGTCCGGCGCCGACTACACCCAACACCCGGCCATAGATGTCCTGGCCGACCATTTGGAGCGGATACCAGGGACCCCATTCGCCCCGTTCGATCATCTTCTGGCCTTCAACAACCCGCCGCGCTGCGGCCAGCAGCAACGCCCAAGCCAGATCGGCGGTCGTCTCGGTCAACACATCGGGCGTGTTGGTGAGCGTAATCCCTCGTGCGGCCAGCGCTGCCCAGTCAATATTGTCGTAACCGACCGCCATAATCGACACTGCCCGCAAATGCGGAGCGGCGGCCACAACCTCACCATCAATCCGATCAGTGATCAGGCACAGCAGACCCTCGACCGTGGCAACACCCCGCAATAATTCATCGTGAGGGATCGGGGTTTCCGCCTGATCCCACAGCGATACGGTACAGTGTTCGTGGAGAATAGCCATCGCCGGCTCAGGCAGGCGCCGGGTAACAAAGACACGAGGTTTGGCTGTGCGCTCCATTGATCACCCTTTACCGACCAGAATGGCGTGAACCTGGGGTGGCCCGTGAATACCCAGTGAGAGGGTCATTTCAATGTCGGCGGTACGCGACGGGCCGGTAATGAAGGTCAGGTTGCTGGTAGGGCCAAAAATCTCGTCGCCGTAGCGCTGTACCAGCAAGGCCAGCGCTTCGCCGAGACCGCGTACCAGTTGGTGTTCAAACACAATCGCGATATGACAGGGCGCGAGCAACGATGCCAGCCTGGGCCGACCAGGGCCGTGACGGAGCAGCATCGTCCCGCTTTCGGCAATCGCCAGCTCGACCCCGGAAAGACAGACCGGTACCGGCTCCAGCTCTTGCAGGCGCGACTGCCGAACGTCGCCACGGATGTTCGTGACGGCGGGTACCACACCACGAGCGCTCAGTAATGCTGATAAACCGGGCAGACCGATCTGGTCGAGGTCCCAGCCGATCACCTGACTGGCCTGGTTCTCTTCCAGTAACTGCTCGATGATGTCTAGCGCATCTTCAGCAGTAGCGACCCGGTAGGCTTTCCCCTCAAGTCTGGTCAGCTCAGTGACAAATTGTTCGGCCAGATCGCCTTGTGGCGGCAGGACGAACGGTGGCGGTTCATGCGGTGCACGGGTGGCTTCGGCCAGAAGCTGTGGCCGGTTCGCGTGCAAGCTGGTGCGAATATTGGCAAGAATCTGATCTCGGCTCATGCCTGTGCTCCAATCGGGCGTTCGTAAAACAGCGACAGCGGATCATCGGTGTACGGGCCAAAAGGGCCAATCCGGTAAAAACCGGCCTTTTCGTAACACCGGATGGCCGCATCTTGCAAAATACCGGTCTCCAGCCGGAGCAGGCGGCACTGGTGTTCCGCTGCAAAGCTGATTATCAACCGACCGGCCAGCCCCATTCCTCGAAAAGCCGGTCGCACATACATCCGTTTTAGTTCGCCGTAATCCGGGTAGAACTGAATCCCCCCGCACCCGGCGGCTTCACCGTTAACCCGCACGACGAAAAAGGCAACACCTGCGGCGATCAACTGCTCAACGCTATACCCGTACTGGCTTTCTGGCGGGTAGAGCGGTTCCAGCTCCGCTTCCAGTTCACCGATCAGCGCCAGGGCATCACTGCTATCAGGTCGTTCGGCCTGGATGGTGATCTCCATACGCATATCAGGCTTGTTCCTCATTCCGGCGCTGCTTCTGGCGTTCGGCCCACAATTCACGAAACGTTTTCGGTGGTGGTGCGGGAAAATCGCGTTGCTGCGTCCACAAATGCAAGGGTGGCGGCAGGCGACGAAAACGACCTTTCCGCGCCAGAATCCGGCTAAAGAAACGCGCCGCCTTGCCACTGGCGCGATACAGCGCCGGATGGGTCATCATCAGGGTATAGCCACTAATCGCCACTTTTTCAATCGGATTCGCCTTCCCCGCCTTCACGGCATCGGCCCGGTGGCGCAACAGCATATCGGGGATAGCGATCCGCACCGGACAAACCTCCTGGCACGCCCCGCAGAGCGAGCTGGCCTGCGGCAACAGGTAGGCGTCGGGAAGATCGGGTTGCAGCAGGGGTGTGAGAATCGCTCCAATCGGGCCGGAGTAGACCCCACCGTAGGCGTGACCGCCAATCGCCTGATAGACCGGGCAGGCGTTCAGGCAGGCACCACAGCGGATACAGAGCAGCGACTCGGCGTACTGACCACCCAAAATCCGCGAGCGGCCATTATCGAGCAAGACCAGGTGAAACTCTTCAGGACCGTCCTCTTCACCGGGCCGGGCCGGGCCGCTGATCAGGCTGGTATAGACACTCAACTTCTGGCCAGTTGCCGAACGCGCCAGTACCTGCAACATCACCCCCAGATCGGCGAGACGGGCAACAATGCGCTCGATACCCATAATCGCCACGTGAATCCGGGGCACCGTCGTCGAGAGACGCGCATTCCCTTCGTTCTCGACAATCACAATCGCACCGCTATCGGCCACACCAAAATTGACCCCACTGATCCCCATATCGGCCTGCAAAAAGCGTTGGCGCAACGCCTGACGGGCCGTGCGGATCATCGGCGGTACTTCGGTCGTCGGCTGCATACCGAGATGCTGCGCAAACAGCTCACTGACCTGCTCGCGCGTCTTGTGAATGGCAGGGGCAATAATATGCGACGGCGTCTCACCGGCCAGTTGGATAATGTACTCGCCCAGATCGGTTTCGACAACTTCAAAACCGGCGTACTCCAGCGCCTCGTTGAGATGAATCTCCTCCGAGGCCATTGATTTCGACTTCACAATACTCTTCACGCCACGCGCACGCGCCAGATCGATGATATAGCGGCGAGCCTCTTCACCATCGGCGGCCCAGCACACATGCCCGCCTCGCGCTTCAACATTCGCCGCCAGTTGCGGCAGCAATTCATCGAGATGGGCCAACGCATGCGCCCGAATCGCCCGCGCCTGATCGCGCAGCCGGTCGGCATCACTCAACGCACCAATCGCGCCGGCGCGATTACCGACAAAGCGCGTCGTCGCCCGCGTCAACGCCGTCTGCAATAACTCATCATGCAGCGCATGATCAACGCGATCATAGAAAGCAATTGTCTGCACCATACTGTCTTCTTTCAGGCACATCAACGATGAGCGACGGTCAGGCAATACCCTAACCCACCGTCATCCCTGACGTGCATCAACCATATTCGCCAGAACCTCGGCTAGATGGCGGGCACGGATCGTACTCTGTCGTCGGGAAAGTCCACCCGCAATCTGCGTCATACACGATACATCGCCGGTCACGAGCACATCGGCGAGGGTTGACTCAATCGCTGCCAGTTTGTGTTCGAGCATAGCCGTTGAAATGTTAGCCTGCTTCACCGCAAACAATCCGCCAAACCCACAACACTGATCACAACCGGGCAGCGGAACCACTTCAGCACCTTCCACTCCGCTCAGCAACGTCCGCGCCTGATTGCCCAGACCCAGAAAACGCAAGCCGTGGCAGGCATCGTGATACGTTAGCCGGCCCTGAAAGCGCGCACCAACATCGGTCACTCCCAGTACATCAACCAGATATTCGCTCAACTCATACGTGCGGTGAGCCAGTTCATCAGCAGCGGCAGCAAACGGTGTATGGGCAAACAATTCGTGGTAGAGATGGCGAATCATCGCCGCACACGATCCTGACGGTAAGACAACATCGCCTCTACCACGCAATACTTCAAGGGTGCGCCCGGCAACTGCATAAGCATCATCACGGAAACCGGCATTAAACGCCATCTGCCCACAGCACAGCAGGTCATCCGGTACGTCAACCGCTACTCCCTGCTGTTCCAGTAAACTGGCCGCAGCCAGTCCAACGGTTGGGTATAGTTGATCAACGATACATGTGGCAAAAAACGTCACTTGACGACGGCCGACAGTCACGGTCTCGTCTCCTCTGAGGCTGAAAGAGCACTGATATTGGTATTATACCAAAACTTCACGGAAGCACATGAAACGAGCAGAGTGACCCGGCAAAGGGTTACGGCGTGCAGGAAGAGCGCTGTTTCCGCTACTCGGTACAACTTGATGAGATACATTCTACCCTTACCCCACCCTAACGTTATGGTATAATACATGTAGCATCGTCGCGCTCAGGTTTAACCTGAGCGTTTTTTGCGCCAACCAACGGCCAACAGTAACGGAACAGGTATGATTCAGCGAACTGATTTACGGAATATCGCGATTATTGCGCACGTTGACCACGGCAAGACCACCCTGGTCGATGCGATGTTGAAACAGAGCCGAATCTTCCGCCAGAACCAGCAGGTGGAAGAGCGCGTGCTCGACAGCAATGCGCTGGAACGCGAACGAGGTATCACCATTTTGGCGAAGAATACCGCGGTGAACTACCGCGGCGTGAAGATCAATATCGTCGACACACCCGGCCACGCCGACTTCGGCGGCGAGGTGGAGCGGGTGATGAATATGGTTGACGGCGTACTCCTGCTGGTCGACGCGGTCGATGGCCCGATGCCACAAACCAAGTTTGTGCTGCGCAAAGCATTGCAGGCCGGTCACCACGCCATCGTTGTCGTCAATAAGATCGACCGGACCCAGGCCCGCCCCAACCACGTCGTCAACGAGACGTTCGATCTCTTCGTCGATCTCGGCGCCACCGACGAACAGGCCGAATTTGCCACCATCTACACCAACGCCCTCCTCGGTCACGCCGGTCGTTCGCCGCTCAAGCTACACGACTCGCTGGAACCGCTCTTCGAGTGCATTCTCGACCGTATCCCACCACCAACGGTTGACGTTGAAGGGCCGGTGCAGTTCCTCGTCACCACCAGCAGCTACGACGAATACAAGGGCAAGATTCTGACCGGACGACTGGTGCGAGGGACGATCCGCAAAGGCCAGCCACTCGTGCGGATTGCTCGCGATGGTACCATCTCGCCGGTTAAGGTCAGCCAGATTTTCGTCTACAACGGCCTTGAGCGCCAGGAAGTAGAACAGGCCCAGGCCGGCGACATCATCGCCATTGCCGGGATTAGCGATGCGGCTATCGGCGACACCATTGCCGATGCCCTGGCCCCCGAAGCGCTGCCGCCGATCAAAGTCGAAGAGCCGACCGTGCGCATGACCTTCGGCGTCAACACCAGCCCCTTCGCCGGGCGCGAAGGTACTTACGTAACCTCGCGCAAGCTGCGCGAGCGCCTCTTCCAGGAGATGGAGCGCGATGTAGCGCTGCGCGTTGAGGAGACCGACAGCCCCGATGTCTTTATCGTCGCCGGACGAGGTGAGTTGCATTTGGGTATCTTAATCGAGACCATGCGCCGCGAAGGCTACGAATTTCAGGTCTCAAAACCCGAAGTAATCTTCCGCGAAGCACCGGATGGAACGCGCCTCGAACCAATGGAGCTGGTCGAGATTGAAGTGGCGAGTGAATATCAGGGGGTGGTAGTCGAACTGCTCGGCAAACGCCAGGGCCAGATGCGCGATATGCGGATTTCAGAAGACGGTTCTGTGCATTACGTCTATCTCGTGCCGACCCGTGGCCTGCTCGGTTTTCGCCAGCTCTTCCTGACAGCGACACGCGGCACCGGCATAATGCACAGCATCTTCTTCGGCTACGAACCGTATGCCGGCGAGATCGAAATGCGTGCCAACGGCAGCCTGATCGCGGCAGAGAGCGGCGTCGCCACCACCTACGCCATCCACGCCCTGCAAGATCGTGGTGTCTTCTTCATCACCCCCGGTCAAGAGGTGTACGAAGGCATGGTCGTCGGGCAACACATCCGCGACAACGACCTGGAAGTCAACGTCTGCAAAGAAAAACACCTCACCAACATGCGCAACAACCGTGGCGCCGAAACGATCCGGCTCGATGCGCCGCGCCAGCTCTCGCTTGACGATGCCATCGAATACATCAGCGACGATGAGCTGGTCGAGGTGACACCCAAAGGCTGGCGCATTCGCAAACGCCTGCTCAACTCCGATGACCGTCGGCGCGAGAAGAAGCGGCGCGAACTCGCCCTCAGCGAACGCTAAAATACTCATCCTTTTCTCATTTTTCTTTAACCTTCTCTTTATGCTGCCCGTCGATACTATGGAGCGACGGGCAGCGTGCATCTGTATCTGCACCCGGAAACCGTCCCTCATGCTGCACGCCTCGTCACTTGCACCTGACATACGACCGACGGCGCTTGAGCCTGCGCTACGCCGTCACCCCGTAGACACCTTCGGGCCGTGGGGAAACTCAGAGGCACCTGATAACGTCTCATAAGTAGCCATCACGGTTCACATAACAGACATCGGCAGTGTTTACCGATGTCTAAGGAGGTAGAATGAGGAACCCTACCACGATTGGCCGCAGTGCATCTGACTCAATAGTGCTCTACCTGAACGAGATCGGCGCTGAGCCGTTGCTGACATTTGAGCAGGAACAGCACTTGGCCCAAACCTTGAGTCAGGGCCGGCGAGCAGCCGAGCGTTTGCAAAACGAACCGCTGCTCCCACTGGCTGAAAAGCAACGCTTAATGGCGCAAGTTCATGCCGGCGAACAGGCCCGTGCCCAACTGATCAACTCAAACTTGCGTCTGGTCGTGAGCATTGCCCGCCGTTATCAGGGTCACGGACTGAGCCTGCTCGATCTAATCCAGGAAGGGAGTGTTGGCCTGATGCGCGCCGTTGATAAGTTTGACGCCAGTCGTGGGCTGAAGTTTTCCACCTACGCCACGTACTGGATTCGGCAGAGCATTGGCCGAGCCATTGCCGACCACAGCCGCACCGTGCGCCTCCCCGTTCATCTCGGCGAACGGCTCAGTCGGCTTTCGCGCCTGCGCCAGGAACTCTCGCAACAGCTCGACCGCGAACCAACCCTGGAAGAGCTGGCCCAGGCTGCCGGCCTGAGCGTAGAGCAGGTCGAACGGGCCGAACAGGCCGGTCTGGCGCCGACCTCACTCGATGAACCACATACTGAAGACGGTGGTGGCGCACTGGCCGAAATCCTGACCGATCCGCTCCAGCCCACCCCCTTCGACGAAGTGAGCGAGAGCATGCTGCAAGCCGATGTCCAGCACGCCCTGCAACAGCTTTCGCCGCGCGAACGCAGCATCCTACGCCTGCGCTACGGACTGGACGGCGAGCCGATGCACACCCTCGAACAGATCGGACAGCGCCTCCGCCTGACCCGCGAGCGTGTGCGCCAGTTGGAACACGAAGCCCTGCGCAAACTGCGCGATCCATCCCTGCACCCACAATTGCAGGGTTATGTGAACGAAGAATAATCACCCAGCGCAGCAATCATCCCGCTACAGGTGCGTCGTTGGCCAACGGCGCGTCGTGTCATGTTGAGAGTGGTGATAGCCGTACAAATTCCTTCCATCCGCAGCCGAAAGCACCCGCCTCCGGCGCACCAGCCTGGGAGCACCCGCCTCCGGTGCGCCCAGCGGCGTACCACACCCCTGCACCAACTCACGACAGCAAATACCATCCCACCCTATCCCGCCCCCAGCGGAGGCGGAATAGGGTGGGGGCGGGTCGCAGCCAACATCACGCCAGACAGCACCAAACCAAACCCCAGCGACCCCGAAGCTGGGAGTGTGCGCCTCCAGCGCACCCAACGGCGTACCGCCCCCCTGCACCAACTCACGACAGCGAATACCATCCCACACAAGACATTCCCGCCCCCGCTGAGCTATGCATTACCCATAACTGGTGTCAACTACGTACGTATCAGCGGGGATGATCGCGATGAGTGCTGTTGTGAGCGACTGGCCCGGTGACAGTGCGCCGCTCCAGCCGTGGTATCACGTGGGGTTGCCTTACACGCGAATCATGTGCGTGTCGCGCGGTGTGGAGTGCGGCAGCCATGCTGCCGCGCCAGCCGTGCTTGCGATCACGTGGAGGTCGCAGCGGTTATCCCGCAGCTCTGCGCCCAGTGGGATCACGTGTCAGGGTCGATACCGTTGCCGACCACCATTACCCGTGTCGCGTCGTTTGGAGTGCGGCAGCCATGCTGCCGCGCCAGCCGTACTCACGATCCGGCGCGGATTGCAGCGGACTCCCGCGCCGGTACGTGCCCCTGATGAT
>NZ_DAOUBI010000178.1:0-2733 GCF_034432675.1 Chloroflexus sp. | reverse complement strand
GCCCAGCCGTGCTTACGATCCGGTGCGTGGCATACGGTTGACCCGGCTGGTCACGGCGATGCTGGATGGGATCGTGCCGATCATCGCGTCCGTCAGGCATGCATGCGATCCCTGCGCGTAGACGGGTATGTTGCAAAAGATTCGTACCTGCGCACCAGCGGCCACGGCCAGCCCCTGACGGCAGTGGAGAGGATGCCTCCACGCAGGCTGGAAGCCTGCGCCACGGGGAGCGCTTGCAGCCTGATCTAACGCAGGGTGACATGTGGGTAATGTATAGCCCAGCGAGGGTGGGTGAGGGTGGAGGCGTGTCGCGACGTTTGGCGTACGGCAGTCATGCAGCTCTCCAACCGTAACCGTGATCACGATCCGGCGCGTGTTATGACGTTGACCCTGCTGATCATGGGGATGCTGGGTGGACTTGTCACGATTATGGCGTCTGTCAGTAGTTAATGTGATAACTTCTACCCACGCACGAAAAACCAGATCGTAAGCCCGATACTCAACCAGACCACGGCAGTTCGCACCCAACCGGCATCAATCCGCCGTGCGATTGCCGCACCGCCGTAACCACCAACAATTGCGCCGCCAATCATTACTAGTGCTGGCATCCAGGCAATCAGACCGGTGGCAACGAAGGTCACGACCGCGATCCCATTCACCAGCGCGGCCTGCAGAGTCTTCAGTGCGTTCATCCGATGGATATTGTCGTAGCCAAGCAACGACAGAGCTGCCAGGGTCAATATGCCCAACCCGGCACCAAAGAAGCCGCCGTAAACGGCAATCGCGACATAGGTGATCACAACTAGCAAGTGCTGACTACCGCCATGGGTGCCTGCAACGTAACGGGTCAAGCGCGTGATCTGCGGACTAAACGTAAAGATCAGGGTCGCAAAAAGCAACAGATAGGGGATCAAGGCTGTAAATTGTCGCTCGTCGGTATAGAGCAACAGAATCGCCCCAACCAATCCACCGATCAGACTCAGCCCGCTGAAGAGCCAGATGTCGCGTTGCTGACCGTGCAGTTCCTGCCGGTACGCACCAACACTGGCCAGCGTTCCCGGCCAGAGAGCCAGCGCGTTCGTAGCATTGGCGACAATCGGTGGTACGCCGGCCACCAGCAGAGCCGGGAACGAAAAGAAGCTACCGCCGCCGGCAATGGCATTGAGTGCACCAGCTAGCAGTGCTGCGCCAAAGATCAAACCGAGATCGAACACGTCCATAGTACACAATACCTTTCAATTCATCTGATGATCTGATGTTTAAGAACGATAAAAAATAGTGACGTATCTGCAACGCTGGCGTAGCACAACAACCGACTGCGGTCTGCCTGTGCCTGCCGGTGCTGTCGTCAGCAGGGAGTACATGCCTGTCGGTTGGTGAGTGGTGTTCAGCGCCATACCGCCTTTCCCTGCTTGTTCTACCGTTCAGCTCCCTGCCTGTGCGCTTCCTCTGCGCCGTAGCGATAAATTGTCGCTTCGTGGCGAGCCAGAATCTGGCGGGTCACCGCAATGGCAATTTTAGCATCGCCGGCTTCGATGGCCGCCACCAGATCGGCGTGGGAATGGTCATCGCGGGCCGGTGCCGTGACATCCCACAGCACACCCAGCGCATCGCGCAGGGTAACGGCAAATATCCGATACAGATCACGGAGCATTGCATTCTGCGTGGCACCAGCAATCGCGCAGTGCAATTCAATGTCGGCATTGAGTGCCGCAGTGGTATCACCGTTTGCCAGCGCGGTGGTACGCACTGCCAGCCAGTGCCGGATCATTGCCAGATCATCGGTGCTGCGCCGCTCGGCGGCCAGGGCAACCACTTCCAGTTCGAGCGCCCGCCGAACCTCGTGAACCTCCTGCACTTTAGCTTGGCGCAGACGTGCTGCTAACGGTTCTGTCGTGACCGCTGTGCGCACGTAGGTGCCATCGCCCTGGTGAACTTCCAGCAACCCTTCGTGGGCCAAGGCCCGAATCGCTTCGCGCACCGTCGAACGCCCAACGCCGAGTTGTGCCATCAGTTGTGGCTCCGGTGGTAAGCGGCTGCCTACCGGATACACCTGTGCCTGAACCTGCTGTCGGAGGTGTTCGATTACTTGTTCAACGAGCGGTTGTCTGCTAATTGACATGATTACTCCTGCCTAAAGATCATATCATCTGATGTTTTAGTATACGTGATGATCAGCAGGCTGTCAATTGTGGTGAAGCTTGCACCGGTTGTTCCCATCGTCGTATCTGCGCAGTCATCACCTCAACCTCAAGGTCAATCGTGGTGAGGTTTGCACCGGTTGTTCCCATCCCCAGCAAAAGCGTTCCTGTTGTGCCCTGGCGATGCACTATTATGTTGCTGTTGGCGTGGCAGTAGGGGCACGGCATGCCGTGCCCCTACGACCCCTATCATACCAGCGCTGACGTCCGACGGCACATCGTTCAGGCACAGCATCAGGGTTATCGTTAGCTGGTGGGCCATGATTTCTACCCTGTTAAACTTGACATAATAATCATGACTACTCGTGGATGGATCGGACACCCGCAGATCACCGTGCGACCGGTCGTGTACCGTATTTGATAATCAATAATGATGCCGTGCTATTCAGTGCTCGTCGGGCTGGAGATGCGTATTGGCCGTTCCTTTCTCGTACAATAACCCAAGTTGCCACCTACCCTGTGAGCAGGCCACGAAAGACTACCTGCGATGATGAACAGCACGACGCTGCGCACAACATTGTGCAGCGTACCT
>NZ_DAOUBI010000177.1:0-43676 GCF_034432675.1 Chloroflexus sp. | reverse complement strand
CGACGAGTGCAACAAACGCGGATACGGGGTATCGCCTCATGTATCCACCATCAGTCGGGAACTGCGTAACTCCTGGTAAGAATGTGTCCTGCCTTATACCCAACTAGACTTATGAAAAGTGGGGCAATGTACGTAATCGCCCCACCTTATCATTACCTTGAAAATGCGCTTACTACTACTGCGCCCGCTCAACCGCCTTTAGCAGCGCCCGCTTTGTGTACACCTTGCACATTGCCCGGCGGTACTCTTCACTGGCGTGAATATCTCCGAGCATGTCCATTCCTTCGCCGGCGTGCGCAGCAGCAGCGGCAATGGCATCAGCACTGCCATCGGTACCAATCAGGGCCTGCTCGACTGCCGGCTGACGCTCGGCTTTGGGGCCGACCCCGGTAATAGCCACCCGGCAGGCGGTTACCTGACCATTCTCCATCTTGACGTAGGCGGCTGCGCCGACAATCGCGTAGCGGCTGGCCGGGTGGGGGAATTTCGCATAGGCAGCCCCTTCACCGGCGCCAAGGCTATTGAAGGTAATTGAAGTGATAATCTCACCCGGCTCCAGCGCCGTGCTCAGCATATCGGTAAAGAAATCGGCAGCCGCAATTGCCCGAGGGCCGTTCGGCCCTTCGACGTGAATCTGGGCATCGAGCGCCAGCACCACCGCTGGCATATCAGCAGCCGGGTCGGCATGGGCTAGCGATCCGCCAATCGTACCCCGGTTGCGTACCTGAATATCACCGATCAGGCTGACTGCTTCGGCCATCACCGGGCATGCTTTCGCCAGTGCTGCATCGTGTTCAATCGCGCTCCAGGTGGTCATGGCACCGATCTCGACAGTGCCGTTGACTTTGATGCCACGCAACTCGGCAACCTTGTTGATATCGATCAGGACAGCCGGTGATGCCAGACGTAGCTTCATTGCCGGCAGCAGCGAGTGACCACCGGCCAGAATCTTCGCATCATCACCGTGGCGCTGTAACAGGGTCAGCGCCTCAGCCAGACTGGTTGGCGCATAGTAATCAAATGGGGCTGGAATCATAGCTACTCCTTATGGTGAGCAGGCGCAGGGAAACCCTGCACCTGCCGGCATACACCTACTTCCCGTGGATTGCCTTCCAGATGCGCTCCGGCGTTGCCGGCATCTGGAGATGCTTCACCCCGAACGGTGCCAGTGCGTCAATAATGGCGTTCATCACACACTGCGCCGACGCAATCGTTCCGGCCTCACCCGCACCCTTGACGCCGAGTGGATTGACCGGCGACGGCGTCACAGTGTGGTCGGTTTCGATATGAGGCACCATCGCTGCGGTCGGTACTGCGTAGTCCATCAACGTACCGGTCAGCAACTGGCCATCCTCGTTGTAGACTGCACCCTCATAGAGCGCCTGGGCCAGCCCCTGAGCAATACCGCCGTGGATCTGCCCTTCGACAATCAGCGGATTGATCTGATTGCCACAGTCATCGACTGCGATATAGCGCAGCAGTTTGACATGGCCGGTCTCCGGATCGACCTCGACGATACTTACGTGGGTACCGAATGGGAAGGTGCAGTTCGGCGGATCGTAGTAGCTGGTCTCATCGAGGAACGGTTCCATGCCGGGTGGCAAGTTGTAAGCGACCGCCGCTGCCGCAGCGAGTTCCCCAATTGTCTTGGCCTTGTCGGGTGAACCTTTGACGTAAGCCCGGCCATTTTCAAAGACGATGTCCGCTTCATTTGCTTCCAGCAGGTGAGCAGCCAGCTTGCGCGCCTTCTCCTTAATCTTATCGACGCTGCGCTTAATCGCCACTCCACCGACTGCCAGCGAGCGCGAACCATAGGTGCCGTACCCGAATGGCGTCCCTTGCGTATCGCCCCACTGCACTTCAACATCTTCGTAAGGCACACCTAACTCATCGGCGACGATCTGGGCGAACGTGGTCTCAAGACCCTGGCCGTGAGGGAGAGAACCGGTTGTAACCACGACCTTACCGGTCAGATGGACACGGACATTCGCACTCTCCCAGAGGCCGGCACCCCAGCCCTGACCACCCATCCAGGCGCTCGGTGCAATCCCACAAATCTCGACATATGACGAGATACCAATACCGAGATACCGACCCTGCTTGCGCAACGCTTCCTGCTGCTTGCGGAACTCGGCGTAACCGGCAATTTCGAGCGCCTTGTTCAAGGCCGGTTCGTAATTGCCGCTATCGTAGGGGAGCAGACCGAGACCGTTATCGTAGGGGAAATCTTCAGGCTGGATGAAGTTCTTGCGGCGCACCTCTGCCGGATCCATCCCGATCTCGGCAGCGAAGCGATCAACCATCCGCTCGATCAGATAGCTGGCTTCGGGGCGACCAGCACCACGGTAAGCGTCCACCATTGCCGTGTTGGTATACGCACCGGTTACGTGAACATACGCGGCAGGAATCTTGTAAACCCCGGTAATGATACGTCCGTAAAGCGTTGTTGGAATACCGGCGGCAACTGTCGAGAAGTAAGCCCCAATATTGGCCCAGGTCTTCACACGCAAACCGGTAATCTTACCGTCGCGCGTACCAGCCAGCTCTGCTTCCGTAATGTGATCGCGTCCGTGGGTTGAATACTTATAGTTCTCAGAGCGATCTTCAACAAACTTCACTGGACGGCCCAGCTTACGGGCAGCCCACATCGTGAAAGCCATATCGTTATAGCAGAATATCTTCTGCCCAAAGCCACCACCCACGTTCGGCGCAATACAGCGCAGCTTGGTTTCCGGCACCCCGAAGACAAACGCCGTTAAGAGCAGGCGATGCACATGAGGAGCCTGCGACGTCATCCAGACCGTCCACTCGCCGGTCGTAGCATCGTAACGGGCAATGGAACCGCGCGTCTCCATCGGGGTGGGGATCAGACGCTGGTTGATAATCTCTTCCTTAACGACGACCTCAGCACCGGCAATTGCCGCATCGGCAGCCGCCTTATTGCCACATTCCCATTCAAACACAATATTGTTGGGAGCTGCCTCGTGGATCTGCGGAGCACCGGGTTCAACCGCCTTACGGGCATCGACAACTGCCGGCAGTGGCTCGTATTCAACCTCAACTGCATCAGCAGCGTCGCGAGCAATATACCGATCTTCGGCAACCACCATTGCCACCGGATCACCGGCAAGTGCTACCTTATCGACCGCCAGGGCGCGGGGCGGGACCGGATAGTTCTTTACTCCAGACGCCTGCCATGCTGCCGGCATAGGATTTATGTCAAGCATATCCTTGCCGGTAAACACCGCGACTACACCCGGCATAGCGAGTGCCCGACTAGCATCAATCGAGACAATCTTCGCGTGCGCATACGGGCTACGCACCAGCGCGATATGGAGCATTCCTGGCAGCTTGATGTCATCGAGGTAATTGCCGTGACCGGTAATCAGCTTCGGATCCTCACGGCGCTTGAGCGCCCGTCCAACCAATCGCTCCTTCATTTCGGTAGCGGTCATCCTTGACTCCTCACTAGGTTCTGTGTGAACTTCTTTCGGACGGATTAATCAGCGGCCTGCGTTGCTGCCATCTTCTCGGCAGCGTAGCGCACGGCACGGACAATGTTCTCGTAGCCGGTGCAGCGGCAGAGATTACCTTCAAGACCGTGGCGAATCTCTTCTTCGGAGGGATTGGGGTTACGTTTGAGCAGATCGGCAGCAGCCATAATCATGCCAGGGGTGCAGAAACCACATTGCAAGCCGTGCTTCTCCCAGAAACCTTCTTGCAATGGGTGCAACTGACCATCCTGAGCCAGACCTTCGATGGTGGTAATCTCGGCACCATCACACTGAACGGCCAACGTTGTACACGATTTCACACTGACCCCATTAATGTGAACCACACACGCACCACACTGGCTGGTGTCGCACCCGATGTGGGTACCCGTCAGATTCAGATGCTCGCGCAGGTAATGAACCAGCAGCAGGCGGGGTTCTACCTCGCTGGTATGGCGAACACCATTGACCGTGACCGTAATCGTTGTCACTCTCCAACCTCCTCGTTGTCTGCGAAACGAACAACCAGACTAATGCTATGACGGGCGAAAACAGCGGGACAGCGTCGTGAGTGGTGCCGCCCGATCAGGTAAGCTAATGTGATGGTGCCACCTGGTCAGCGTCGTTGACCGAGTAGATAGCCGAGCAAGAAGGCGACGATTACCCAGGGCACCCATGGGCGCTCTTTCAGAAAATCCTCTACCACGCCCAGCGCGACATCAATTTCGCTAAGTCCCTCTCCTGCCGGCACGTGAATCGTGCGGCGGAACGATGGTGTTTCTGGTTGGGCTGAGGCTGGCGCTTCTCTCGCCTCAGCGGCAGGTGCCGATGTCGATGCAGCAGATGCTGAATCCGGTGCAGATGGAGCTGTTGATGTTTCCGTTGCCGATTCGGCGGATGTTGCCGCCGGAGGCATCTCCGGTGCAGCAGGCACTGCTGCAGGCTCGGCGACAGCTTCGCTGCCAGATCCACCGGCGCGACGAGCTTCGATCTGCGCTGCCAGCGCCTTCAGACTCTGCGAGATAAGCGTCTTGGCAGCACCATCGAGCAACCGCTGACCAACACTCGCAATCGTGCCGCCTATCTGTGCTTCACCTCCGTAGTCAAGAATGGTATGACCGTTTTCTTCGCGGAGCTGAATACTGCCAGAACCCTTTAAAAAGCCATTGCTTCCTTTTCCGTCAACATGAATTTCGTATGACTCAGGTGGGTGTAGATTGTCGATCTTGACCCGTCCGCTGTACACACCGCGAACGGCTTGCAGACCAATCTTCAACGTACTTTCATATTCATTCTCGCCGACCTGTTCAAGACGTTGACAACCAGGGATAGTGCGAGCCAATACCTCTGGGTCATTCAGCGCAGCCCACACCTCCTCACGACTGGCAGCAAACGTATAATTACCGACGATCTTCACACTCACTCCTTGTTGACCGGTTCATACGCGCTAAGCCGGACAACCTCTACTAAAGAGCGGTCCTCGCTGACTATCTCACAACAGACATAGTGCAGGGTCGCAGCGATGATTCGGTATATGTGCAACGGTGACTATATGTAGATTCAGATATGGGTTCCATATCTATCCTACCTAATAGTAAATGCTTTGTCAAGGCAAAAGAATGACGATCATGGTATCTGCTTGCGAAGCGATACGGTTTGCAAAACCGTGAACCACGCATCGTCCAAAAACTATCCGGTCGCGCATCGGGAATACGCCTCCCAAAATACTTGACAAAGATACGCCGCATAGTTTATATTAGATACCGTTGTATGGTGCAGGCGACACCATCAATGTACCTCAACAACACACACGCACTCATCCAGAGCGGTGGAGGGACCGGCCCGTTGAAACCGCAGCAACCCTCGTATGCGTCGCCGCATACGAACGGTGCTAAGTCCGGCAGAGGTGTTCTGGAAGATGAGCGACGTGGAAGAACGGCTTAGTGCAACGATTTCACGCCCTCATCGCACGTTGAGGGCGTTTTTGTTGCCTGCAATCTGGCTTATCTGTTTTGAGGAGGTTGTTATGTCTGATGCTCCGCGCTTCACCGGTTTTGAAACTCTCGCCCTGCATGCCGGCCAAACCCCCGATCCGACCACTGGATCGCGAGCTGTTCCCATCTACGCCACCACATCCTATCAATTCAAAGACACAGACCATGCAGCCCGTCTGTTCAATCTGCAAGAGTTTGGTAATATCTACACGCGCATTATGAATCCGACCACCGATGTCTTTGAACAGCGGATGGCGGCACTGGAGGGTGGAGTAGGTGCGCTGGCGCTGGCATCGGGGCAGGCCGCTGAAACGCTGGCTATTCTTAACCTGGCCGGGAGTGGCGACAATATCGTCGCTTCCTCTGACCTGTATGGCGGCACCTACAACCTCTTCCGTCATACATTGCCAAAGTTAGGCATTACAACTCGCTTTGTTGATGCCCGTGATTACGATGGCTTTGCCGCTGCAATTGATGGACGAACCAAAGCCTTCTTCCTCGAATTAGTCGGTAATCCACGGCTTGATGTGCTCGATCTGGAGCGCATTGCCGCAATTGCGCATGCGCAGGGTGTGCCGGTCATCGTCGATGCGACCACGGTCACACCGTACCTGTGGCAACCGATCCAGCACGGTGCCGATATTGTGATCCACTCGGCAACCAAGTACATTGGTGGTCATGGCACGGCTATCGGGGGCATTATTATTGACAGTGGCAAGTTTGACTGGGCAGCCAGTGGCCGTTTTCCCGAATTTACCAATCCCGATCCGAGCTATCACGGCCTGATCTATACCCAGGCTTTCGGCAACCTGGCGTACATTATCAAGGCACGAGTGCAGGGCCTACGCGACATTGGGGCTGCGCTTAGCCCATTTAACAGCTTCCTTTTCCTGCAAGGGCTGGAGACATTGCCACTGCGGATGGAACGACACAGCAAGAATGCACTGGCAGTGGCCCGTTATCTGAGTGAGCATCCCAAAGTGGCATGGGTCAACTATCCCGGCCTTCCCAGCCATCCGAGCTATGCTCTGGCCCAGAAATACCTGCCGCGTGGGCAGAGCGGGATTGTTGGCTTCGGCCTGAAGGGTGGTCGTGCCGCCGGACGTACCTTCATTGAGCGGTTACGGT
This sequence comes from Chloroflexus sp., assembly GCF_034432675.1. GTDB lineage: Bacteria > Chloroflexota > Chloroflexia > Chloroflexales > Chloroflexaceae > Chloroflexus. The sequence continues at coordinate 37,063 of NZ_DAOUBI010000177.1, read as the reverse complement.
TATTCTCGCACCTCGCCAATATTGGTGATGCCAAGAGCCTTGCGATCCATCCGGCAACCACCACCCACAGCCAGTTGACGCCAGAAGAACAATTGCTGACCGGCGTGACCGACGATTATGTCCGGCTCTCTATCGGCCTGGAGACTATTGACGATATTCTGGCCGATCTTGATCATGCCCTGGCAGGAACTCCATCATAGTGTTGGATCAGAGAGCAGCGACAATGGCGTTGCTGCTCTCTGATACTGGCAAGGAGCAACGATAGTATGGAAGCGATTGTGCAGGCGCCAACCCCAGAGGGGGTTGGCATTGTGCGTACTCAACGGATGCATTGGACGACCCCTCTGACCCTTACGAGCGGAGCGACATTAGGCCCGATTACCCTGGCTTATGAAACGTATGGTGAACTAGCTCCGGATCGCTCGAATGCTATCTTGATTCTGCACGCTCTGTCTGGCGATGCCCACGCTGCCGGGTTTCACAGCCCAACCGACCGCAAACCAGGCTGGTGGGACGCGATGATTGGGCCGGGTCGCCCGTTTGATACCAATCGTTACTTCGTGATCTGCTCAAATGTGATTGGCGGCTGTCGTGGCTCAACCGGCCCGTCAAGTCCACACCCGTCTGATGGACGTCCTTACGGTTCACGCTTTCCCCTCATCACCATCGAAGATATGGTGCATGCGCAACAGCGACTGATCGATGCGCTGGGTATTGACACCCTGCTCGCCGTGGCGGGTGGCTCAATGGGTGGATTTCAGGCACTGGCCTGGACGGTAGAGTATCCGCAGCGGGTGCGTGGCGCCATCCTGCTGGCTACCAGTGCCCGCTCTAGCCCCCAGACCGTGGCCTGGAACTATATCGGTCGGCGGGCAATTATGGCCGATCCACGCTGGCGAGGCGGTGATTACTACGATAGCGACGCGCCACGTGATGGGCTGGCAGTAGCCCGTATGCTCGGCCACATCACCTATCTGTGCGAAGAAAAACTAGAACAGCGGTTTGGCCGTCGGGTTGATGGTGATGCGCTCGATTTAGGGCCACGGTTCGCTATCGAACACTATCTCGAACATCAGGCGGTGCGCTTCAACGACCGCTTCGATGCCAACTCGTACCTGGTGATCACGCGGGCAATGGACAACTGGGATCTGACAGCACGGTATGGATCGCTGACAGCCGCCTTTGATCTGACCCGTGCCCGTTTTCTGGCCCTGGCGTACAGCAGTGATTGGCTCTACCCACCGACAGAAACGTATCAGATGGCGGCAGCCGCGCAAGCTGCCGGTCGTTCATTCACAACCCATCTGATTACCACCGATGCCGGGCATGACGCATTCCTGACCGATGTCGCAGCGCAGAGCGAGCTGATCCGCGATTTTCTGAACAAACTGATGACAGAATAGTTATGGTGTATGGGTTATTTTTTTTAATAGTTTTTTATGACTCATCCGGTTGCGCATGCACCAATCTACTACATATAATGTATAGACGTCATCGGCACCGGATAGAGGGCACCCTTGAAACATTCCAGAAGGCTGCTGACACAGTGGTTGCGGTTGCCTGTGGCTAAACGGCTCCTCATTGCAGGAATGCCGTTCATTATGTTATCTCTCGTGTATGGTGTGGTATGGGAATATCGAGGGTGGGTTGTAGCATTAACGATCCTTGCCATCATTCTGATTATCGGGTTGTGGCAATACTTCCAGCATCGGATCGCAATCCAGCAACGGCGCATCCGCGAACTTGAGCAAGAATTGGCAGATGCTCAGGCTGTAGCTGCTCTTGCAACCCGTACCAAAAGTGCGTTTCTAACAAACATCAGCCACGAGTTACGGACACCGTTAAACACGATTATTGGTTATAGTGAATTGTTACATGAAGATGTGCTTGATGAGCGACTCGCCGTTGATGAGGTGCGTGAGCGGCTGGAGCGCATTCAGGCTGCGGCCAGGCAGTTGTTGAGCCTGATCAACGACATCATCGAACTGGCGCGGCTAGAGGCCGGTGATGCTCCGTTGAATTATGAACCATGGCCAATCGGGTTGCTGATTAAAGAGGTTTGCGCCACGATTGAGCCACTGGTAGAACAGCAACAGAATCGCCTCGTGTTTGATGTACAACCAGACCCTGAGATGGTTGTTCACATCGATCGTAAAAAGGTTCGTCAGGTGTTGGTGCACCTCCTGGATAATGCCGTAAAATTTACCCGGCAGGGCGAAATCAAATTCATCGTTACAATTCGGCGAAGTGATGATGGAACTGAATTATTGATCTGTAACATCAGTGATACCGGTGTCGGCATGACTGCACAACAACTCGATCTGCTATTTGCACCGTTTACCCGCTTCGATGAACCACTCACGCAGCGATCAAGTGGTGTCGGTATCGGTCTGGCCATTGCTCACCGGTTATGTCTCCTAATGAATGGAACGATTGCCGTTACCAGCCAGCCCAGTAGCGGTACAACGTTCTTGATTACGCTTCCCCTGCCTTCTGATCAGACTGACACCCAGAATTCGGCTTTGAGGTTGTACTGAGGGTTAGGTTGATTACGCTTCCCCTGCCTTCTGATCAGACTGACACCCTAAGCGACATCTATGACTACCAAACTGAACTCAATGCGTCTTCTTGAACGTCATCATATCGCGTACACCGTGCATGAGTACGAATACAATGATGCATACGACGCGCAAACAATTGCCCGGATGATCGGGGTGCCGGCAAGTCAGGTATTCAAGACACTCGTTGTTGGTGGTGCCGGTGTGCGACCAATTCTGGCAATGGTTCCGGCTGACGCCCAACTGTCACTGAAGCGCCTGGCAGCGCTGATTGGCGTCAAATCGCTTGATCTACTCCCGCGCGTCGACGTCGAGCGTCTGACCGGCTTGCAAATTGGCGGGATCGGTGCGTTGGCGTTAACCGTAAAAGGGTGGACATCGTACCTCGATGAGACTGCACTGCAATATCCGGTAGTCTATGTCAATGCCGGAAAGCGGGGCATACTTCTCGGATTAGCACCAACCGAACTGGTGCGCGTGGTAGGGGCAAAGGTTGGTGCGATTGCGGAGCGAGGATAGGGATGGAGTTTTCTGCCGGAACTTCGGTCTGGTTCAGGCCCTTGCCGAAGAGGATGTGTTTGGTATCGATGGTTGATACCTGCGGGGCAATTGGCTACGATGCTGACTCAATTCTATCAAGTCTCTCTGAGGCTTTGGTCGAGACAGAACTGCGTCGGCTGCGTGGTGATGCGTAGAGTCCTATACAAGTTCCAAATCACCCTGGTACGCTGGCATAGTCTTTTCCGGTTCGACGTCCGAGTTGCACGGATAGCCGGCCTGTGCTAGAATACGGGCGATGGCGACGTAGCAAAGTGGTAATGCAGCGGTCTGCAAAACCGCCATTCGCGGGTTCGATTCCCGCCGTCGCCTCCAGATGAAGTCCGTAACGAGAGGTCAATCGCCTCTCGTTCTTTGTTTCACGATAGAGCATGCGAATACTCTGTGCCCTGACCTACTATCGTCCCTATACCAGTGGTCTGACCATCTATGTTGAACGACTGGCTCGTGGTCTGGTCCGTCGCGGTCATCAGGTGACGGTACTTACCTCGCAGTACGATCCGAGTTTGCCAAAGATCGAATGGCTCGATGGTGTGCGTGTGATTCGTGCCCCAGTCCTGGCCCGGATTAGCAAGGGTGTGCTGATGCCAACATTTGGCTGGCTGGCAACCCGACTCGCTCTCGAACATGATGCGATGAGCCTGCATTTGCCGCAGTTTGATGCACCGGGACTGGCGTTACGCGGTCGTCTCTTGAAACAGCCGGTTGTCCTGACATACCACAGTGACCTGAAATTACCCCCCGGTATGTTGAACCGGGTAGCCAATCGCGTGGTTGATGTTGCCAATCAGGCGGCTGCTGCACTGGCAACTCGCATCGTAGCGTACACACAGGACTTCGCCGATCACTCACCGTATCTTCGGCGTTGGCGCACAAAAGTGACTATCATCCCGCCGCCGGTTGAGGTAGCCGAGATTCCGGAGTCAGAGATTGACGCATTTCGCCGACGCTGGAATCTCCAGGGGCCGGTGATCGGTATGGCTGCCCGCTTGGCCGCTGAAAAAGGGGTTGAAGTGTTATTGGCGGCACTTCCGCGCATCCTGGCCGTGTATCCGACGGCACGTGTTCTCTTTGCCGGGCCGCACGAACATGTCCTCGGCGAAGAGGCATACGCTCGACGGCTGGCACCGCTATTTGCGCAATTTCGCGATCACTGGACATTTCTCGGCACCCTCGATCCACGGGAGATGGCAGCGTTTTTTCCCAATCTCGATGTCCTGGTTGTACCATCACTTAACTCAACCGAAACCTTTGGTCTGGTACAGGTTGAAGCGATGCTCTGCGGCACACCAACGGTTGCCAGTAACCTACCCGGTGTACGCCAGCCACCACTGATGACCGGTATGGGGAAGGTCGTCCCAATTGGCGATGCAACTGCGCTGGCCGAAGCTATTCTCGAGATTATTGGCAATCGCACCGCTTATGTACGACCACGCGCAGAAATAGCAGCACTCTTCAGTACGGAGCGTACTGTCATCGAGTACGAGAACCTCTTTCGCCAGTTAGGAGTCGCCGACCAGGTATGAACGCGGTACAATACCTTTGATAGACTCTCGATGAAGGTTACTGATATGCCTGACTACTTACGACCACATTTGCTCACATTACCCATACACCGGGCGATGATCCGTTCTATAGAAGCACGACTATTTGCTGAACTGGCGCCTGATTTGCCGGAACCCATCATTGATATTGGCTCCGGTGATGGAACGTTTGTCCAGATTGCCCTCCCCAACAAGCAAATCATTGGTATTGACCCACGTAAAGCCGATACGCACGAAGCGGCACGGCGAGGTGTTTATGCAGCATTGTGTGTGGCCGATGGTGCTGCTCTGCCGTTCGCTGATCAATCGTTTGCTGCGGCAATCTCGAATTGTGTGCTTGAACACGTACAACCTCTCGATCAAACTCTGCGGGAAGTGGCACGGGTTGTTCGTCCTGGAGCCCCGTTTGTGGCCTCGGTAGTCGGTGATCGCTTCCCGCGAGAATTACTCGGCACGTGGCTGCTTGATCGGTTGGGATTTGATGGTAGTAACATTTATGGACGATGGTTCAACCGTATTTCTTACCATTACAACACGCTCAGCCGGGCTGAATGGACAGAACGCTTTACTCGTGCAGGCTTCACTGTAGAGGTCTGCCGACCATATATGAGTGATGCAGCCCTAAAGTTGTTTGATCTCAGTCACTACTACGGTGCGCCGAGTCTGATCACACGTGCGCTAACAGGACGCTGGCTGGTAGCGCCACCCTTTACGCCTAATCTCTTGTGGGAACCAATCCTGCGTCGGATGTATGAGGCACCTGAGCCAGCCGATGCACCATGCTACTTTTTTGTTTTGCGGAGGCGTCATGACTGAATCGACGATGATGGCTGCGGAATTGGTCGCTGCCGGAAGAGCGGCATTGATCGCCGGTGACACCGTAACTGCACGGTTGCGGTTTCGCGAAGCGCTCGAAATTGATCCCAACTACGTAGAAGCGCTTCTGGGGATGGCCGCCGCCGTGCGGCCATATCGCGATAAGCGCGAGTACCTTCTACGCGCACTGGCAATTGATCCTAACCTGGCCGAAGCACGAGCAACTCTGGAACAGGTAGAGGCGAGACTGGCAGTGGGTGAATTGCTTGCACCCACGGGGGTACAGGTACGTGAGCAGCCTGAGACTGCGGTCGTTACGGAACCTTCTGAGCCACCAGCACCGCCTGAAACGGAGGCGTTATTCTGCTATCGCCATCCGCAACGCGAAACCGGGTTACGTTGTATCAGTTGTAGTCGTCCGATCTGTCCAGAGTGTGCCCGCGCTACACCGGTCGGCCAGATCTGCCCGGACTGTGCCCGAGAGCGGATGCCGGTGAACTATCAGGTAGCTCCCATACAGTTACTGATCGCTGCAATTGTTGCGCTTTTGTACGGGGTGATCGTCACCTTTGTTGCCGGGGTCGTGATTGGTTGGGCTGGATTTTTTGGCTTCATTGTCGCCTTCTTGCTCGGTCCAATGACCGGTAATGCCCTCGCCCGCCTGATCGACTGGTCTACCGGACGTAAACGAGGCCGTTTGCTAATGATTGTCGTGAGTATTGCCTATGCCTGTGGTTCGCTACCGTACATCGGGCTGATCATCTTACTAGGTGGTTTTCCGCTCGTCTTGCTCTTCTACTCGATCATTGTGGTGACCACAGCGCTGGCGTGGCTGCGTTGATAACAATTTCCTCATCAGCAAGCAAACGCAGGGGATAGTGGTACAATAAAGCTACATATTATCGTTTAAGAGTAGAAACATTGGCCCTGCGCGGGTGAGAGCCGATTCACAGTATTGCGCGGCATAAGGCAGCGCTTCACCCGGCACTGGCACAGGTGCATTAGCAAAAGCCGGTAGCTGTCAGGGGAGGCGTTATGACAGAAGAGCGCACCATGAAACTGGCCATCCGCGGTAATAAAAATCCCCTTGATCTGGTAGAGAAACGTCTACGCGAACAGATTTTTGGCCAGGAACGCGCCATCGAAAGCGTGATTCGCGTCTTAAACCGTTCACGGTTCGGGTTTTCAGCAGGGAATAGCCGTCGTCCGCGGGCGACACTCCTCTTCCTTGGCCCGACGGGCGTTGGCAAAACAGCTACTGCCCGGGCGCTGGCCGAACTGCTCCGCCCGGATGGCAGTGCATTTCTCAAGATTGACTGCTCGCTCTTTAGCCAGGGCCACGAGGTGAGTGCATTGGTTGGTGCGCCGCCGAGTTATGTAGGGCGCGACCAGAAACCGTTGCTCAATCCCGACATTATCGAACAAGAGAACAGTGTTGTCCTATTCGATGAGATCGAGAAGGGACAGCCCGAACTGTGGAACCTCCTGTTGCAAGTGATGGAAGATGGTGAAATTCTTCTACTCAACGGTGGCCGACGGGTGAGTTTTCAGCAGAGTATTGTCATTTTCACCACCAATGTCGGCGCAAAGGAGATGGTTGATTTTCTTGATCGGCGCACCATCGGATTTCGCACACCACATAAAGATGTTGAAGCAACCGGCCGTGAAATCTATCAAATTGGATTTGAAGCCTTGCAAAAGGTCTTTCAGCCGGAATGGATTAACCGACTCGATGAGATTATTGCATTTCGCCCGCTCTCTGCCGAAACGCTCAGCCAGGTATTTGACCGGATGATTGCCGAATGCAATCAGCAATATCTGCGCTATGCCATCCAACTGCGTGTGACACCTGAAGCAAAGGAGTACCTCCTCAATAAAGGGTTTGATTCGCGTTTCGGCGCTCGGCCACTGCGACAACGGATCTTAAAAGACATTGAGTCGCCCCTGTCCGATCTCCTTGCCTCGGGCGGTATCCCTGCCGGTAGCCTGGTAGAATTGCGCTACACCGGCATTGATCAGCACGGGCAGGCGCTAGAGTTCTACTATACCGAAGCACCAGAATTGATTGAGCGTGCGGAAGAACTGCGCCAGCGTGAGCTGCAACGAATCGCCGTTGGGCAGAGTAATGGCCCCCAACCACCAAGTATCAGTTTAACCCACGAGCACAGTAATGCTGCCGAAGGGGGTATTTTCACCACACGCGGTCCACGAGTCACACCACGACGTGATCCTCACTTTGGCGACAAATAGGCCCATGATTGCAGCACAATGATCGCAATATCAACGAAGAGGACAGGCTGACAACCTGCCCTCTTCAGTACAACATTGCGTGAGCAACACCGTATGGTTCACATCACCTATGTACCCTGTCGCGCCAACCGATCACGGCGCATTCGGATTGGGACGACGGGCGACCGACAAGTCGGGTTCGGCACCGTCGGCCAAGGGTCGTTTGAGAATGACGTAGCTACGCCCCGGCATTACCGCCTGTACCCCACACACTTCCCAGCCGTCAGTGCCCAAACCGTTGAGGAAACGCCGGGCAAACCCGGTATTGCGCTCGCCTGCCTCCGGGTAACTCTCCTGACCTTCAACGGAAACACGCTGCCACGCCTCGACAAACACTACTTTGTACTCCCAGCGCATACTATCTGCTCCTGTGTTAGGCAACGGGTGACCGTGGCGCCGGTCGCCCGTTGCGTCCGACGTGCCCCGGTCTGTCGGGCACACATGCAGTGTAGTACTGATTCCACGTAATGTCAATTACACAATTACACACCCGAGATAAAAAAGGTTTTTGGTTTTTTTATTGACAATAGACTGAAATACTGGTAGACTGTACAGTAGTAGTTCGGAGTAGTGCGACTATGGATACCACACGTTACCCGTCCGACAGTCCAGCCGGCATCATCTTACGCTACTTGCAGCGTCATGCCAGGGCCACAGTAAAAGAACTTGCTGATTTGATCGGTGTCAGTACGACAGCCGTTCGTGATCATCTTGTGCACTTGCAGGCCGAAGGCATGGTCGAGGTTTTCAGTGAGCGAAGTGGTCCGGGTCGTCCGCGATTAGTGTATAGCTTGTCTGAAAAGGCGCAAAAATCCTTCCCCAAGCAGTATGATCGGCTCATCAGCACCTTGCTGCGCGAACTGATCGAGCTAGAAGGGGAGGGGAAGGTCGAGCAGTTATTAGATCGGGTCAGCCAGCGCTTGGCAAGTGAGTATGCCGACCGTATGGCAGGCTCAGATGTAGCTGCACGCCTGAACGAGCTGCGGGCATTACTTGAACAGCGTGGCGTGCCGGCAGAGATCGATCCGGAAGGCGATGTGTTACGCCTGTTCGCCTGCCCGTACTACGATGTAGCAGCCGATTATCCTGAAGTCTGTTCAATGGAGCGGCGGATGATCGAGTATGTCCTGGGCGAGAAGCTGGTACTCGAAGATACGATTCGAGCCGGAGCGCACAATTGTCGCTTCGTCCTGCGCTCACAAGACATTCCGCTGACCCTGACATCGCCGGCTGCTGATTCAACGACTGAAGTATAAGCCTGTTGTAGTAAAACCGTATTGAGGAGTCCATGAGTAACGATCTGATCATCAAAGATCTCTACGCTCGGATTGGCGACAAAGAGATTCTGCGCGGCGTGAATCTGACCGTGCGCCAGGGTACAGTTCATGCCATTATGGGACCAAATGGCAGTGGGAAGAGCACCCTGTCGTACATTATCGCCGGCCATCCATCCTATGAGGTAACCGGAGGCGAAATCTGGTACAAGGGTCACAACCTACTCGAACTTGAGCCGGATGAGCGCAGCCGTCTGGGTGTCTTCCTCGCGTTCCAGTACCCGGTAGCAGTACCCGGAGTGACAGTGGCGAACTTCCTGCGTTCGGCCATCAACGCGCACCGAGCAGAGGAGGGCAAAGATCCCAAAGAGACGGCAATTCCCGCTGCCGAGTTTCGCAAACTGTTGCGTGAAGGGTTGAATCTGCTTGATATGGATGAGAGCTTCGCCCGTCGTTATCTCAATGACGGCTTTAGCGGTGGTGAAAAGAAGCGACTTGAGATTTTGCAGATGATGTTGTTGAAGCCAACAATGGCTGTGCTTGATGAGACCGACTCAGGTCTTGACATTGATGCGTTGCGGATCGTTGCCAATGGTGTCAATCGGCTAGCGGGACCACACATGGGGGTCCTGGTGATTACCCACTATCAGCGCCTGCTGAATTACATTAAGCCCGACGTGGTCTCGGTCATGATGGATGGCCGGATTGTTCGTGAGGGTGGTCCTGAACTGGCGCTTGAGTTGGAAGAGAAGGGTTACGATTGGCTCCGCGAAGAGCTGACCGGTGCAGCATAGGGGGAATGTAGATGACGACGACACTCCCAACCCTAAACGAAATCAGTGCTGAGTTTGTTGTCGCCCGCTCGCAAGCGGCCGGCGAGCCAGCCTGGTTGACCGAGCGCCGGCGTGAGGCGTGGGCTGCGTTTGCTCAGATGAATCCGCCAGAGTGGCGACGTACCAATCTGAGTAAGCTCGATCCGACGACGATTGCCCCTGCTGATGGTGCGAATGCAACTGCGATCCAGTGGGATCCGGCACTGAGTAGCCAGGGTGTCATCTTCACCACGCTGGCTGCCGCCTTGCACAGCCACGAGGCTCTGATTCGGCGTTACATGGATACGGCTGTTGAGCCGTTGAAGCATAAATTTAGCTCCCTGCGTGCTGCACTCTGGCAAGACGGTGCTTTACTGTACGTACCCAGGGGTGTTGCAATCGAAGTGCCACTGCGTTTGATCTACACGCTGGGTGCTGACGGGGTGGCAATCTTCCCGCGCACGCTGGTGATTGTCGAACCACAAGCAAGTATTACCCTCATCGAGGAGTTTACCTCACCTGATCTGCGTGCCGGTTCGTTTGCCGGCCCCATTACCGAAATCTTTGTCGGTGATGGGGCCAGTGTACGCTTTATCAGCATTCAGCACTGGGGAGCCGGTGTGTACCATCTGGGTGGGCAGCGGGCAATCTTGCAGCGCGATGCCAGCCTGGAGTGGACATCCATTCAACTCGGTGGACAGGTGCAGCATATTGAAGCTGAAACGACACTGGTGGGCAATGGCTCGCGGTTGAATTGGCTCGGCGCGACGTTTGCCGCCGATAGTCAGCATCTGGTTATCGCGCCCTGGATGCGCCACGTCGGACACAACTGCGAGAGCTTTATGCAGTTTAAGACGGTGGTCAACGATACTGCATACAGCGTATTCGACGGTATGATCAAGATCGAGCACGAGTCGGCGGCTACCAGTACCCGGCTAGAAGAGCATGCTCTTCACCTCAGCCCCGAGGCACGGAATGACAGTATTCCGGGCCTGATGATTAGCACGAATGACGTATTGAAGGGTGGCCATGCGTCGACCAGCGGTGATATCGACGAAGAGCAGCTCTTCTACATGCAAACCCGCGGTATTCCACGGGCAGAAGCACAACGTATGATCGTGATGGGTTTCTTCGAGCCGGCACTTGAAACTGTGCCGCTGGAAGAGCTGCGGGCTGAGCTGACGGCAGAGATTGCAGCCAAAATCTAGGGTGTCTTGCCGCAGGTTGGCCTGCGGCAAGCCCCGAATACGAAGGTTGTGCGTCGGCGGAGAGCGCCTTGCTGTATAGACTGTCGCCGGCAATCCTGGCGGTGACAGATGAGGTCATAGAATATGGCTATCCTGTCTCAGTTCGATGTGCTTGCACTGCGACGAGAGTTTCCGATCTTGCAACAGCATGTTCACGGCAAGCCACTGGCCTTTCTCGACAGTGCCGCATCGTCACAAAAGCCACGCCGGGTAATTGAGGCGCTGGAAGATTATTACTGGCGCTATAATGCAAACGTTCATCGCGGTGTCTACCGCTTGAGCGAAGAGGCAACCTTTGCCTACGAGCGAGCACGGGGGAAGCTGGCCCGCTTTATCAATGCTGCCAGTCAGCGCGAGATTATTTTCGTCCGTAATACCACTGAAGCGATTAACCTGGTTGCTTATGCCTGGGGCGGGGCACATATTCACGCTGGTGATCGCATTTTGCTGACCATGATGGAGCACCACTCGAATATTGTGCCCTGGCAGTTGCTAGCGCAACGCACCGGTGCCGAGTTGATCTATCTGCCCTTCGATGGGCAAGGGCGACTGATCCTTGATGATCTCGATCGTCTGCTCGACGAACGGGTAAAACTGGTTGCCTTTACGCACCAATCGAACGTCTTGGGCACGATTAACCCGGTGGCACCAATCGTAGCCCGGGCGCGAGCAGTCGGGGCACGGGTCTTGCTCGACGCTGCCCAAAGCGTGCCACATATGCCGGTTGACGTGCAGGCATTGGGGGTTGATTTTCTGGCCTTTAGCGGCCACAAGATGTGTGGCCCAACCGGGATTGGTGTCCTGTGGGGCCGGCGTGAGGTGTTGCAGGCAATGCCGCCATTTCTGGGTGGTGGCTCAATGATCGACCTGGTTGAGCTGGATCATAGTACCTTCGCTGCGATACCGGCACGGTTTGAGGCAGGGACACCGGCAATCGGTGAAGCAATCGCTCTCGGCGAAGCAGCCGACTACCTGCAAGAAGTGGGATTGGCGACCATTCATCAGCACGAACAAGAACTGACCGCTTATGCACTTGAACGGTTAGCCACCGTTCCCGGCATAACGGTCTACGGACCGCCAGCCGGGCCGGATCGCGGCGGTGCAGTCAGTTTCAGCCTTGAAGGCGTCCATCCACACGATGTGGCAGCGGTTCTGGATCAGGAAGGGGTTGCTGTACGTGCCGGCCATCACTGTACCCAGCCACTGCATCGAGTGCTGGGTGTACCGGCAACCACACGGGCCAGCTTCTACCTGTACAACTTGCCCGAAGAGATTGATCGGCTGGTTGCCGGGTTGCACAAGGCACGACAGCTCTTTGCCTGATAGAGGCATGAAACGACTATGGATGACATTTATCGCGAACAAATTCTCGAACATGCCCGTCATCCGCGCAACTTCGGTCATCTACCGGCACCGACGGTTATCCGCGAGGAGCGTAATCCGCTCTGCGGTGATCAAATCCGGCTAGAACTGGCGATTACCGATGATGTCATCACCGATGTGCGCTTCAGCGGGCGTGGGTGTGCGATCAGCCAGGCCAGTGCGTCACTATTGACTGAAGCGATCAAGGGGATGCCGGTCACTACCGCCAAACAGTTCAGTAAGGATGATCTCCTCGATTTAATCGGGATACCGCTGGCGCACAACCCAACCCGGCTCAAATGCGCCTTGCTTTCGCTGAAAGCTTTGAAGGCCGGTCTGTATGGGGTGAGCCAGATGGATGAAGATATGTAGTCAGATACCTGGAAAAGGAGTAGCACCGTGGTTGCTGAAGCAGTCAATTTGCAATTCGATTACTCGCGCTATGGCTTCCGTCAGGAAGAGCGCTATGTCTATAAAGCGCCGAAAGGACTGAACGAGCGCATTGTGCGCGACCTCTCCGGGATGAAGGGTGAGCCGGAGTGGATGCTCAAGCGCCGTCTGCGCGCACTTGAGATTTTCAACAAGAAGCCTACGCCACTGGTGGGAACCTGGGCCAATCCTGAACTGGCTGAATTGAACTACGACGACATTCACTACTTCGTCCGTGCCAACGAGCGCCCGCAGACCGACTGGGATGCCGTGCCGCCGGAGATCAAGAACACTTTCGAGCGTCTAGGCATTCCTGAAGCCGAGCGGAAGTTCCTGGCCGGTGTTGGTGCGCAGTATGAGTCGGAAGTGGTCTATCACTCGCTGCGTGAGGAGTGGGCAAAGCAGGGTGTGATCTTCCTCGATACCGACACAGCCCTGAAAGAGTACCCCGAATTCTTCAAAGAGTACTTCGGGACGATTGTGCCGGCGGCGGACAACAAGTATGCCGCGCTCAACACAGCGGTCTGGTCGGGTGGTTCGTTCGTCTACGTGCCAAAGGGAGTGAAGGTTGATATTCCGCTCCAGGCCTATTTCCGCATCAACGCCGAGCGCATGGGGCAGTTCGAGCGAACCCTGATCATTATCGATGAGGGAGCCGAGGCTCACTACATCGAGGGTTGTACGGCACCGATCTACAGCACCAACTCGCTCCACTCGGCAGTGGTCGAGGTGATTGTGAAGAAAGGTGGCAAGTTCCGCTACACCACGATCCAGAACTGGGCCAACAACATCTTCAATCTGGTCACTAAGCGAGCGGTGGCTTACGAAGAGGCCAGCATGGAGTGGGTGGACGGCAATATCGGCTCGAAGCTGACCATGAAGTACCCGTCGGTTTATCTGATGGGACGCAAGGCTCGCGGTGAGGTGCTCTCGGTAGCGTATGCCGGACGTGGTCAGCATCAGGACGCCGGTGCCAAGATGGTACACCTGGCCCCGGAAACCACCTCACGCATTACCAACAAGTCGGTGAGCAAGGATGGTGGTAAGACTACCTACCGCGGGTTGGCCAAAGTGGCGCCCGGCGCCTACGGCGCGAAGATCAACGTCAATTGTGACGCACTGATCCTGGACGAGCGCTCGGCCTCGGATACGATTCCGTATATTGAGATTGAAGAGGATCGCTGCACGCTGGCCCACGAGGCAACCGTTGGTCGAATTGGTGCCGAACAGCTCTTCTACCTGATGAGCCGTGGCATCTCCGAGTCGGATGCCCTCTCGATGATTGTGCTCGGTTTCATGGAGCCATTCACCCGCGAATTGCCAATGGAGTACGCGGTTGAGCTGAACCGCCTGATCCAGCTCGAAATGGAAGGGTCGGTCGGCTAATTTCCAGTGTGAGATGAGGAGAAAAGAGCGCTCCCGATAAGGGGGAGCGCTCAGATTGTTTCGCAAACATTTTATTATGTTAAATGCCTGGAACGTTCACCTGTTTTGAACCAACACGGAGTACGCCATGCAACTGGTTGAGGTCTGTACCCTTGACGATGTCCCGGTAGGTAGTGGTCGCGCATTTACCGTTGGCGGGCGCCGGATCGCCATCTTTCGGGTAGCAGAGCACGATGTCTATGCGCTTGACGATCTCTGTTCACACGACGAAGCGTCGTTAAGCGAAGGTGACCTTGATACGGAAGAGTTGTGCGTCGAGTGTCCGATGCACGGTTCGTTATTTGATTTGCGTACCGGCAAGCCGCGTACCCTGCCCGCGTTTGCCCCGGTTGCAACGTACCGTAGTGAGGTACGTGACAATCGAATATTTGTTGAGTTTTCCGATTAACAACTTGACTAATGGAGTAAAACACGCTACAATGGCAGTGTCGGTAGGTCGCTACAGGCACTGCTATTTGCTAAGGCGGAGGTTTCTATGAGCGGTTACGCCCATCCTGAAGCACTGGTCGAGACCCAGTGGGTCGCTGATCATCTCAATGATCCTAATGTTCGCATTGTCGAGAGCAATGAAGATCTGTTGCTGTACGATACCGGTCACATTCCCGGTGCGGTGAAGATTGATTGGGTGCAAGACTTGAACGATCCGGTTGTTCGTGATTACCTTGACTCTGAGCGGTTTGCCGCGCTGATGCGGGCAAAGGGGATCAGCAACGATACCACGGTCGTGTTGTACGGTGATAAGCACAACTGGTGGGCAACCTATGCGTTTTGGGTCTTTAAGCTCTTTGGCCACCGTGATGTGCGCATTATGAATGGTGGGCGGGCGAAGTGGATTGCTGAGGGTCGTCCGTTGACGCGCGAAGTTCCCTCGTATCCACCAGGAAATTATGTCGCGCCACCGCGCAATGACGCTGAAATTCGGGCATTTCGCGATCAGGTGCTGGAGTTTGTCCGTCAGCGCAAAGGTGTCCTGGTCGATGTCCGCAGCCCGCAAGAGTATACCGGCGAACGCACCCATATGCCCGACTATCCGCAAGAGGGCACACTACGTGGCGGCCATATTCCCACTGCGGTCAATATTCCCTGGGCCAAGGCGGTGAACGAGGATAGCACCTTCAAGAGCATTGAGGAGCTACGTGAGTTGTACGCTTCACAGGGCGTTACCCCCGACAAAGAGGTTATCGCCTACTGCCGGATTGGTGAGCGGAGCAGCCATACTTGGTTTGTGTTGACCTACTTGCTGGGCTTTCCTAATGTCCGCAATTACGATGGGAGCTGGACGGAGTGGGGCAACAGTGTTGGCCTGCCCATCGAGAAGAATGTATAGAGCGTAGCGTAAGCAGCTATATAATAATCGTCTCCACGGGTGAGGGGTGACTCATGCGTCGCCCCTACAATATCTTAGGTACGTGTACGGTTCGTCAGCGGCAGGTAAGGGTCGCAAAACGAAGATTACAGCAAGCAACCAAAAGCACTGACCGGCGTTTCCAACATACAGGCTATTCGCGCAATGGGAGCATACGCGTCGGAATCATTGACACGACCTTACGTCGTAATTCGGCGTCCAATGAAGAGTATCGGATGTGTGTGATGGCTGTTACCAGGGAGATGACCATCTGTGTCTGAACCAATTTCACACCAAGATGCAATTGAACGTTTGCTTGATCATTACCACCGGCCTCGCCATTACGGTGATCTGCCCGATGCGGTAAGCTATAGCGGTGGTGTACCCGATTGCGGTGATACACTCACCGTTTATCTGCGGGTTGCGCCCAATGGCCAGCTTACCGATTTGCAATTTACCGGCCAGGGATGTAGTGTCAGTGTTGGCACGGCATCGATCTTGATCGAACAGTTTCAGGGAGCAACGGTAGCCGATCTGCTGGCACTCGACGAAACAGCGGCAGTGCAGATTGTGGGGAGCGAGATCTTTCAGGCCCGGCCACACTGTGCTACTCTGATATTCAGAACCTTGAAGGCCGCAGCACGACTGATCGAGCGTTAGGCGTCATAGTACATTCTGCCGGCCTCCACCCTAACCAGCTCCTGCTGGGGGCGGGGATCACCGGTACAGAGGGGCGCTGTTGTGAGCTGGTTCAGCGTTGCGGTACCCGGTTGGAGGCAGGCACGGTGGATTATTGCAGTGATGAGCGAGGGCAAGGTTCACGCGCTGAGGACATTCAGGCGGGGTGGGTGCGACAGTGGTGCTGCGTCCAGCCGTGCGCTACGACCGGCCCCCACCCTACCCCGCCCCCGCTGGGGGCCGGGATCACCGGTACAGGGTGGCCCCCGCTGGGGGCGGGGATTACCGGTGCAGGGGGGCGCTGGCGCGAGCTGGTGCAGGTGGTGAGCGCGCCGGAGGCGCACGCTCCCAGGGGATGCTGATAGGCCCTCACCCTTACCCGCCCCCGCTGGGGGCGGGGATTACCGGTGCAGGGTGGCTCTCGCTGGCGCGAGCTGGTGCAGGTGAGGGGCACGCCGGAGGCGCACGCTCCCAGGGGATAGCCCCTACCCTACCCCGCCCCCGCTGGGGGCGGGGATGATAGGGTGCAATGACTGTTATGAAACCAGATTTGACATTATCGCCAATCCGTAGGATTGATATCCAACGAGTGTATATATGACGACTCTGCTCGATCTTGTTGGTCAAACACCGCTGTTGCCGCTCCACCACGTGCTTGATCTGCCGGCTGGCGTTGAGCTGTACGGCAAGGCGGAGTGGTACAACCCCGGTGGTTCGGTAAAGGATCGGCCCGCGCTATGGATGATTCGCGACGGCGAGCGGCGCGGTTTGTTGCGACCGGGGGTGCGCATCGCCGATGCCACCAGCGGCAACACCGGAATCGCCTACGCCACGATTGGTGCAGCGCTCGGCTATGGGGTGACGCTAGCGATGCCGGCCAATGCCAGCATTGAACGACGGCGGATTCTCCGTGCGCTTGGCGCCGAGCTGATCCTGACCGATCCGGCTGAGGGAATGGATGCTGCGATCACGACCATCCGGCAACTGGTGGCTGAGCATCCTGACCGCTACTTTTACCCCGATCAGTACAGCAATCCGGCCAATCCCCAGGCGCACTACGAGACAACCGGCCCGGAGATCTGGCAACAGACTGATGGCCGTGTCACCCATTTTGTGGCAGCATTGGGCACCAGTGGTACGTTTATGGGTACCAGTCGACGATTGCGCGAGTATAACTCCGCCATTCGCCTGATCGCCGTTCAGCCTGATAGCCCGTACCACGCACTGGAGGGAGTGAAGCATATGGCTTCCACTCGGATCGTGCCCGCGATTTACCGGCCCGAACAGGCCGATGTAATTGTGGAAGTGCGGAGCGAAGACGCTTTTGCCATGGCCCGTCACCTGGCGCGCCGGGCGGGATTGCTGGTGGGAATTTCAGCAGCCGCAAATGTGGTGGCCGCAGCACGGGTCGCTCGTGAAGTTGGTCACGGTGTGGTCGTGACCATTCTTTGCGATAGTGCGAATCGCTATCTCAGTGAGCGCTTTTGGGAAGAACCGGGTTTCGCCGAAGGCGCCGGTATTTAGGTTTAAGTGCGTATGACACTCATTATTCCTGATCAGGCCGCAGCGGCAATCGCTGCCCACGCTGAAGCAACGTACCCCGATGAATGTGTGGGCTTGCTGGTGGGCACCCTCAATGGCGAAAAGAAGACAGTCCTACAGGTTGTAACCCTGGAAAATCGCTGGAGCGGCCAGGTTCAACTGGCTGCAACCGATAATCCACATTCGCGCCGGGATCGGTTTTACCTCGATCCGCGTGATTACTTGCGGTTGGATCGCGAAACACGTGCCGCCGGTTATGAAATTATCGGCTGTTATCACTCTCACCCCGATGCCGAGGCGGTGCCATCGGAACGAGATCGCATAGGCGCCCAGGCTATCGGCGGGTCGGGATTTTCATTTGTGATCCAATCGGTACATAACGGTGTGGCAACGGCCTTACATTCCTGGTTGCTGGTGAATGAAGGAACGCGATTTATTGCAGAAGAGGTGCGCATCATCACGACCGGAAATGGCAAATAACATCTGAAGTATTGCGTCTCTTTATCTATGTGCAAAGGAGTCTTGCAATGGCGGTGACAGTGACAATTCCAACCGCTCTGCGCCAGTATGCCGGCGGTAACGCGAGCGTGAGTCTGGAGGCCAGCGATGTCGGTAGCCTGATTCGTGGTCTGGTCGAGCTGTATCCGGCGTTGGGTCGCCATCTACTCGATGATCAGGGCCGTTTGCGCAGTTTTGTCAATCTGTACGTTGGCGATGAGGATATTCGCTATCTCGATGGCGAGGCGACACCCCTGCGCGATGGTGATACTGTAAGCATTATTCCGGCAATCGCCGGAGGAGGACAGCCATGAGTGAGGTGACCCTCTCGAATGAAGAGATCGCCCGCTATTCGCGTCACCTGATTATGCCCGAAGTGGGGATGGCCGGTCAGCGCCGGCTCAAGCAGGGCAGTGTGTTGCTGATCGGTACCGGTGGTCTGGGATCGCCGCTGGCCCTCTATCTGGCCGCAGCCGGGGTCGGGCATATCGGCCTGGTTGATTTTGATGTGGTGGATGCGTCCAATCTCCAGCGTCAGATTGTTCACGGCACGAGCACCGTCGGTGTGGCGAAGACCGAATCGGCGAAGCGGCGGTTGCAAGATCTCAATCCGTATATTGAGATCACAACCTACGAAACGCAGATCACCTCGCAGAACGCTCTCGATCTGATGCGGCCATACGATGTGATTGTGGATGGCACCGACAACTTCCCAACCCGCTACCTCACCAACGACGCCTGTGTGTTATTGGGCAAGCCCAACGTCTACGGCAGTATCTTCCGTTTTGAAGGTCAGGCTACGGTCTTCTCGGCCCGTGATGGCGGGCCGTGCTACCGCTGTCTCTACCCCGAACCACCACCGCCAGGGCTGGTACCGAGCTGCGCGGAGGGTGGCGTGCTGGGGGTGCTCCCTGGGGTAATTGGTACCATTCAAGCCACAGAAGTGATAAAATTGCTTACCGGGATCGGCGAACCACTGATTGGGCGCCTCCTGCTTTACGATGCGCTGAGCATGCGCTTCCGCGAGCTGAAGCTCCGCCGCAATCCGTCGTGCCCGGTCTGTGGTGATCAGCCGACGATCACCGAACTGATCGATTATGAACAATTTTGTGGCATTGCACCAGAGGAGCCGACATTGTCGAACCAATTTGAGATCACGCCGCGCGAACTCGCGGAATGGCTGGAACGGTCTGACCGTCCCTTCCTGCTCGATGTGCGCAATCCCTACGAAGTGGCGATTGCCTCTATCCCCGGCACCGACAAGCTGATCCCGCTCGATCAGTTGCCCGAACGGATCAACGAACTCGATTCGGCACGCGAGATGGTGGTCTACTGCCGGAGTGGTGTGCGCAGCGGGCGGGCCGTAGAACTGCTAAAAACAGCCGGTTTCCGCAAAGTGAAAAATCTAGTCGGCGGTATTTTACGTTGGGCTGACGACGTAGATCCGTCGCTGCCGAAGTATTGACAGGCCGAAGCAAAGCATTGTCACCCGCTGGCATCGATTGCGATGAGCCGGCGTCGACGGTGCTTTGTGTAGTATCAGGAGGACGTGATGATTGGTATTATCGGTACCGGCTGGGGAGCACGGGTACAGGTTCCTGCCTTTCGGGCAGCAGGGCTGACCGTGACGGCACTGGCTGGGAGCAATCCCGACAAAACGGTACGGGTGGCTCAGGAGCTGGGCGTGCCATTCGCTACCGCTAACTGGCGTGAAGTACTCGAACGGCAGGATGTGCAGTTGGTGAGCATCGTGACACCGCCATACCTCCATCGCGAGATGGCCGAAGCTGCGCTGGCCGCCGGCAAACATGTGTTGTGCGAGAAGCCAACGGCGCTGAACGCAGCCGAGGCGGAGTCGATGCTGACGACGGCGCAGCGCTACCGCGACCGGTTGACTCTGATTGACCACGAGCTGCGTTTCTTGCCGGCAGTGCAAGCGGCGCGGGCACGGGTAGCCGCTGGCGATATTGGTGACATTCGGGTCGCCGAAGTCCGCTTCTTCGCTGCCGGGCGGGCTGACCCGCAGCGGGTATGGGACTGGTGGAGTGATCGGGCTGCCGGCGGTGGTGTGCTGGGTGCCATTGGCTCGCACCAGATCGACCTGCTGCGTTACATCCTGGCCGACGAGGTCGTAACGGCGCAGGGCATGGTTCACACCTTTATCAGTCGGCGTCCAGACGCAACCGGAACCCTACGTCAGGTCACCAGCGACGACTACACCACGGCAATCATCCACTTCACTCGCGGTACTGTAGCCACCCTGACCGCAACTGTCGTTGCCCGCACCAACGAACCACTGACCGTCACAGTGTACGGCAGTGAGGGTACCTTGCGCTTCAGTGGTGGACAGCTCGCTATCGGGACAGGTGACACCTTTCGCGACATCACGCCGCCGCACACGGTTGAGATACCGGCCACACTGAGCGGCGAATTTCCGCAGGGTACCGTGTACCTTGGGCATGCGTTGCGCGCCGCGCTTTCCGGTGAACGCGACGCGATCAGGCCGGCGGCGACCTTCAGCGATGGCCTGGCGATTCAGCGCGTGATTGACGCAATTGCCGGTTAGAACCTGGAGAGTGACATACTACCCTGGTACATAGCTGCCGCACACCAGCAGATCACGCTGGATGCGGCGGCGTGGCAAAGCCGGAGTGGACAGCTACCACCTCAACAGTTTTCATCTCCCCTCTTGACAGGTATCCCCTCTTTATCGTACAGTAGAGCACACGCGGAAAGGAGGCCAACGATGGCCACGGCACACCAACGCGCTCTCGAACAAGATGATAGGCGACTGGCCCTGATCTGTAAGGCGTTAAGCCATCCTGTGCGTGTGCAAATCCTCCGCTACGTCCTGCGCCACCCCGGCTGCATCGTCAACCAGATTGTCCTTCATATGCCCGAAGACGGCCCCCATGCCCAATCGACCATCTCCCAGCACCTGCGTGTCCTGCGCGAGGCCGGCCTGCTTGAGACGTATGACGACGGTGCCGCCGTATGTCATTATGTCAATCCTGACAGTCTGGTCTGGTTGCGCGAGTACCTAGAGCAGTTGTGAGGTTGTAACAGCCAGCAAGATGTCTGTTGGGAGATGACCCTGCACTTATGCTTACCGATAGTGACTGTCGGAGTATTCCTCTTTTGCGAAGGGTTGAGATGTAATATCAAATCTGGTGGACTGGCGACTGCTCAAGACGCATCCTTCCGCACCCTCTCGTTCATCATATCCCTCGTAAGCAATGTGAACGGTCCCATGCACCACCCGTAGGGGCGGGTTCTGAACCCACCCCTGCGGAAACCGTCTATCTGACCGATACGCCATACCTCCGGGAAAACCCCTCTCTAACAACACACATGTTCGCACCGCAAAACGGCAGGCACCTGCTCGCCATTCGACTGCGTGACTGATGGTACAATACAGCGAGAAGGATATGTACTGATCGGCAAGGGTGCAGAAGATTATGCCCATCTCGTACCGCGAGCAGGCCCAATTAACATGCCCACACTGTGGCGGTGATTTTGATGCTGAAGTCTGGTTGATTGTTGATGCTGATGAGGAGCCGGAAGCGGCAGCGGCGCTGCGACGCGAAGAGCTGAATCTGGTGGAGTGTCCGCATTGCGGTGCGCGTGGGCCGGCGGGAGCGCCGCTGCTGTACCACGATGCCCGTGCCCGCCGGGTGATCTTTGCGCCGGCTCCCAGCTCAACCGATCACGAGATTCGCGATCAGGCACGCGATCTGCACGCCCTGCTGGTCGGTTCGATTGACCAGGAGCAGCGCCGTCCGTACCTCACCGATGTTGATATTACCCAGGATATGAGCGGCCTGGCCCTGTTGCTGCGACGCCTCGATGCCCGTCGTGCTACGACGCCACCGCCGCCAACACCGCCACCATCGCCGGCGGTGGCAGAACCGCCACCACTCCTCGCTGCGGTCGAAGCCTTGCTGGCCGCCGACACCGATGCCGAACTGGAACGAGTGCTGGCGCAGCACCCGGAATTGCTCGAACCGTCAGCCCTGGCGACGCTCACCCAGTTGGCCGAGGTCGCGGTTGCCCAGGGTGAGCACGAGATTGCGCAGGGTTTACGCAACGCCCGTGAGTTGCTGGCCCGCATGCAGCCACACCCGGCACCTGAACAGTTGACGGCGATCCCACCTGCTGCGCTGCAAGAGCTGCTCAATGCGCACAGCGATGCCGAACTCGAACAGGTGATTGCCCGCCATCCACTGTTGCTGCGCCCCGAAATCGATCAGTTGCTGGAAGGTGAGATCGAAACAGCCCTGGCATCCGGTGCGGATCGGCTGGCACAGTTGCTGGCGAGTCGACGCGAGATGCTGGTGGCATTCCGTACTGCACCAACGCCGGAAGCCGATCTGGAGGAAGCGATTGAGGCGCTGCTGGTTGCCGACGACGAAGAGACTATAGCACAGGTGCTCGATCAATATCCGCTGCTGTTGAGCGAGGCTGCCGAACAGGCACTTTGGGAATTTGCGTCTGAAGCACGGGCCGGTGGCGATGACGAGCTGGCTCGCCACGCGATTGCCTGTCGTGAAATGTTGTGCCGTGTGCGCACCGGATTGGAAGAAGGCCATTCATAGCTGATGGGAATGAGTATGCTGAAACGAACTCCTCTTTACAATGCGCACCTGGCAATGGGCGCACGCATGGTCGAATTTGGCGGCTGGGAGATGCCGGTGCAGTATCGCGGCATCATCGAAGAGCACCACGCTGTGCGCAACCGGGCCGGTCTGTTCGACATCAGTCATATGGGGCGGTTTATGGTGCGTGGTGCGCATGCCGAGGCGTTTCTCCAGCGGATGGTCACCTGTGACGTGCGGGCCATCCCGCTCGGCCACGCCAGCTACGGTCTGCTCTGTCGGCCTGATGGTGGGATTGTGGACGACGTGTTCCTGTACCATCTCCCCGACGAGTTTATGGTGGTGGTGAATGCGGCCAACCGGCAAAAAGACTGGGACTGGCTCCAGCAGCATACGGCTGGATTTGAGGTGGAGATTGAAGATCGTTCCGAGCGTTGGGCGATGCTGGCGCTCCAGGGGCCACAGGCTGAACAACTGCTGGCTGGGGCAGAGAGTTCAACAACCGCTGACATTGGCTCGTTGCCGTTTCACGGGGTGGCCATGACGACGATCTTCGGGCAAAATGCACTGATTGCCCGTACCGGCTACACCGGCGAAGATGGATTTGAAATCTTTTTTGAGGCCGTCCACGCCGAACAGTTCTGGCACGGTTTGCTCGCGCTCGGCGGTAATGCGGTGCAGGCTTGTGGCCTGGGGGCACGTGATAGCCTGCGCTTTGAGGCCTGTCTGGCGTTGTACGGTCATGAAATTGACGAGACGACGAATCCTTACGAAGCCCGTTTGGGATGGGTGGTCAAACTGGATAAGGGTGACTTTATCGGTCGGGAAGCGTTGCAGGCGATCAAGCAGAATGGGGTAAGCAGACGACTGGTTGGTTTCGAGATGGTTGGAAAGGGGATTGCCCGTGCCGGCTATCCGGTACATCGGCCAGACGGCGAGCCGGTCGGGTTTGTTACCAGTGGTATGCCATCACCGACCCTCGGTCGTCCGCTGGGAATGGCGTATGTGCCAACCGATCTCAGTAGCGAAGGTAGTGAATTTGATGTCATCGTGCGCGAGCGTCCGGTACGTGCGCGCGTGGTAAAGATGCCTTTCTATAAGCCGCGCTACAAGCGCTAGAGGAGTTCGACATGGCTTACAATACTCCATCCGATCTACGGTACAGCAAAACCCACGAGTGGGTACGACAGGAGGGTGATGAGGTCGTGATTGGGATTACCGATTATGCCCAGCACGCGCTCGGCGATGTGGTGTACATCGAACTGCCGACCGTTGGGTCGACAATTACCGCTGGCGAGAGCTTTGGGATTGTTGAGTCGGTGAAGGCCAGTTCAGATCTGTACGCCCCAGTAAGTGGCGAAGTGGTGGCGGTGAATACTGCGCTCGAAAGCGATCAGGCGCCGATCAACAGTGATCCGTACGGTGCAGGCTGGATGTTGCGTGTGCGTCCCAGTGGCGAATCGGCTGAATTGCTCGATGCCGAGGCATATGCTGCGTTTGTTGCCGAAATCGATCATTAAACGTTAGCTAGATGGAAGCTGGTATGACCCACTACATTCCGATTACCGATGCCGACCGTCAGGCGATGTTGCAGGCAATCGGTGTTGAAACAATTGAAGACCTCTTCGTTGATGTTCCGGCCAGTCATCGCTTTCCGCCGCTCGAACTGCCACTACCGTTGTCGGAGCCGGAGCTGATGGCCGAACTCAATCGGCTGAGTGAAGCCAATGCCCATAACCGCAAGTACAGTGTCTTTCTTGGTGCCGGTGCATACAACCACTTTGTACCGGCAGCAGTTGATCAGATTATTCGCCGGGGTGAGTACTACACGGCCTATACCCCCTACCAGCCAGAGATCAGTCAGGGAACGTTGCAGGCCATTTTTGAATATCAGAGCCTGATCTGTGCCCTGACCGGCATGGAGATTGCAAACGCTTCGCATTACGATGGCGCAACCGCACTCGCCGAATCGGCCATTATGGCGCTCAATGTGGTGCGTAACCGGCGCAAAATCGTGGTGGCACGCAGCATCAATCCGCAGTACCGCGCAGTGCTGCGCACCTACATGCAAGGTCTGGATGTCGAGATTGTCGGTGATGAGAATCCAGGTACCACTATCGCCGACGCCCTGGCCCGGGTTGACGATCACACGGCGCTGTTGATCGTGCAGAATCCCGATTTCCTCGGTCGTCTCCACGATCTACGCGGCCTGGGTGCCCAGGTGCAGGCACGAGGTGCCCTGCTTGCCGTGCATTTCGACCCTATCGCTCTGGGGCTGTTCCAGACCCCAGCCGAGGCTGGGGCCGATATTGCAACCGGTGAAGGCCAACCACTGGGTCTCGGCCTGGCCTTCGGTGGGCCGTACCTTGGTATCTTCACCACACGCCAGAAGTACGTCCACAAGATCGCCGGACGGATTGTTGGAGTGACGAAAGATGTTGATGGGCGAATGGCCTACGTGCTGACCCTGCGCGCACGCGAGCAAGATATTCGCCGTGAGCGGGCAACGAGCAATATCTGTACGAATCAGGGTCTGATGGCACTGGCCTCGGCGGTGTACATGTCGCTGATGGGGAAGCGCGGGATGCGTGCGATGGCCGAGATTACCTACCATCGGGCACACTACGCTGCGCAGCGGATCGGCGAACTGACCGGTTATCGGGTGCTTGCCGACCAACCCTTCTTCCGCGAGTTCGTGGTGCAATGCCCGCGACCGGTCGCCGAGATCAATGCCGCCCTGCGTGAACAGGGAATCATTGGCGGCTATGACCTCAGCGCCGATGAACCACATCTGGGCCACGCCATGCTGGTTGCCGTGACCGAGATGAATACACCGGCAGAGATTGATCGGTTTGTAGCCGCATTGGCTGCCATATAGCAGGTCAGGCATTGGCCTGTGTGCGACTGAGTTGAAGCGTATGGTCACCGACCTGTCACTCCCTCAAATCGAACGCATTGTCACCCGCATCCTGCCGGGAACGCGGGTGCGTGATGCTGCACCACTCGGTGCGCGGAGCCTGCTGATCACGGCGACTGACCGTCAGTTTGTGCTACGGTTACCGGCCGGGGTTGATCAGTGGGCGGGGGAAGCGTTGCAAACTGAAATGCTCGCACTTCGTTCGTTACAGGCCGAGATCGATCTTCCCCTGCCATCAGTGTTGGGGATGACCCCTGCCGTTGCCGATGATCCACCGGCACTGGCCCTGAGTTATCTTGCCGGTACTCCGCTCTCTGAAATGATCACCGCCGTTGATGAGGGGGTGCGCTTTGCAATCGGCGAGGCGCTGGCAACGGTAATGACTCGTATCCATAGCTATCAGGCACTACAGTACGGTCAAATCCACCCCGACAACCTGCCGACGCTGACCCCACAACCACCTGCCCCTGGGGCTGACGTGGCGTATCTGCGGCAGCGGGCAGCCACTGCCATCGGTGCCGCCGTTGCCCAGGGCCGCATGACACCCGACCAGAGCGATTGGCTCCAGCGTCGGCTTGGCGAATGGCTGGTCACCACCGCTCGCCCGGCCTGCCTGGTTCACGGCGACCTGCACCCGCGGCGGCTGATCGTACGCCGGCGCGAACGGGACTGGCGTCTGGTTGGGGTGGTGGGATGGGGATTCGCCCAAACCTGGCGACCCGCCTGGGATCACGCGACGCTCCATTTCAACTTTGCCGACCCCGAATACTTCGGTCTGCGCGTTGGGTACGGCGCAGCCTACAACGAAACAACCGACCGTCGCTACGATCAGGTGCGCGAGTTTGCCCTCCTTCCCTACCGACTCACCCTGTTGATCGAACGTGAATGTGTCGATCTGGCACTCAACATCGCCACCGGTCTGGATACCGTACAGGCACCACCTATCGTAGCGACACCCGATACACCTGGAGAGAACAGCGATGAATAACGAGGAACCACCGATTTTCACCTATTCGCAGCCGGGCAAGATTGGCGTCAATCTACCGGCAGCCGGCGTGGCACCAACCCCGCTACCCGACGGTCTGCTACGGCAAGACGATCTGGCCGGCTTTCCCGAACTCACCGAGCCGGAAGTGATTCGTCACTTTACCCGGATCAGTCAGCGCAACTATGCCATCGATACCGGCTTCTACCCGCTCGGTTCGTGTACGATGAAGTACAACCCGAAGCTACACGAAGAAGCGGCCCGGCTACCGGGTTTTGCCGGTGCCCACCCCCTGCAAGATGAAGCGCTCAGCCAGGGAGCGTTGCAACTGATGTACGAATTACAAAATTATCTTGGCGAAATTAGTGGCTTTGCGGCAGTGAGTCTGCAACCGGCAGCCGGTGCTCAGGGTGAGCTGACCGGTATCCTGGTGTTCCGGGCCTACCATCTTGACCGTGGTGACGCCCAGCGCAGCGAAGTGCTGGTGCCCGACTCGGCGCACGGCACCAATCCCGCCACTGCGGCCATGGCCGGCCTGAAGGTCGTTGAAGTGAAGAGCGACGCACGCGGAAATGTCGATCTTGACGACCTGAAGGCGAAATTATCGCCGCGCACAGCCGGCATGATGCTCACCAACCCGAACACCCTGGGTCTGTTTGAAGAGCACATCGTCGAAATCTGCCGTCTCGTTCATGAGGCCGGCGGCCTGATGTACGGCGATGGCGCGAACTTCAACGCAATTCTGGGCATTGCCAAGCCGGGAGAGCTAGGCTTCGATTTCATGCACTACAACCTGCACAAGACCTTCACCACCCCGCACGGTGGTGGTGGCCCCGGTTCAGGTGCAGTGGGGTGTACAGCAGAACTGGCCCCCTACCTGCCCGGCCCGCGGGTACGGCAACGGGAAGATGGCAGCTATGAATTCTTCACCCCTGAAAAGAGCATCGGACGCATGAAGGCATTCCACGGCAACTTCGGGATGCTGGTGCGAGCGTGGACCTACATCCGCTCCATGGGGGCTGCCGGATTACGTGAGGTGAGCGAGACTGCGGTCTTGAATGCCAACTACGTGCGGGTGATGCTCAAAGACATCTATCCACAGGCAATTGACCGCATGTGCATGCACGAAGTGGTATTGCGTGGGCAGATTGCCGGCGCTCCCAAAGATGTCCGCACCCTCGATATTGCCAAGCGACTCATTGACTACGGCTTCCACCCGCCGACGATCTACTTCCCACTGATCGTACCAGAAGCGCTCATGATCGAGCCGACCGAAACCGAGAGTAAGCAGACGCTCGATCACTTCATTACCACCATGCGCCGGATCGCCGGCGAAGCCGTCGAAACGCCGGATGTGCTACACGCTGCACCAACCAAAGCACCGGTGCGTCGTCTCGACGAAGTACGGGCGGCTCGCCAACCGATACTGCGTTACGATCCCGCTGCGATTGCACGGTTGCAGGGTGAGTAGCAGGGATCGTGCTATATTCTTCACTCTAAACGCATAGCCCAGGCTTGAATCTGGGCTATGCGTTTGGTCCTACGCAAAGATCTGTAAGGAGGGCGAACAGTCCAGCATAGGGGCAGCAGTGCGCACTGTTCCGGTGTATAGGCGCTAAAGGCATCCCCGCAGCAGGTTCCGGGAAAATCGACCTCTTTTCGTGCTACAAAAAGGTGTCTGAAACCCTGAACAAATCCTCTCGCCAAGAAGAGGGGAGAGCGGTATAATAACGAAAGAACTGAATACCTGTTCTCAATATCAGGAGTTCTTGCTCCATAGGGCGAGAACAACTAAGGTACGGGGAAGGGGCTATGAGTCTCTACCGCAGCCGCCATGTCGCGGCCCGCTTTGCGCCGACGCTGTTCAGATTGTTTGTCCGTCTCTACGTCCGACCGCGGGTCGAAGGTATCGAACATATTCCAAGAGAAGGTGCGTTCATTATTGCCGCCAACCATACCAGTCATGCCGATACTGCGGTAATCTATTCGGTGTTGCCGCGTGAAGCTCGTGAACGGTTCGTTGCAGCCGCTGCACAGGACTATTTCTTTCAGGGTGGAGTGATGCAATTCCTCTCGCGCATCTTGTTTAACGCCATCCCAGTTGCCCGTGACCGACGTGGTGGTCAAGACCCACTCCGCCATGCTGCCCGTGCGCTGCGTGAGGGGTACGCACTCTTGTTATACCCTGAAGGAACCCGCAGCAAAACTGGTGAAATAGGCCCATTCCGCAGCGGCGTTGGTCGTCTGATTGCCGAATTTCCCGGTACACCGGTAATCCCGACGTATGTAGGCGGTACCAACCGGGTCATGCCGAAGGGAAAAGTTGTTCCGCGCCCGTACCGGGTGACCGTGCGCTTCGGCGAACCGCTGTATTTGAAAGCGCACCCGAAGCTGCGAGCAACCTGGCAGACTGCCGCCGATGAGGTTCGTGACGCAATTATTCAGTTGAGTGGCATGGATGTTGCGCACAACCTGAATCCGGTCTCCGAACAAGACACTTAGGTTACACAACCAACCATCACTAAAGGTGGATCGGCGGCAGTCTGCATCACGATATTCCGCTGCTTCATGCAGGAGGATGTTCATGGCTGCCGTTTTCGATCCACCTCCGCCGTTCGAGAAGAACTACATTCGCGATCACTCATTCAAGCTCCTACGCGATCTAATCTGGATAAGTCTGCTAGGCGCACTAGCCTACACTGTTCTCAGCCCGATTGACCCGTCATTGATGCCACAGCGGATGGTTGTGGTTATACCGCTGATCCTAGGTTTATTGGGGGCCTGGTGGCTTGTCCAACGCCAATACCTGCGACTGGCGAGTGTTCTGGTCATTAGTGTTCTCTGGCTGGTACTGGCATTCTCGGCGTTCATCAGTGGTGGTCTGCAAGCACCGGCGTTTGCCGGAATCCCACTGGTGGTGATCATGGCCGGGATTTTACTCGGCTGGCGTGGTGCTCTGACTATTGCGCTACTTTCAATCGCTACCGGTGCCCTCTTCGTGCGCTTTGCCGATCTCCTGCC
This sequence comes from Chloroflexus sp., assembly GCF_034432675.1. Lineage (GTDB taxonomy): Bacteria > Chloroflexota > Chloroflexia > Chloroflexales > Chloroflexaceae > Chloroflexus. The sequence continues at coordinate 7,147 of NZ_DAOUBI010000177.1, read as the reverse complement.
ATCACCACCGGTATCCCATTCTCCTCTGGTCTGGTTTATTACCTATACTCTCTACCTGCTGCTGGCAGCCCGTATGATTGGCCAGATTGTTAGTCACTTTTACCAGTCTATGCAAGAGACGAATAAAGAACTGAGCGAACGAAAGGCTGTAGAGCAGCAATTGCGTCTATCAGAAGAAAAATTTGCCCGCCTGTTTGACGCAGCACCATTTCCAATGCTGATTGTACGGCTAGATGACAACCTGATTCTGAATGCTAACGCCGCTTGCCGCGAATTTTTTGAGTTAAGTAGTGATCAAATCATCAAACAACAAATGAACCGCATCGATCGGTCACAATTATCCAGCCGCTGGTCGACTATCGTCGGCACATTACGCCAGGAAGGAACGGTTGGTGAGGTTGAATTCAGTTTTTGTCGGTACAATGGGTCAACCTGCTACGCCCAATTGACTGCCGAGATTGTCGAATTACAGGAAGAGTTGTGTGCGGTCGTCGCATTTCAAGACGTAACACCGTTACGCCGTGCCAATGAACGATTGATTGAGCTGGCAGGCCAGCAGGAACAACTGGCGACGCTGGCACGAGAAGCGCTTGCGCGTACCGATTTGGATGCTCTCTTTGCGGTGGCAGCCGAACAAATGGTACAGGCGTTGTCGATGCGCGGTTGTGAATTCATCGATATCGATATTGATGGAAACATCACCATCCGCAACACCTGGGGCGAGGTACCCGCCCAACCTGTACCGGAGAGATTCTTTCAAGGGCTGACGGTGGATCATCCGGGCTGGAGTAATCTGCCGGACCCATTAGCGGAACGGGCCGCCGATGTTGCGCAGTACGGTGCTGTGATGCTGATCGGGGGGCATCAGCGTCTCTTTGGTGCTCTGCTGGTGTACACATCAACGGCGCTTGATGCTGAGGCTATCTTCTTCTTACGCAGCGTGGCAAATGTGCTGGCGGTTGCCCTAGAGCGCTTCCATGCCGAACAAGAGCGGCGTCAGATCGAGAGCCAGATGCTTCAGACGCAAAAGCTGGAAAGTCTAGGCTTGCTGGCCGGTGGGATTGCCCACGATTTCAATAATCTCCTGACCGGCATTATGGGTCATACCAGCCTGGCCTTGATCGATCTCCCTCCGAACCACGAGCTACAACCGCATCTAACAGCTATCGACCAGGCTGCGCAGCGGGCGGCTGAGTTGTGTCATCAATTACTAGTCTACGCGGGACGAGGGCAACGCTCGCTTGAAGTGGTAGATCTCTCGAACCTGGTGCGCGAAATGGGGAACATCCTGCGTCTGCCAACGAACCGGAGTCAGCAGGTCACTATTCACTACGATTTGGACACCAATCTTCCATCGATTCTGGTTGAGGCGAGCCAGATTCGACAGGTTGTGCTTAATCTACTCACCAATGCGATTGAGGCGATTGGTGAGCGTAGTGGGTCGGTTACGCTGGGGACTGGGGTCGCGAGTCTCAGTGCAGCAGACCTGCGCCGGCTGCGGCTAATGCCGACAATTCCACCGGGTGACTATGTAACGCTAATGGTAAGCGATACCGGCATAGGTATGGACGAAGCAACCCTACGGCGCATTTTCGATCCCTTCTTCAGTACCAAACCGAAGGGCCATGGTCTTGGCCTTGCTGCCGTACAGGGGATCGTCCGACGCCACAATGGCGCGATTCGGGTCGAGAGTACGCCAGGATTGGGGTCAACCTTTACCGTGTATCTCCCGGCAGCCCATCAGGCTACCCCGGTAGTCACGACCAATGCAACGATGCCCATTGTGCTGCGCGGCACCGCACTGATCGTCGATGACGATCCGGCAATCCGGGCCACGCTGAACCGCATCCTCGAACGGGCCGGCATGGTCACCACGGAAGCTGCCGATGGCCAAGCAGCACTGAGCCTGCTGATCGATTCGGCACTGAATATTGATATCGCCCTGGTTGATCTGGCAATGCCGGGTATGAATGGGATAGAACTGCTGGCAGCGATTCGGCGCCGTATGCCCCAATTACCGGTCTTGCTGATGAGTGGGAATGCCGGCGAAGTGACGAAAGATAATCTGCCTCTGGATCACTACACCGATTTTTTACCAAAACCGTACCGGTCACGCGATCTGCTGGAAAAAATGAGCACGTTGTTACAGCGAGTAGCGGCATTGCGTATTCACGGTAGTTGAGGTCTAGATGAGAGTGCCTTCCACACTCCAGACGACGAAAACACGAAATGAGGGTATAGTATCGGCGTCGTGCACCCTGAAGGCACGCGCCTCTTGGAATGAGGGTAGAGTAGGGCAATCACTGCTTTGGGGTGGGAGGAGCAGGAGATAGACTCTCACCTCACCCCGTTCCCATCAGGGGCGGGAGCATCCCCCAACACCACCCCTAGCAGAGGGAACGGTTAGGAGGGCCAGGGCGTGAGATACAGGGGCTTGCGGGTGAGGTAAGGGAGTACCGGGACAAAACCACTCTTTACCAACAAGACTGTACCACACGGGCAAGGGGCGTATCCGGCGTATAATGTAAAGTGTGGATATGTAGCTATAACTCAACAAAACTGTATGTACATTCACTGGTTTCGCCGTGATTTGCGTTTGCGCGATAACACGGCACTGATGGCAGCGGCAACTGCTGCTGGTGGAGCGGTGGTGCCGGTCTTTATTTTCGATGACGCTATTCTGCGTGGGCGCTTTGCCAGCCCGGCACGCACGCAGTTCTTGCTCGATTGTCTGGCGGCGCTCGACGCGGAACTGCGCACGTTTGGGTTGCATCTGGTGGTGCGTTGGGGCGACCCGCTGCGAACGCTGTTTGATGTGCTGCGCGAGAGTGGCGCGAGCGGGGTGACCTGGAATCGTGATTACACGCCATACGCGGTTCGCCGTGACACCGCGATCAAGCAGGCGCTGCGTGAGGCCGGTTATGAAGCGCATAGTTTCAAGGATACGGTCATTTTTGAGATGAAGGAAGTGACGACCGCCGATGGCCGGCCGTATACGGTCTACACCCCGTATGCGAAACGCTGGCGATCACGCCTGGCCGCCGAACCGATTACGGTACAGGACCTGCCACGGCTGGTGACGATTCCGTTGCCGGCCAGTGAGCCGCTGCCCCATCTGACCGACCTGCTGCCGGATGCGCCGGCGACACTCCCCCGCTTTCCCGCCGGTGAAGCGGTTGCGCTGGAAGCACTCGAACGATTCGTGCGTGGCCCACTGGCCGGTTATGCGCAAGGGCGTGATCTGATGGCCGTTGCCGGGACTTCGCGGCTCTCGCCGTACCTGCGTCTTGGTGTGTTGTCACCGCGTCAGTGTGTCGCCGCAGCCCTCGCAGCGCCGCCAGGGCCGGGGCCAGAGAGCTGGATCGGTGAATTGATCTGGCGTGATTTCTACGTGCAGGTGCTCTACCATTTTCCGCACGCCCTGCGCGGTAGCTTCAAACCGGCGTACAACCGGATTGCCTGGCCGAACGATCCGGCGCTGTTCGCCGCCTGGCAACAGGGGCTGACCGGCTACCCAATCGTTGATGCGGCGATGCGTCAGTTGCAGCGCGAAGGCTGGATGCACAACCGGGCCAGAATGATTGTGGCCTCGTTTCTCACCAAAGATTTGCTGATAGACTGGCGCTGGGGTGAACGCCATTTTATGCATCTGCTGATTGATGGCGATCCGACGGCCAACAACGGTGGCTGGCAGTGGGCAGCCGGTACCGGCACTGATGCTCAGCCCTTCTTCCGCATCTTTAATCCGGTCAGTCAGGGGCAGAAGTTCGATCCCGAAGGTACGTATGTGCGGCGTTACGTGCCCGAACTGGCCAACGTGCCGACCCGTTACATCCACGAACCGCACAAGATGCCGCTCGCCGAACAGCGCAAAGCCGGGGTGTTGATCGGGCGGGACTATCCGGCGCCAATTGTCGATCACGCCACGCAGCGCACCAAAGCGCTTGAACTCTATCGGGCGGCAACGCGCCATAACGACTCATCAGCAGAACAGTATGCTTGACGATCAAACCCGATTGGAATTTCCGGCTAGTGGCATGACGGAACTGCCGCTCATCTGGCGACCACAGGTGATCCGCTGCCAGGCTGCCGGCCCTGGTGGTCGCCCTCTGCTCGTCTTGCTTGACACCGGCACCGACCCCTCGGCGATTGATCTGACGCTGGCGCGGCGGCTCGATCTGCGCCTCGGTGACTTTGCGCTCGGTTCTGATGCGACCTGCGATACCGTGCCGTTCACCGAAACCGTGCTGCCCTGGTTGCGTCTCGGCGAAGTAATGCTGCGCAATCTCTATATGATGGCCGTTGATTTGCGGCGGATGCCGTTTCCGGTTGATCTGGTGCTGGGATACAACGTTTTGCACCGTCTCAATCTAACGATTGATTATGCTGGTCAAACGGTCCGATTGTGCCACCCCGACCTGGCCCCGCCGCCGCCGGGTGCCGGGGGCGCAAGCGTGCCACTTCGCTTCTTTGAGCACTTTCCCGCGTTACCAGCCCAGATCATCACGCCGAGCGGAGCCACGCACGACGTCATCCTGACAATTGACACCGGTTCCAACGGTGCGCTGACCGTGAGCCGTGATCTTGCCGCCAGTCTGCATCTCGATCTGCGCACCGTCCAGGCGGCAACCGGCCACGGGTTCGCAGCCGCAACACCGGTGAGTCGTGGATTCACCGTCGATCTCCAGCTTGGGCCATTCCGCCTGCCGGCAGTCGAAGTTGATGTGCCGGCGACCAGCCACGGCGATCTGGGGCGACAGGGACGGGCCAATGTCGGCAACCGGCTCCTCTCGCGCTTTCGGCGGCTCACGCTCGACTACCGACGGGAAGTGTGTATCCTGGATCGTTGAGGCGCGAGACCATTGCCCGGAGAATGTATGCGGTTGTGGATTGCCATCGTGCTTACCAGCCTGCTTCTCCTCACGCTGACCGGCTCACGGTTAGAGCTGGCCGTCAACCCGGCGCAGCCACCGCCGATCCGCACTCCGGCCTGTCCTCAGCCGACATACCCCGATGCCAATGCGCTGCTGAGCATCTTACCCCAGGCCGGCTACGACTGCACGGAACAGATCGCGGTCGCCCTCAGACCACGGGTCGAGCTATCGCATATCGATCACCTGCTGGCGATTGCTGCCGACACCGGCTTCGATGCCCGCACCCGGCGCAATGCGCTGCGCATCCTGGGTCGGCTGGCTGAGAGTGGCCGGGCCACGCGCGTCGGCGAGCTGATGCAGCAGAAACGGGCAGTTGCCGCCAGGACGCTGGCCATCAACCTGCTCGAACGCGAAACCGACAACTTTCTCCTGCAGGATGCCGTCTGGCTGCTCGACAGCCTCTACTACCCCAGTTGGGACGCCGCACCGGCGCTGGCGCATATTGCCCTCGGCGACAGTTACGCACCGGCCCTGCGTTACCGGGCCGCCCGTGCCCGCACCCGCCTGATCGCGGCTGAGCCGGGCTACCTGCGTGCCGACTCCCGACAGTTCCTGATCGATGCTCTGCACAGCACCGATCCCGGTGCCCGCACCGCCGCTGCCGAGGCGCTGAGCTTCCTGCGTGATGCACAACTTGGCGCACTGGCACCCTGGCAACAAGTGGTAGAGGATGCAATCGCTGCCGCCCCGCCATTGACCGTCGCCACCGACGACGGCGACCCGCGTGGGGCACGGCTGTTCACCTTTTTAGAGAGTAGTCCAACCGCTTTGACCGCACAGGCGGCGTTGGCGCGGGCTGCCGACCGGCTGGCCGGCGAATGGGCAGCGGCGCCTCGCTTCCGGGCCTTGCAAACAGCGTATGAAGAACTGGCCTTGCCGGTCGAAATCACAACGACGACCATCACCCTGCATACCGGCCCGGCGAACGTGACCGACGGCCAGGAGCTGCTGACAATCGTTGCCAGTGCGTACCGGCAGGCACGCCAGTTCCTGGGAGCGAGTGGCGAAACCGCCATTCCCGGCGAAGAACCGGCCACCTTACGGGTCTTGATCTTCCCCTCGCAAGCCGCCTATCGCGACTACATGCGTGCCTTCACCCCGTTCACGGTTGACGTTGACGGGATTTATGATGCGCAGACGGGCACCCTCTACAGCTTCCGGCGAGGCATTGGCCAGACCGCCAACACACTCGCCGAAACTCTGCGCCACGAGACGAGCCACGCCGTGACTGCCGCCTACGTCTTTCCGGGCCACTGGCTCAGCCCCGGCTACCACAACGAACCAAAGGGCTGGTTCGACGAAGGACTGGCCGAGGTATTAACGGCTCAGAGCGTTCCTGACGGCCCCCTCCAGTTCCACGAACGCCACCTAGCAACCCTCTGCACGGCACCCTACAAACCGGTGCTGTCCGATCTCCTGGACCGGCGCGAAGGCTACGACCACTACGGCACCTTCGACTACTCGGCGGCGTGGGCCTTGCTGCACTTCCTGCTCAGCGAACGTCCACAGGCGGTGGCCGCGCTTGCCGATGCGTGGCGCAACCAGACCTACCGCTTAAGCGACTGGCCCCGGCTGGCCGGCTGGCCAGACCTCACAACCGCCGAAGCTGAATGGCATGCAGCGATGGCGCGCTGGTGCCGGTGAGGGGTGGGGAGTGGGGAGTGGGGAGTGGGGTGCTGCTATTTAACGACCACAGCTTACAGCAAATCTGGTGTCATAGGGTTCATAACCGCCAGGCGACCCTGATGGCAGCGCGAACACGTTTCGGCGTGGCTACCGTTGCCCGCCAGGATTGCCCGGATCGCGTGGTGGATCGCTTGGTATGGAGTGCGGTAGCGTGGCTGCCGCGCTGGACTTTACCCGTTGCAGGAGAACCAATGACCGTTTCATTCCGGTTTCTTTCTCCTGATGCACCTGTTGAGCTTTTACAACCTGGAAGCCGTTTTGAGCTGATTGAAGGGGAAAGGGTTGTTGCAGTCGGTGAAGTGCTATTCAACGATGAAACTGGTTCCGTCCATCTGAACAATCAGCGGTTTCCTGAGTAAAAAAATCGTCTGGTGCAGCGGGATACGAGATAGAGTCACCCGGGCAATAGAGAATACTGACAATCATTATTTTAACTCAAGTTGCCACCTACCCTGTGAGCAGGCCACGAAAGACTACCGGCGATGATGAACAGCACGACCCTGCGCACCACATCGTGCAGCGTACCT
>NZ_DAOUBI010000176.1:0-37552 GCF_034432675.1 Chloroflexus sp. | reverse complement strand
GATCCGATCGTTGCAACAAAGCAAATCTCATTCATTCCTGACAAACGCTATGATCGTGACGAGCACCCACAGCATTCCCGTGGCCAGCGGGGTCAACGACGTGCTACGCGCTGGGTCGTGAGCACGGCTGCTGCGGCAGCATGGCTGCCGCACTCCAAACGCCGCGACACGTGTATGACGAGCAGGCAAGGTAACCCTTCCAGTACGTGTGATAGCATTGGAGATGGTCGTCATCTCCCTTCGCTGCCATACCGGCGGCCTGGGAGCAGGATATGCTGGCGTTGGCGATTAGCAAGCATTCATGAACCTGTGCGACTGTCTGGGAGCACGACAGCATAGCTGTTATGAAATAAGTTCTAGTCTCCTCTGTGTCCTCTGTGTCTCTGTGGTTAACACATACGACACCACAGAGACACAGAGCTTGTTCCGGCAGCCACGGACCGTTACACGATGATATTCATCGGCGCTTCCAGCAGCTTGCGCAGCTCTTGCAGGTACTGCGCACCAACGGCGCCATCGATCACCCGATGATCGGCGCTTAACGTGAGATTCATCACCTGTCCGATCGCGATCTGGTCATCGCGCACGACCGGTACCTTACGCACGGCACCAACGGCCAGTGAAGCAGCCTGGGGTACCGAGATGATCGACCCGAACTCAACGATGCCGAACATACCGAGGTTGGTAACCTGGAATGTTGCCCCTTCGAGTTCGTTTTGTTTAATCTTCCCTTCGCGAGCACGCAGCGCCATATCGCGGATTTCGGCGCTAATCACGCTAATGCTCTTCTTATCGGCATCGCGTACAACCGGCGCTAACAGACCATCGTCGAGTGCAACTGCAACGCCGATATTGATCTGGTTGTGGCGCACGATACCCGGCTGGCCATCAGCAGTCTGGCTGAAGCTGACATTCACCGCCGGCACCTTTGCCAGCGCCTTTGCCGCCGCCTTCACCACCAGATCGTTGACAGAGACGCGGGTACCACCGGCTACGATCTGTTCGCGCAGCGCCATCAGCGCATCAGCATCTACCTCGATAGTGAGGTAGATATGCGGCACACCCGGTTTACTGTCGGTCATGGCCCGGGCAATCGCTTTGCGCATCCGGCTCAGTGGCTCAGCGCCGGCCAGTGCCGGAGTCGGTGCCGGCGCACGAGTTGGGGCAGGTGCCGGTGCTGGAGCGGGAGCCGGGGCCGGGGCAGCGGCTGGGGCAGGAGCCGGGACCGGAGCAGCGGCTGGAGCGGCGGTACCACGCCGGGCAGCAAACTCTTCCACGTTTTCTTTGATAATCCGCCCGCCAGGGCCGGTACCAACAACCTGGCGGAGATCGATGCCCAACTCTTCAGCCAGCCGACGAGCGACCGGTGACGCCTTAATTCGACCATTATCATCGCTACTGGAAGCTGATACCGTCACCACCGATGCGGGGGCTGGGGCAGGGGTCGGTGCGGCTGCCGGCTCAGGAGCTGGTGCGGCTGCCGGTGCAGAGATTGGTGCAGGCGCAGCCGCAACCGGGGCCGCACTATCACCAATGATGGCAATCGGCTGACCAATCGGTACCGTCTGCCCTTCCGGGATCAAAATCTGCTGCAAAACCCCGGCTTCAAATGCTTCCAGTTCCATCGTGGCCTTATCGGTCTCGATTTCGGCGATAATATCGCCCACCGCGATCTGATCGCCGACCTTCTTCAACCAGCGGCCCACAGTACCTTCCGACATGGTGTCGGAGAGACGAGGCATGGTTACTTCACCCATGGAGCCTCCTGTAATTCATTACAGAACAGTTATCGCATGCGCCTGGTGCCGCGCATTACCTGTCGAATAGCGTAAATCAGACTGTTAGCATTCGGCTTTGAAGCAGCCGATAATTCCTTGGCGTATGGCAGCGGCACTTCGAGACCGGCTACCCGATAGACTGGCGCATCGAGATAATCGAACGCCTCTTCCTGGATCGTCGCCGCGATTTCAGCCGTCACCCCGTATGAATACCAGTCTTCAGCGATAACGACCGCACGATTGGTCTTCTTCACCGACTCAATGATTGTGGGGCGGTCGAGTGGCCGGAGCGAGCGCAAATCCACGACCTCGACGCTGATTCCCTCTTGTTCCATACGCTGGGCCACCTGGAGAGCTACCGCCGTCATACGCGAATAGGAAACCACGGTGACATCAGTCCCCTGACGCTTGACTTCTGCAACCCCAATCGGTACAACATAGTCATCGTCTTCGGGGACTTCGCCCTTTGTGTCGTAGAGGGCCAGCGACTCGATAAAGATGACCGGGTCATCATCACGAATGGCGGCACGCAGCAAGCCTTTAGCATCGTAGGGAGTTGCCGGTGCCACAACTTTCAGACCAGGGCAGTAGGCAAACCAGTTCTCAAAGGACTGTGAGTGCGTCGCGGCCAACTGACCGGTACCCCCCGAAGGAGTGCGAATCACGAGCGGCACACTCGCCTGACCGCCAAACATATAGTGAATCTTTGAGGCGTGGTTGACGACCTGGTCAATAGCGACCAGAATAAAGTTGATCGTCATAATCTCGACGACAGGACGCAGCCCCAGCATTGCTGCGCCAATCGCCACGCCGACAAAACCCTCTTCGGCAATGGGTGTATCAACCACCCGCTTCGGGCCAAACTCAGCCAATAAACCCTCGGTAACCCGATACGAACCCTGAAAGACGCCGATCTCTTCGCCCATGAGAAAGACGTTCGGATCGCGAGCTAATTCCTCACCAAGCGTATCGTTCAGAGCCTGGCGATAGGTAATCACAGGCATAGAAACCTCTTTGCATTCAACAACTGCCGGGCGTATGGCCGGCCAGCGCAAAACTTGTTGCTCAAATACATTGCGTTACGCACGCTCACATCGTTACACATCAAACTCGCCGTGATTGATCTTCACCGCCCGAATAGCATCTTCGGCGGTTGGTGTGTTGGGTACCGGTGTGGCGTACATGTATTTGTAGAGGTCCTCGAATTTCGGATCGGGGCTATTGTTCGCGAAATCGATGGCCTCTTGCACTTCACGCTCAACTTGTTCGGCGATGCTCTTCAACCAAGCATCGTCAACGACCCCGTGATCGAGCAGGAGTGAGGCAAATTTCCGAATCGGGTCGTACAACTCGCGCCCCCGCCGCACAGATTCCGGGTCACGGTAGCGATCCGCGTCGATCACCGAATGGCCTCGGAAGCGGAAGCTCACGGCATCGATAATCGCCGGCTCACCTTCGGCTTCGGCGCGTGCTCGCAAACGCCGAACAACATCGCGCACTGCCAGAACATCGGTACCATCAACGCGCTCACCGTGGATGCGGAACGAAGCGCCTTTCTTCCATAAATCTGGCTCTGATGAACCGGCCTCGACCGAGGTACCCATACCGTAGCCGTTATTAACGATGAAGAAGAGCACCGGACACTTCCAGAGTTTCGCCAGGTTCAGCGACTCGTAAAATGCACCAATGTTCGTTGTACCATCACCCATCTGGGCAACAACCACACCGGGCTTATTCTGGTAACGCAGCGCATAGGCTGCACCAACTGCCAGCGGTACCTGGCCGCCAACAATGGCATAGCCACCCATAAAATTGGTCTTGCGGTCGAACAGATGCATCGAACCGCCACGACCACCAGAGACACCCGTTTCTTTACCGAACAATTCGGCCATCACCGGGCCAGGAGGGACACCGCGTGCAATAATGTAACCGTGCTCGCGATAATTAGTGAAGATGTAGTCGTCTGGAGTCAGGGCAGCCATCAAACCAACGATGGTTGCCTCTTCACCGAGATTGAGGTGGCAGTATCCGCCAATTTTAGCTTTTACGTACATCTCGCCAGCGCGCTCTTCAAACCGACGTAACAACAGCATCTGATAGTAGTAATGCTTCAGTTCGTCGGCGGTGGCGCGTTCAAGTAGAGGTTGAGCCGTCTCGGCTACTTCGGCCATAGTGAGAACTCCTCTCGTATGCTGGGCGTTCCGCTCCGGCTTGCTGGGGGGAGGGTTGTTTTAGCCGTTTTGGTCCGCCGTCTGATCCCTGTATCACGCTCCCACGAGCGTGAATTGCGCTCTATATTTCACCCGACCCGCAGGTCTGGGATTGCGCCCAATGTTAGTTAATGCTGGACAGTCAGGTTGCAATGCCAGATTGGTACATGACTGATGGGACACTTGCAAAACGTACTATGCACGAATTTGCATTGCCATCAGCTCAGGTAAGCAGATAGCCCCTGTGTAGCTGTGATGCACATGCATCGTTTTGGTTGTAGAAGTGCTTACAGCGTAATAACACAGGTCAGTTGGCGTGATACATCTTTTGTGAGGTGTATGCCAACAGATAATCTCAAGCCCGGACATCTTTACACCGTCTGGCAGCGAGATCGACGATATGAAATTGGCATACCTGTTGCTATTATGTATCACTCACCGTGCGTACACAACGATGAAGAGTGACAATTGATGCCGGGCAGCTTCTCACAATCGGGTTCACCAGAAACCAGTACACGCTCAACGGCATTACATCCCTGGCGGAACTACCTCGTGGGTAAAGGCATGCGTATCGGCCCCACAACGCGGGCAGTGTTTGGGTGCTTCAAGCGCACGGACAATCTCACCACATACACCGCATACCCAACGCATTGCGATCTGGCGCACGAGATCGGAACGGCTGACAATGCCTACGACTTTGCCATTTTCAACGACCGGTACCCGCCGAATGCGCTGGTTGGTAAGCAGATGCTGAATCTGCTCAACTTCGGTGTCGGGGCTGACACTTATCACGCTTCGTGTCATAATTTCTTTAACAGTACGCCCCTCTTTGGCAATCAGGTCGTGCTCGGTGACGAGACCTACCAGCATACCCTGAGCGTTAACAACCGGTAGACCACTGATCCGATTGCGTGTCATCAAGCGGGCGGCATCCTCTACGGCAGCATCATCAATGACGCACACCACATTTTTGGTCATGATCTCACGCGCCTTCATTCCGCTTTACCTTTCATTTCAACCTGCTGTTATCTGTAATCGTGACACTATTCACGAGAATGGTTGCTCAAACAACTCTTCTTTAGTATAGCAGAGATTGGCAAGGTGGCGGTGTGCGGTAGGTCACGGGAGGGATGAGGAATACGCTTTTTTAACCCAAGTTGTTGCATTAATTTATTCCTCTACAACCCTCTGCGACCTCCGTATCCCTGTGGGGACAAATACAGCACAGAGGATAAGGAACCCAAGGTACTACTCTTATTTGCCTCCACCCCAACCCGCCCCCGCCAGCTATGCATTACCCATAACTCGGATACTGCATAGCCCGCGTGCGGGAGCGGGGTCGGGGGTGATAACCGGCGAGTCGGCGAGTTAAAACCCTGCCTCGATTCGTGGAAGCCCCTCCGGGTCTAGCCTGACAGCGGGGAGTGGGGCCGGGCGTACTCGTGGATAGCCCCGCAGGGGCGTGCAGGTCGTGAGAGAGGGCTTCAGCCCGCACGACCGCAGGGCTGACCTGACGGCGAGGAGCAGGACGCTGCGGAACATATGACTGCCTGGTGTGCGTGACGAAGGATGCACCGTGTCCAGCGCGATGTGCTATGAGGGGGCATACCGGCTTCTGTGGGAGATGTGGGTAATGCATAGGTGGGAACAAACCGGAAGCTCACGCTCGCAGGGAATAGCAGCGCTGGTGACCAGCAGGACAGCGCTGAGATGGAGCGTCGTGATTCCCATTACACTAGACATGGAACGTCAAGATGTGGGTAGTGTGGATCGGGAAGTTGCCTTCATAGCCCACAACTCTCGCAACCTGTTCAGATCGCCTCCTGCGCCTGCCTGCCGGCCAAACGTGGTATGATAGGCGATGGCTGTAACAAGGAGGCGTTATGCGGGTCTTTATTACCGGTATTACCGGGCCGGTCGGCAGTTTTCTGGCCGATTATCTGTTGACAATACCTGGCGTGGACATTCACGCCTTCAAGCGCTGGCGTAGTGATGTGCGTCCAATTGAACATCTGATCGGACGGATCACTATTCATGAGGGCGATATTGAAGATGCGTTTGCGATAGATCGTGCGATTGCCACAGTGCGTCCAGATCGTATCTTTCACCTGGCAGCGCAGAGCTATCCCAGTGCTTCCTGGGACGCGCCGATTCTGACGATGCGGGCCAATGTGGAAGGCACCATTAACCTGCTTGAAGCAGTGCGCCGGCATGTGCCGAAGGCACGTATTCATATTGCCGGTACCAGTGCCGAATATGGGCCGGTTCGCCCTGATGAGGTGCCGATCAGCGAGGACCATCCCTTACGACCGGCCAGTCCATATGGGGTGAGCAAAGTTGCCGCTGAATTGAGTGGCCTGCAATACCACGCCAGTTACGGGTTGCACGTCGTGGTGACCCGTTCGTTCAACCATGTCGGCCCCCGCCAGGGAGATCGTTGTTCGATCCAAACCTTTTGTCGCCAGATGGCGTTGATCGAGGCCGGGCAGCAGGAACCGGTTATGTATGTCGGTAATCTATCACCCAAGCGTGATTTCACCCATACCCGCGATGTTGCCCGGGCACTCTGGCTACTGCTCGAACACGGTACACCGGGTGAGGTGTATAACCTCTGTTCGGGGCAGGCGGTACGCATCGGTGATATTGTGGATATGGTGATTGCAATGGGGCGCGTACCGGTGAGCGTACAGATCGATCCGGCCCGCCTGCGCCCGGTCGATGAGCCGATCCTCCAGGGAGACAACCGCAAACTGCGCACAGCTACCGGCTGGCAGCCCGAAATCGGGATCGAGCAGATTGTGGCTGAAGTGCTTGATTACTGGCGTCAACAGATAGACAACAACCAGCGCACGCAGATCTGATCTATGGGAACACTCTACCTTGTTGCCACACCAATCGGTAATCTCGAAGACATCACGCTCCGCGCATTACGCATCCTGCGTGAGGCACACCTGATTGCTGCTGAAGACACGCGCCATACCCGTATTTTGCTCGATCACTACCAGATCACGACGCCCTGTATCTCGTACCACGAGCACAACAAACTGGCCCGTCAGGCTGAGTTGCTGGCTGCGCTACAGACCGGCGATGTTGCCCTCGTCTCTGATGCGGGTACGCCGGCCATTGCCGATCCCGGTCAGGAGCTGGTGCAGGCATGTCTGACCGCCGGCCACACCATCGTACCGGTGCCCGGCCCTAGCGCACCACTGGCCGCACTGATTGCGTCGGGAATGGCAACTGACCGGTTCGCCTTTATCGGCTTTCTCCCCCGCCAGCAACGCGAGCGCCGTGAGTTACTGGGCGAAATTGCCGATCTAACGCTGACGATCATCTGCTTCGAGACCCCACACCGACTGCTGGAAGCACTCGCCGATATTGGCGATGTTCTTGGGGCCCGTCAGATCGCTCTTGCCAACGATCTTACCAAGCGATTCGAGATGATTATGCGCGGGACGGCGGGTGAGCTGATCGAACACTTTACCCATCAGCCACCACGTGGCGAGTTCACTATCGTGATCGCCGGTGCCGCGCAGACGGAGAGCCGCAAACGCGAACGACACCGGCTACATGCAGCAGCTCCAGCGGCTGAACCGGCCACCATTGCCGCCCACCTGCGGCGCCTGCGTGCTCAGGGATTGAGTGCCAGCGCCGCAGTTCGGCAGACTGCGCAAGATCTGAATGTGGCGAAAAATACCGTCTACGCGATCTGGCTGGAGATCGCCGCCGATGAGACAGCGTAGAACCGATCTCACAATACGCCGACCGAACTATTATCCCCGAGCATAAACCGATACGCCTTTGGCCGCAATGGACTACGCCCGATCTCGACATTCCGCCCGATCAGGCTATCTTCCAGGCGGTGTGGCAGATCACGGATCGTGCAGTATTCAAGCACGATGCTATGCTCGATCTCACATTCCTCAATGTGGCAGTGGTGATAGATTGAGGTGAACGGGCCAACATAGGCGTTCACGATCCGGGTATGCTCACCAATAATTGCCGGGCCACGGATCGTGCTATTGATGATTTCTGCACCTGGCTCGATGATCACCTTGCCGATCAACTGCGAGTCGCGGTCAACATACCCTTGCACCGAAGGTTCCAGCTCTTCGAGCACCAGGCGATTGGCTTCCAGCATATCATCCTTCTTCCCGGTGTCGATCCACCAGCCCTCGTGAACGTAGGGATACACGTTGTAGCCATTGCTTACCAGCCACTGGATAGCGTCGGTAATCTCAAGTTCACCACGTGCTGATGGTCTGATTGCCTCAACCGCTTCAAAAATATGGTGATCGAACATGTAGATGCCGACCAGCGCCAGATCCGACTTCGGCTCACGCGGCTTCTCAACCAAACGCACGACCCGACCCTCATCATCGAGTTCGGCGACACCAAACGAGCGCGGATCGCTGACCTTTTTCAACACAATCTGGGCATTGTAATCGCTCCGCCCAAATTGCTCGATGAGCGGACTGATCCCACCCTGAATGCAGTTATCACCCAAAAACATCACAAACCGGTCATTATCGAGAAAGTCACGACTGATTTTCACGGCGTGGGCCAGTCCCAAGGGAGCTTCTTGCGGGATGTACGAAATTTTCACGCCCCAGCGCCGACCATTGCCCACCGCTGACCGAATCTCATCACCGGTATCGCCAATAACAATCCCGATGTCGGTAATCCCGGCGTCGCGGATCGCTTCGATTACCCGAAACAAGACCGGCTTATTGGCAACCGGCACGAGCTGTTTCGCACTGGTATAGGTAATCGGTCGCAGTCGAGTTCCTTTACCGCCACTGAGCACAAGACCTTTCATAAACCGCCTTTTCTATGGTCAAACCCGATCACGCTTGCTGCTGCTTGATTCTACACCATGTCGCGGAAACGGCAACTTATGGTAGAGTCAACGGAGGACATGAGAACAGGAAGGAGACATTCCTATGGCAGAGCCTCATGGGATTATCAGCGCAATGCTTACCCCCTTCACCAGTGATGTTGGCCCGGTGGATTACGAGTGGTTGCCGGGATACCTGCGCTTTCTGGCTGATGGCGGACTCCACGGTGTGCTGGCGCTGGGCACCACCGGTGAGGGGCCGTCGATGAGTGTGGTCGAGCGAATCCGCACCCTTGAGATCATAATGGCGCACCGGGGGGAGTTGAGCGTGATTGCCGGTACCGGCTGTGCTGCGCTTACCGATACGATTGCACTGAGCCGGGCAGCGATTGATCTGGGTGTTGATGCGATTCTGGTTATGCCGCCATTCTACATCAAGCAACCGGACGAAACCGGCATTCTGGCCTACTTCCGGGCGCTGTGCGATGCGTTACCGGCTGATGCGCGTGTGATGCTGTACCATATTCCGCAGGTGACCGGGGTGCCGATTACCAGGACCATTATCGATGGCTTGCTGACAAGCCACGGTGCCCGGTTTTACGGTCTGAAAGACAGCAGTGGCGATTGGGAACACTCTAAGATGCTCATTGACAGCTACCCGCAATTACGCATCTTCACCGGCAGTGATCGCCTGATTGCCCGTGCCCTGGCCGGTGGCGCTGCCGGCGCCATTACGGCACTCTCCAGTGCGTTTCCGAAACTGGCCCGTGCAGTGTTCGATGCTTTCCATCAGGGTGGCGATGTAGCAGCAGCCCAGGCCCGCCTGAGCGCTGTACGCGATCTGGTGAACCCGATCAACACACCACCAGCGCTCAAAGCCGCATTAACCTGGACAAGTGACTTGCCGGAAACGGCGCTGCGACTTCCGTTGCTGCCCTTGAGTAACGAGGAGGCCGCTGCACTCCGTGCTGCTTACGAGCGAATCATGGCCGGTACAATGTCCTGATTGCCGGCCAGTAGCCGCATGCGGCAAGCCAACCCTTGACTCGCGTTATACTACCTGTAACGATCACACATTGAAAACTGGCAACGGTATGAACCAGACACCTTTAGCTAACCTGCACGTTCGCGAATTAACCCCTCTCCAACCACCGCGAGCGTTGAAAAACGAATTACCGATCACACCGGCGGCAGCGCATACGGTCGCGGAAACCCGTGCGACCATTCGGCGCATTTTACGCGGTGAAGACCAACGCCGCATCATGGTCGTTGGCCCGTGCTCGATCCACGATCCCGAAGCAGCCCTTGAATATGCCCGCCGTTTGCAGGCGCTACAACAGCCATTGGGCGATCAGTTGGTTATCGTGATGCGGGCCTATCTCGAAAAGCCACGAACGACAGTAGGCTGGCGTGGCCTGATTAACGACCCGCACCTCGATGGTTCCTTCGATATGGCTGCCGGTCTCCGCACTGCCCGCCAATTGCTGCTAGCGATCAATGAGCTAGGAGTACCGGTTGCGACCGAGATGCTCGACCCGATCAGTCCACAGTACCTCGATGATCAGATCAGCCTAGCAACCATCGGTGCCCGCACGAGTGAAGCGCAGACGCATCGGGCGCTAGCCAGCGGTGTCTCGATGCCGGTCGGGTTCAAAAATGGCACCGACGGCGGGATTCAGGTTGCCGTCAATGCCTGCGTTTCCGCAGCAGTACCGCACAGCTTTCTGGGGATCGACGAAGACGGACGCAGTGCCGTCGTGCGTACAACCGGCAACCCCGATAGCTTTGTCATCCTGCGCGGTGGCCGGCATGGACCGAACTATCACCTGGAGTATATCGTCCAGACCACCCGCCTGATGCGTGAAGCCGAACGCCAGCCGGCAGTGATGATTGACTGTAGTCATGCCAACTCCGGCAGTGATTTTCGCCGGCAAGAGGCCGTCTGGCAAACGGTGCTGGGGTATATGGTAGAGGAACCGTTGCCGATCATCGGGATGATGCTGGAGAGCAATCTCTTTGAGGGCAAGCAACCGCTGGTTGCTGACCGGCGTATGCTCCGTTACGGCGTCTCGCTCACCGATGGCTGTGTGGGTTGGGACACCACCGAACGACTCCTGCACGAAGCACATTTGGCGCTCTCGCGCAGGTAGGTTCAAATGCCCTCATCTCTGCCCCCTCTCCGGCTGTATGGGAGCGAGGGGAATTGACAACCTGGTATCCATGTTGCAAAACGGCATTCTCTCGCACCGTCAGGTCGAAAGCCAGCATGTCTCGTTTACACCAATGTATCATGAGAATATCGTTCACAATCGAAAAGAACGTTTAATACCAGATCAGAGAAGGCTATGGGATTATGCCAATCTCTATTTCCAACCGCGTAATCCCATGCGTTACAAGGTGTTACGCGAAAAGAGTGCAGCCCCGGATTGAGATTCATGGCACATTACGCTTCTCTCGCAGCGTAGCGAGACACTCTGAGGCAATTGACAAACGCCTACCGGTAGTCTCGCCTGGATTTGTCATGACGCTATGACAGCTTCATCGCGGTTTGTCTTTGCTATTGAACGTTTGGCAGTCAATGCACAAAGAACCTGAAGACCGGCGCGGGCATCATACCCGCGCCACGCTGCTTCATCGGTACAGATCACTTACCCTACGAAAGCCGCATGCACTGCCCGCACAGCAGCATCGGCGTCAGCCTCGGCGACCACCAGCGAGATGTTGTTCTCGGTGCTACCCTGTGCAATCGCGATGACGTTAACCCGGGCTGCACCCAACGCACCAAACACTCGTCCGGCAATGCCCGGCGTGCCCCGCATCCCTGATCCGACCACAGCGACAATCACGACCGGCGCAATGGTACCAATGTGATTGACATCGTGGGCCGCAAATTCGCGTGCCAGTTCACGACGGAGTTCTTCCACCACGCGCTCTGCTTCATCACCTGGTACGGCGAAACAGACACTCTGCTCGCTGCTGGCCTGCGAGATGAGCAGAATGTTGGCGCCAACACGGGCGACTGCGCCGAAGATCCGGGCCGCCACACCGGTGAGACCCAGCATACCCGGCCCACCGACTGTGATCAAACTGAGCCCCCTGATGGCAGTGATTGCCCGCACACTTTCGCCGTCACCTTCCGCATCGATTAATGTTCCCGGATGGCTCGGATTGAAGGTGTTGCGGATGCGAATGGGAATACGCCGGTGGACTAGCGGCTGTACCGTCTTCGGATGGAGGACGTTGGCGCCATAATAGGCCATCTCACCCATCTCGGCATACGAGAGGCGGGGTAAGGTTCGGGCTTCCGGAACCACCTTCGGGTTGGCCGAAAGGACACCGTCAACTTCTTTCCAGAACCAGACCTCATCAGCATCGAGATCGGCACCCAAAATGGCGCAGGTGTAATCTGAACCACCACGTCCCAGTGTGGTCGGCACACCCGCACGAGTCGCACCGATAAAACCGGTGACGACCGGCACCTTTCGGTCGGCCAGCATTGGCAAAAGCCTGGCCCGGCTCCGCTCGCGCGTATCCGGTTCGATAGGCGAGGCATTCCCGTACCGATCATCGGTCACAATCAGTTCAGTCGCATCAATTGCTTCAGCATCAATCCCGGCGCTGCGCAGCGCAGCAGCGATCAGGCGCGCATTGAGCCGTTCACCGAGACCACTAAACAGGTCTAACGCCCGCGGCGTCAATTCCCCTAACACGGCAATACTGCGTGAAAGGTTACTCATGTAGTCGAGCATAGCACAAATCTGTGGTTCGAGCGCCGCACACTCCGCCGGCGATGCCACCTCTGCTGCTGTGCGCATATGTAGATCGAGCAGACGAGGGGCGATTTGCGCAGTCGCATCACCATTACCCGCCGCTGCCGCTTTCGCCGCTGCAATCAGAGTATCAGTCGTGCGCAGATCAGGGGCATTCATTGCCGACACCACCACGACCACCTCGTGATCGCGGGCATACGTACTGACAATCTCGGTTACACGCCGGATTGCATCGGCACTACCAACCGAAGTACCGCCAAACTTCATCACCAGACGCATTGATTTATCTCCTCTCTACTTATGAAAAAACGCCGCGGAGCGCTGTGCTGCGCATCTCCGCGACGTAGATACCAGAAAGAGAACCCGACTGTATGGCAACAGGCCAATTACGGGATTAGTAACAACTTGCCAGTAGTGGCCCGACTGGCCAGCGCAATCTGCGCCTCAGCCGCTTCACTCAGCGGATACCGCCGGTGAATGCGAACCTGCAACTCGCCGGCACCGATCCAGGTAAACAGATCACTGGCGCGCCAGCGCAATTCTTCAGGTGTGGCAATGTAGTGGAAGAGGGTGGGCCTCGTCATAAACAGCGAACCCTTGCTACTCAGCAACAATGGTGAGATCGGCGGCAAGGGGCCACTGGCATTGCCAAAGGTGACGAACATCCCCCGTGGACGCAGGCTATCGAGACTGCCTTCCAGCGTACTGGCACCAACTGAGTCGTATACCACATCGACCCCACGACCGTTGGTAAACGCCCGCACCCGCTCGACAAACGACTCGCGGGTATAGATAACAACTTCATCGGCTCCGGCTGCGCGGGCCAGTTCGGCTTTTTCATCAGTCGAAACGGTACCAATCACCCGTGCCCCCAGGCGCCGGGCAATCTGGATCAGCAACAGACCTACACCACCCGCCGCAGCATGCACCAGACAGGTATCACCCGCTTTCAGCGGAAAGGTACTGAACGTCAGATAGTGGGCCGTCATGCCCTGCAGGAGCACTGCCGCTGCCGTCTCCAAATCGACATTATCGGGCACCCGTACCAGCTTATCGGCTGCGGCCAGGGCATATTCGGCGTAGCCGCCGCTGGCGGTCGTACACCCAACCCGGTCACCGACTGCCCATTCACTCACCCCTTCGCCAACGGCATCAATCGTACCGGCCACTTCTAACCCCAGGGTAAATGGCAATGGTTGTGGATAGAGACCGGTACGATGGTAAATATCGATAAAATTAACCCCAGCCGCGGCCACCTTAATCCGCACCTGTCCTGGTGCCGGTTCGGGAAGGGGAATATCAACCATCTGCAACTGCTCTGGCCCACCGGTCTGATGGATCTGGATCGCCCGCATGACGCACCTCGCTGGAAGTTCACCCTTGCGCTCGGATCGAAAACCGACCTATACTATAACATAGTGCAATTACTTTGATGTTATAGCGTTTACGTCAAATCACATGAACAGCGCGAGCAGACATACTGGTTGAACGTTGAAGAAGTCTCTTTGCATTCACTCCAGATATGCGGTTCCTCGCTGCAAGCATACAAGTTTTCAGGACAACATCGACTACCGGTGTCTATGTACGAGATGGGGGCAATAGTGCGGCAGAGCGGTCTTCCACCTGAGTATTTTGAACGTTATGATGAGAGCGATGATCGCCTCTTCTATCTTTACCCCCGCCTGACAGCCCACATCGACGAAGCTGCCTGCCGGGCTGTCACCAATTTGATTCGCGAGGAACTCCCGCAGGGTGGTTGTCTGCTCGATCTGATGAGCAGCTATGTCAGTCACTTACCGACTGATATTCCGCTGAATCGGGTAGTTGGGCTTGGCCTCAACGAAGAGGAGATGCGGCTCAACCCACAACTCCACGAGTATGTTATTCACGATCTCAATGATCAACCACAGTTACCATTCCCCGATGCCACCTTCGATGGGGTGATTTGCACCGTCTCTGTACAATACATGACACGGCCTGTCGAAGTCTTTGCCGATGTCGCCCGTATTCTCAAACCGGGTGGCCCCTTCATCGTTACCTTCTCCAATCGTTGCTTTCCCAGTAAAGCGGTACGTATCTGGCTGGCGACCAACGACCGCCAACATTTGGAACTGGTGCGTTGTTACTTTGAACTGGCCGGCGGCTTCACGAATATCCGCTGTCTTGATCGATCTCCTCACCACTGGCTCAGTGATCCACTCTACGCCGTTGTCGGGCGACGAGTGGTATAATCAGCGATCAGTGAAGTGATTAGACACTGGAGAAAATCGATGCCTTCGGCACCTCCGCAACCGGTTCAACTTACCTGTCCTGCTTGCGGGACACGTTTTCGTTCGTTTATTTTTACATTAGTTGATGGTGGTGAGCAACCAGAGCTTAAGGGAGCGCTGCTGGCCGGCCAACTCAACGTCGCGGCCTGTCCCCGCTGTGGTGTGGCGAGCGTCCTCAGCGCACCACTCGTGTATCACGACGCCGGAAAACAGCTTTTTCTGGTGTACGTTCCGCAAGAACTCAACAGCCAGCCGCAAGAGATTGATCGCTTTATCGGTGATGCATCCGCATTTTTCCTCCGCTCGTTGCCGCCCGACACGCCACGTGCGTACCTGCTGGCACCACGTCGTTTGCTAAGCCTGCAATCGCTCATCGAGGCTATCTACGAAGCGGATGGTGTTTCACCAGAAGAGCTGCGCCGACAGAGCCGCTACGTCGAAATCCTCACCGAGCTTGTCAATCTGGTTGAGAATGATGAGCAATTCGCGGCTGCGGTACAGCGATATCACGAAGAATTGACCCCGGAGTTCCTTGCCACCCTGGAAGCATTTATCGGCGCTACCAACGAGACTCAGGCGCAGATGCGAGCGATGCTCGTAAAAGTTCGGGAAAAGCTCCTGGTTCAATTCGAACGCCTCACCGAGCAGGCAGCGATTGCCGAGCTGAAAGAGGCTATCGAGCGGTTGCGTGCCGCCAGCGATGAGGAATTACCTGATCTGGTCAGTGAACTGCGGTTGCTCATCGATTACAGCTTTTTCCAGATGTGGACCGAGCAGATCGAGGCCGCTACAGCCGCCGGTGATACTGAGACGGCACAGCGTCTGACTGAACGCCGGGCGCGCATCCTGGAGTTGATCGAGGAGATTGATCGGGCATCGCAAGAGCTGTTTGAACGCGGGACAGCCCTGATTAATGCTGTGCTGGCAGCCCCCGATCCGGTTGCCGCATTGAAAGCGCGGGCTGATGAAGTGACTGATGATTTGCTGGTCGTCTTGTCGGCAAACATTGCGGCGGCACGGTACGCCGGTGATCAAGCGTTGCTCGAACAGCTTGAACGGTTGACAACCACGATCAAAGAAATTATCAACTCACGGCTGACCCCGGAAGATCGTTTTATCAACGAACTCCTGATGCAAGAGACGACGGCAGAAGCGACGCGCTTGCTGCGCACGAATATGACGAAAATCACCCCCGAACTGGCACGCCGGCTTAATGAGCGGGCCGAGGTGGAAGAAAAACGCGCTCAGCAGGCTAATGCCGAACGCTTACGGCAACTCGCCCGTGAGGTTAGCGCACTTTTGTTCTAAAATAGGCCAGAGGGGGTGTCTCACTACCCTCTGGTCATATATCCCACCATGCGCGCTACACTGCTACATCTGCTGGCAATCATTGCCCGTCCACAGATTCGACGTTCATCGGTGCACCCACCCCAACGGGTTCTCGTTATCAAACCCGATCATCTCGGTGATCTGCTACTGGCAACACCGGCACTCACTGCGCTGCGGGCTGCATTACCGACCGCACACATAACGGCGTTGGTCGGGCCATGGGCAGCTTCGATGTGGGCACAGATGCGTGAGATCGATACCCTGGAGAAACTTCCTTTTCCGGGCTTTAATCGTGACGCACCAAAACCACTACCGTGGGATCCGTATATCCTGCTCTATCAGACGGCACGTCGGCTACGTCAACAAGCTTATGACGCGGCACTCATCTTGCGCGACGATCACTGGTGGGGCGCAGCACTGGCCCTGCTGGCCGGGATTCCGCGGCGTATCGGCTTTGCCCATCCGTTGTGCAAATCACTGCTGAGTGTCGCATTACCATACCAGCCTCGCCAACACGTCACCCAACAGGCACTTGATATAGTCGCAGCGCTTACCAACACTCTGCCCACTGCCACAGCGTTGCGTTATACCCCGACCAACGCTGCCCGAACGTGGGCTATCGCCTGGACACAACAGCATCTCAAACCAGATGAACATCTAATCATTATTCACCCCGGCACGGGTGGTTCGACCAAACACTGGCTACGCGAGCACTGGAGCAGATTGATACAAGAATTATGCCAACCAAGACGACGCATTCTCCTGACAGGCAGCCCGGCGGAAACCGCAGAACTGACCGCGATTGCGGCTAGCAGTCCTGCCGAATTACTTATGTTAAGCAACGATCTGACGATTGACCGGCTGGCGGCGCTGTTTGCTCACGCCAGGCTGGTAATTGGGGTTGACAGTGGGCCACTGCATATCGCCGTCAGTCAAGGGGTGCCGACCATCCATCTCTTTGGCCCCAGCGATCCATTACGCTTTGGGCCATGGGGCGATCCTACCCGCCATTGTGTACTGAGTGCCGGCCTGCCGTGTAGTCCGTGTGGGGTGTTTGCCGCCTGCCCACGTGCCACCAACCCGCCAGAATGTATGGCTGCAATCACGCCGGCACAGGTGTTGGCAAGTGTTGAAGCGTTGTTGGGAAAGTGATTGACACCGATTCTGGCGGCTGCTACAATAACTCGTTGTAATCAAAGGTATTCTCTCAAACGTTATGAGAGGTATATGCCGGTTTTAACACGTAGCTTTGTCAAAGCATCCCTGATTACCTTGGTGGTGGGGCTGCTGATTGGCATCTGGCAACAGATACCCGGTTTCAGTATACCTGGCCTGTCGCCGGTGTACCTTCACCTGCTAACGTTTGGCTGGCTGACCCAGTTGATTTTTGGGGTCGCACTCTGGATGTTTCCGGTGTATACGAAAGAACAACCACGCGGCCCGGAATGGCTGGGATGGACAATCTTTGCCTGCCTCAATCTTGGGCTGTTGCTACGCCTGATCTTCGAGCCGTTGCAGGGATTGGCGCCATCCATCATTGGGGGTTGGATGCTGGTGCTTTCCGCCCTCTTGCAATGGCTGGCAGGGGTTGGTTTCATCATTAACATCTGGCCACGGGTGAGGGGTAAATAGATGCCACGCCTGAGTCGCTATTTCATCCGTGCTTCGCTGATATATTTGTTGCTGGGGCTTACCGCCGGTGCCCTTATACTCGCCAATAAAGGCCTCCCTTTTGCGCCATTGGTCTGGGTCTTGCTCCCGCTACACATCGAGACGATGTTTGTGGGATGGATGAGTCAACTGGCGTTGGGGGTTGCATTCTGGATTTTGCCCAGGCTGACAGGGGATGCGCCGCGCGGGAACGAACGCTGGAGCTGGGCCGCTCTGGTATTGATCAATCTCGGCCTGATCGTTGCGATGGCTGCGCCGTTTAGCCAATGGCCCTGGTCGAGTACGCTGGCCCGTTCGCTTGAAGCGGTGGGCTTCATTGCGTTTGTCTTGGGAAATTGGCGACGAATCTATTCGCCCACATTTGGGTTACAAACACTGAGAAGAAACCAGGGTTGAAGAGCGAAACGACCGCCAGGTTGTAACTATCGAGGGGGGAGATGTGCTACGCCGTGTATGGATTGGCATGCTATGGTTGCTCGTGGTGGGGAGCAGTGTAGGGCTTGTCGCCTGCCTGCCCGAACCACCACCACGCAACATTCCAACAATGCCGGTCATTCTCGATATTACGCCTGCACCAACCCTTGACATTGATGCTACAGCAACGGCCTACGCCAGTGCGCCACGCCCGACCCCGACAATTGCCGCGCTGTATGTGGTGCAGGCCGGTGACACGCTCAGTGCGATTGCCGAGCGCTTCGGCATCACGGTTGACGAATTGGTGGCGGCCAACAATCTGACCGATCCCAATGTTCTGCAACCCGGCCAGACACTGCTGATCCCATCGTTGATCGCTACACCCCGCCCAACAACCACACCAACACCGTAGTTGGAAGGTGGCCATAGGGGTGCGAGGTTGTCAATCGGGCTGAAGATCTGCCTGAAACCCTGCCAACTCCGGAGGCCCTTCCACGTCGTGAGGCAGGGTTTTAACCCGCCGAGCGCGGTCAGGCTGTTTTATGCAGTAGCACTAATCGCCAGCAGTTCACGTTACGAAAGCGGCGGTATTGCAGCTTATCGAGCATGGCCTGGGCAATTGCCAGTCCACGCCCGCGCTCTTCCCAATGTTCGGGCATAGCAATCGGAGTGTCTGGCATCGTCCAGGAAAGACCCTGATCGACAATCTGCGCCTCAAGAATGGTTGGTGTGCAGCGTAGTCGTAATTTGATCGGTGGATCACCAGGCACGACAGCGTACTGCAAAATATTGGCAATCACTTCAGCCAGGGCTGTACCAAACCGCATGCGTGTCTCTGCGCTGAGATGGGTAGCGGCCCAGAACGTAGCCAGTGCGGTATGCAATTGTTCAATCCCTTCCGAGAGATTCGTGCTCAATTCGTAATCGTGTTCGATCCAATGCATAACCTGTCTCTTCGCAATGACCGCACCTGGTCCCGCCTGCTGTGTCCGCCTGACCATTACAAACTGGCCTGTAACGCCTCTGTAACATTAGGAAACGGGCGTAACACCCGATTGAGGGTAGTCAATTCGAGCATTGCCAGTACCTGTGCGCCCGGCTGGGCCAATCGCAAATCACCGCCGGCCAGTCGCGCAGCTTTTAAACCACCGATGAGCGCCCCTAGCCCTGAGCTATCGACAAAGCTCACCTCACTCATATCAATCACAAGTAACCGAAAACCCTCATTGACCGCTTTGACCAGGCGTTGTTTCACATCATTTGCCACCAACAGATCGAGTCGCCCGCGCAACTGCACAACTGCTGCCTGTTCACCCACCTGATTGACGGTAATCTCCATGGTAACCTCTCTGATAAAGTCGTTAAGCATACGCTAACTATGACTCCTCTGCAGGTTGGTACAATGCTGCATCGATGACCACGCTGAGCATAACCAGATCGTACACGGCCCAAAAAACATTGACAAGTACCGGCATCCCATCGGTACGCCATCCCAGCGCCAGTTGCAGTAAACCCACCCCGATTGAAACTGCCAGTAACACCATCATTAGCAGTTGCCAGCGTACTAGCCCAAAATAACGCCCCGCCTGCCTGGTCTTTGGCGTCACGATAAAGCCCAGTTTCTTGCCAAACCAGACATTCGCTGCGGCTGTGACCACCGCCTTGATCCAGATGGGGAACAGGGCCAGACTGTACTGCTGACCGCGCCAGGTCGGTCGGCCCCAACTGATCACAGCAAAGAGCAACTGATTGACCAGCAAATATGGGGTCAGGCGCCAGAAAAATTCTGCCGAGAGCGCATTGACCGGTAGCAACCCAAAGATCAGAAAGAGCACAGGAGCGATCAGGTATATGATCGTTGGCAAACCGGAAAAGTAGCTCCACATGGTATCGAGATAGGCCAGCCGTTGCCCGATGCTCAGCCCTGGTAACAACAGAGGATTCTCGCGTAAAAAGACCTGGATCGTTCCCTGCGCCCAGCGTAAACGCTGTTGCAACGCACTCCGTAAATCTTCCGGTGCCAGACCGTGCGCCAGAATCTCGTCGTGGTAGACTGAACGCCAGCCGGTAGCGTGCAGGCGCATCGACGTTGACATATCTTCGGTGACTGAAATAGTAGAGATGGGCAGATAATCCATGGCCTCATTTACCAACAGTGGAATAAGTTGCCGGACTGTCTCGATGGCCGCCAGGGGAGAGCGATCCCGCCTAGCCAGCTCGGCCAGCACTGCCTCATCGTGCAGCGACTGCATAATCTCGGCGGCTTCCACTGCCTGAATCTCGGCCAGATCGGCCATAATTTGCCGCAGATTAGCCGCAACTACCATCCGCGCCGCATCTTCGACCCGGCGCTGAAATCGTTCGGCGACCTCTTGAAAAGTATCACCGCGATCAAGCTCCTGACGGGCAAGCTTTACTGCCCGCCGTAGGACCTGAAGGGCAGATGCGATCTGTGTTCGTTCGGATGGCGCCAGTTGCCGCTCGGCCCGCCGGATGACCGTATCTGCCTCTCGTAATGCCCGCCGGATACGCCGCTCTACATCGCGCACAAAGAAACGGATACCAGTACGCGCCAGTGCTTCGCGTCGCAGCACCGCATTCGAGCCACAGAAAAAGGCTGCATTCCAGCCATCCTTACCTTGTTGAATTGGCCCGTAGAAGAGTGGAGCCTGGCTGCCAAAAGGATCACCGGGCGGCACATTGACAAAATACTGGGGAGTCTGGACTAACGCCACCTTTGGATCACTAAAATATCCCAGGGTACGATCCAGAATCTGGGGGAGAGGCACCTGATCGGCATCCAGAATCAAAATATAATCACCGGTAGTATGTTCAAGCGCATTGATCAGGTTACCGGCCTTGGCGTGCCGGTCAAACCCTATCCATGCGGCTGAACGGGTAATGTAACCACACCCCTCCTCAGCAGCGATTGCGCACATCGCCGGACTATTGCCATCATCTAGGAGATACGTCTGATGAGGGTAATGTATGGCCAGCGCCGCACGCACCGTCTTCCGTACCAGTTCGACCGGCTCATTGTAATAGGTGATGTAGACATCAACCCGCAAACCTGGCGGTGCAGGTGGTGGCTCGCCCCGTTCCCGTAGCCGAAACACGGTCAGACCGAACAAAAAACTACTGATATAGCTGTACAGTTCGGCTCCAAACAGCGCCAGGGAAAAGAGCCATGCATCCCAGTTGAGCGAAGCCGTGCCGCGCCAGAGGAGGTAATATGCGCCCAATACCAGATTGGTCACAACGAGGATTTTGATCAAACCATGCCGAAACGCCGCCCATTCATCAGCGCCCCAACCAACAACCCGCTCTAAGGTTGTAAGGGTGAAGGACGGATTCATCGCCTGCCTCTTATTTCCGCCGCAACCAGCGGATACGGATCACCAGCACTGCCGTTGCTACCAGAGTGATTAACAAGATCGATCCCACCACCTGCCAGGCAGGAAAACGTTCGAGCAGGGTCACTTCAATGCGTGGGGTCAGGGTTTGCGGCGGTGTCTGTAGAGGATTCGTCAATGACACCACTGTGGGGTCGGGATCGGCAGTAATCTGGGCCTGACTACCACGAAGCACCCGCAATAATGCCCACTCGCGCAACGCCCGTACTCCGAGCCGCAGACCATCACTATCAGCCGCATCGATGAGTAATACACGCGCACCTGACTGCCACGGTGACGGCACAATACTCAGGGTTGCCTGTACACTCCGACCGGGCTGGTACACAAACGGCGTATTGGACGACGCATTGATCATTGCTGCCAGTGGATGACGTTCACGACTACCTAGAATGACCAGTGGCCCGTTACGATTATCACCAATGTCATTCGCCGTCAGTAAGATGGGTGGTGGCACATCCTTGAGCGTCACCCAGCACCCCATCGCAGCGGCCAGCTCTAATCCAGCTTGAACTTCATAGATAGATGGTTGGTTGGGGTGGTAACACCAACCGGGCATTGGTATCGGCCAGAAGTGCTGCTGGAAAACGCCCAAGATCATCAACCGCTGCCGGATCGTTGGGCAAACGCCAGGTCGATGTCGGCTCGATCACAGCCCATGCAGCCGAAGTGTCCACTTCCTCACAACCGCTGTTGGGGAGGTCGAGGTAGAGACGAATCTGAAGATCAAGCCGACGGATCGGCGTACCTTCCAGATCGCTGTTGAGCAGATCAGCAGGTAAGGTAAACCGATATTGCACCGGGCCATTCGTTTCAACCTGCAAACGTTGCGAACCAAGGGTTATCCCATTGACGGCAGCCGTCACCCAGGAAGTTTGCGCTCTCAAGCCGGACGCAGTAGCAATTTGCAGATCGAGCATACCGCCTACCCGGATATCCCAGCCAGACGGCCGCTCGAAGGCGAAGTCGATCTGATGTTCACCAGCGCCCACCACCTGCCGACGATCCACGCCGAGCTGCGCAAAACTAGCGGCCCCATCACGCCAGGCTGCCGCAGGAAGCTGTGGTGGTAGTTGGGTTACGGCCAGCACCGCTGCTGCCGGCAAGGAAGTGCTCAGCGCCTGAGCAGCAAAACGCAATGCCGTCGGCGTCGCTCCAGCTACAACCAACCGTGGTGGTGATGCCGGTTCCAACATCAACAATCCATGATCGGGCGGCACTTCCTGACCGTCAACTTCATACTCTCTGCCATTCCAGCGCACAGAACCCCAGTTTCCCTCTGGCAATGAAGCCAATGCCACCACGATGGTTGGAAGCTGTTCGGGAACAGTATCGCTCACGGTCAACACCTGGTCTTGCTGCGCTAACGCAGCCCACTGGCCAATGGCGAAAGCGACCTTCCCGGCAGCCGCCAGCGTAGATGGTTCAGTTGTCGGGTGTAAGACAATTGTCGGCGGTGCCCGCACCTCCGGCGCACTGAGTGGTAATGGCGCAAAGAGTGCAGCGACATCGGCCAGGGTTCCGGCTTCAACGGGCTGGAGATCGAGCTGAAGGGTTGAATCGCCCCGCACGACCGTCCAGAGAGCCGGGTTTTGCACTTCTTCGCAAATATCATCGGTCAGTCGCATGTGCAGACGAACCTGAATAAACAGACCAGGCCCGTCAAATCCCGCGATTGGCAGAACAACTGACAGCACCCCCTCTTCGGCATTGTCAGGAGTTAAACGGGCACTACCCAACGAACGCCCATTAAGCACGACGGTGATAGTAGATCGATCAGCCCGCAAGAGAGGTGAATGGGTGAAGCGTAGGGTCAATACACCATTACTACGCGGACGTAAGCCGGTCGGAATGGGAAAGTAGTAGTCCAACACTGCATCAATGCCAGAAGCGGTGCGATCACTGTAGCCCAGGTCGGCAAACCGATGGATTGAACCTTGTGCCGCTAGTGGCGCCGGGAATGCAAGCATCTGAAGACACAGAAAAAGCCCCGACATCCATCGCAGCAGTTGCTTCACAACCATAGATCACACCTCTGCAACCACATCTCGTACCAGTACGACTACCGTCAGATCATCGGTGAGCGGACCAAGCAATGCCGGCACTGCCAGCAAGCGATCTACGATTGCAGTCGCCGACATACCATCATTGAGCAGATCGTTAATCTGAAGTGGATCGCGAGCTAACGCCGGCCATGGATCGAGCAGACCATCACTGAACAACACCAGCGCATCGCCGGGATGAAGCATCGTCTCGCCCTGGCGATACGGTTCGTGCGAAAAGATGCCGAGCGGTGCTCCACGAGGTTCGAGGCGATCACATTGCCCACCGTGACGACGAATGAAACCCAGGCCATGACCGGCATCAACGAAGGCCAGGGTATGAGTCAATAGATTCAACTGCAAGTGACAAAGGGTCACAAAACTACTGGTGCGATCCAGATCAGCGTGTAGGGCTTTGACGGCATAGCGCATATTGACTTCCGGCGTCGTATCACGAGCAACCGAGCGGATAACAGCGCGCGTGGTGGTCATCAACAACGCTGCCGACATTCCCTTCCCCATCACATCACCGAAGGTCAGGTTCAACAAATGGGGAGCCGGAAAATGCCAGTCATAGAAATCACCACCGACATCACGCGCCGGAATACAGCGCGCGGCGATATTATACCCTGATAAGCGCGGCATCTGCTGCGGCAACATGTCGGCCTGAATCTGAGCAGCGTGTTTAATCTCTGCTTCCAACTCACGTCGCTTCTGATCGAGCCGCTTTTGCAACGCCAGATTCTCACGTCGTAATCTGAGATTGGTCATCGTCCGCTCAAGCACGACCAGCAGCTCTTGCCGATCAATTGGCTTTCGCAGGTAATCATCAGCCCCGTGTCGGATAGCATTGACAGCAATCTGCTCGGAACCGAAGGCAGTCGTCATAATTACCGCCGGTTCAGCCCCATTGCGCCGCACCTGATCGAGAACATCAATCCCACTCATTTCGGGCATGAGAATATCGATGAGCGCAACATCCACCCCTCCCTGAGCAATGCGCTGAAGTGCCTCCATACCACTCTTGGCAACTTCCACCCGATAGCCGGCATCCATTAACCAGATTTGCAAGAGTCGGCAAATATCGGGATCGTCATCCACTACCAGTACAAGCGGCGTCTGATTCAGACGTGACGTTGTGATCGGCAGTGCGTATCGTTGTGGCGGCTGAGTCAGAGACACATCGGCCACAACCACCTGATTACGTCCGTTGTGTTTGGCCTGATAGAGAGCTGCATCAGCCTTTTCAATCAGCGCACCGGCATCCAGCCCCATATGCCACTCGGCGATACCGGCCGAAAAGGTAACTCGCAACGGCTCACCTTCACGCTGATGCTGGATGTGCGCAAACTGCTCACGCAGACTGTCAATCACCATCGCTGCACTACCGGCGCGCGTGTCTGGCATCACAATAAGAAACTCTTCACCACCGTAGCGCCCAATAACATCCGTTGCCCGTAATCGTTGGCGCAAGAGACGGGCCAGACTCTTTAACACCCGATCACCCACCCGGTGACCGTAGCGATCATTGACCTGCTTAAAGTGATCGATATCAAGCAAGGCAACCGCGAGCGGCTGTGTATTGCGCCGCGCCCGTGCAACCTCGCGCATCAGAAGGTCTTGGGTAACACTATGATTGAACAACCCGGTCAGACCATCACGTACCATCAGGCTCCGCATTGTCCGCGCCCGCCGAATACGCGAGCTGACCGCGGCGATCAGATGCTCCAGATTAATCGGTTTAGTGAGAAAATCATCACCACCACGTGCCAATGCTGCTAACTGTACTGAACGATCAGTCTCTCCAGAAAGAAAGACAATCGGTACACTATGATATTCTGGTTGCTGACGAACAACGGCTGCCAGTTCCTGCCCATTACAGTCGGGCATATACACATCGAGCAAGATCAGGTCGGGTTGCTGCTCGGCGAGCAAGTTCGGTACTTCCATAGGATTGGTTGTGGACACAACCCGCATCCCAGCCGCACGGAGTGCCAAAGCATATACCTCGGCCATCAATGGTGAGTCGTCAACAATGAGTACCATATACGGCTCGCTGCTCATGCGCTGGGTCAGCTGATCGATCAGATCGATCAGCTGACCCACGTCAAGAGGACGGGTAAAATACCCGCGTCCACCGGCCCGAACAGCAGCCAAACGCAGCTGGAAATCTGCGGAAGTGGCAGTAAAGATGATCGGGATCGCGTCCCCATACCGATCATGCAAGATGGCTGCTGTAGCAATACCACCTTGAACACCATCCTGCAAATCGACATCGAGCACAATAAGGTTTGGCAACCGGCGTTCAACCGCTGCTAACAAATCGACACTGCCCAGAAAGCTCTCAGTAACATAACCAAAATACGCGATCTGGCGTGTCAACTCAGCAGTCTCTTCAGCATTGAAACCGGCAACATAGATCAGAATGGCATCACTTGCCACCTGGGTTGATTGAACGGCTACCTGAGATTGCAGCTTGCGCTCACGCAGTGCATCCAGCAAACTCGTCACCAGCGGTGCAAGATCAGATAGTGTCGTTAAATCTCGATCAGTAGATAACCAGGCTTGTAAAGCGGTATCAAGGGTACGAGCGGCATCACTTACCGCCTGCAAGCCAAATGTAGCTCCCGAACCCGCCAGATTATGGGCGATATGCTGCAAAGCAACCAGATCGTCGTGTTGCAAAGTATCATCCTGCCATCGCTCCCAGAGTATGGTGATGTGCGCAATCTTGTCTTCCAGTTGATGAAGATATTGTTGCTGCAACTCGACAAAGAGGGAGTGGGCTTCATTAGTGTTTCGACTCATACGGTATATTGCTCCCTAGGTCGCCAATAGTACCGGTCACGTCTGACAATAGGCGACACTGATGACCTTTTGTTATCCATTCGATTGAACGTGTTCTGTATCTGTATCTGTATCTGTATCGACTGCCAATCAGCACCATATTTGTTACAAAATACTGAAGATAATTGTTCTGGCTCCAAATACGATTGTCGGGGTAGCCATTGATTATCAGATTGCTGACCAGTTCAGTACCAGGATGAACAATTTCACCGGGTTTTGGATCAACGACTTGTGATTTTGAGAGAGCCGGTGATATCTAGAGCAGTGTATTGGTTCAGTCTGATCTTGCTTTTGGTTCGAGCTGTTATGTGTAGGCTTTCACAACAACCGATCCAGCATCGCCAATTACTACAAGTCGCATCCGTATAGTTCATGTATGTCACGTCTTTGCAGATACCGGGCACTATTCAGCCAGTATGTACTCAAGATAACGAAAACACCGGTTATCTGTGTTGCGGCGCGAGCATGATTGTATCAATTATACGCGATGGCGACCCGACTCGGCATTAGATGGTGGGGTCACAACAACCAGGGCAACCCCAATTGAGGCCACCACCAACCCCATCATTGCCGGCAACCCTAACCGTTCGCCGAATAACAGCCACGCCTCAACAGCCGTTGCCGGCGGCACCAGGTAAAAGAGGCTTGACACACGTGCTGCTGAACGTGTCCGGATCAAGACCATCAAGAGCAGAATAGCACCTATCGACAGCACAAGAGTGAGCCACAACAATGAGCCAATCAGTTCTGGTTGCCATTCAATCTCATGCGTTTCAAAGAGGAGTGCCAGTGGTGCTGTTAATGACAGTGCACCAAGATACTGTACCCAGGTGCCGCTTAACAGCGGTAGACCTACACCGAAGCGTTTCTGGTAAAGGGTACCGGCCGTGGTTGAGAGCAAAGCGACGATTGCCGCGGCTAATGTTATCGGTGTCACAACCGGTGTGTCGGTGAACAGCAACTTGTCACCAACAACCGCCGTTACACCCACCAACCCTAATGCCAGCCCCAGCCACTGCCGAGCAGTAATCTGTTCACCCAATGCCCACTGACCAAACAGTGCCGTCAGGATAGGTTGCAGACTGACAATTAACGCGGTTAATCCCGCCGGCATACCACCATCGATAGCAAAAAAGACCCCACCCAGATAGCCACTGTGGAGTAAGACCCCGACAATAGCACTGTGCCCATACGCAAATGGCTGGTGTAACCATGGCTGGCGAAATATAATCGTCAGCGCACCCAGCAAGATCAGTACCAGTACGAAACGAATGCTAAGAAACGTGAATGGCTCAATATATGGCAAGCCATAGCGTGCCCCAATAAAACCGGTACTCCAGAGCAACACAAAGAGCAGTGGAGCAACATTGGCGAGCAGTGATGTAGTCGTTTGGCTTTTCATACACACCTTTGTTCAGTATTGCACAACTGCTATACATCAAAGATTGAGTTTTATGCTACACTAGACCATGTGCCGGATGTCACGATATGAATCTGACAGAGGAGGTAGCAGATGAGCTGGCGAGGTTCTGGCAGAAGCAATTTCCGTTCGCGCAGCAGCAGTAATGGAGGTTCGACGTTTTCGGGAGGAAGTGCTGGTGGACCACCATTGATTGTGATGATGGGTCTGGCATTCGGTGCTGGTTTGATTATGTTGATTGTCATGATTGCATCCAACGCAGTGGCTGGCGGCTTTGTGGCAGCAACACCGCGACCAACCGCAACCCCACGCCCTACGGCTGCACCTACCCCAACGCCACCCATGGCGGCTCAACCAACCACCGCTCCGACCACGCAGGTAGCCAATGAACCAGGTGGTTCGAATGTGGTCAATGAAACACCTGCTCAAACAGTTGAGGTACTTGCTGCTCCAGATGCCCTGGCGTTTGCCCAAACATCACTCTCCTTACCGGCAAATACGGTCGTGCGCCTCGATTTCGTCAATCAGAACAACCTGGGTGTCCAACACAACTGGGTGCTGGTGAATGGTGGCGATGATGTAGCTGCCGCTGTCAATACTGCCGCTCAAAATAACGCCGACGCCCTCTTCGTGCCACCACCCGATACTCCAAATGCGCTGGCTTGGACAGCGATGCTCAACGCTGGTCAGAGTGGCAGCGTCACATTCCGTACTCCAGCACCGGGTACATACCTTTACATTTGTACCTTCCCCGGGCACTATCTAGCTGGAATGAAGGGAACTCTGACGGTAACACAGTAGTGATTTTCTGGTACAACGGTTGCGACTAATTGTTTACGTAATGTTCCAGCACAGCCATGACTTCAACGTGTGGTGTGTGTGGAAACATATCGTAGCCACGCAAACTGACAATCCGGTATGCCGACTGCAAATGTTGGAGATCACTGACCTGCGTCAATGGGTTACACGAGACATAGACAATTCGCTGCGGGGCGATTCTGATCAATTCCTGGCAAACCGGCAGGCCTAACCCAGTACGTGGTGGATCAACCACCACTACCGGCAAGTTGCCGGTTGGTTGTTCCCGCAAGTAGTTCAACGTATCCGCACAGATCGGATGGACATTCGACACCTTATTCATCAGCGCATTCTGGTGTGCAAGCTGCACACTTTCAGCTACAGACTCGACACAATCGACTCGTGCTGCTGTCTGCGCCAGATGTAGCCCAATCACACCAACACCACCATAGAGATCGGCGACCCGCATCGTAGCTTCAGGTGCGGCTGCGGCAACTGCGTCATTGATCAGCCGTTCGGTCAGATGAATATTGTTCTGAAAGAAGGTATTTGGCCCGATAAAGCAGGTAAACTGCCCAACCCGCATAGCCAACCGATCAGCTCCCCAATGCCGGCGTACTTTACCAAACGAGACATCGGTGAGCGAATCGTTGACCAGCCAGTGAAAACCGACCACTCCCGGTTGAGCCAGTGCAGTAGCAGCCAGATCTGCCATCACGGACTCATCACCACCACCAGCCGTAACGGCTGCAAGGAGCAACTCATCATCAGGGCTACGCCGTACCACAACGTAGCGCAAAAAACCGGTATGGGTGCGAACGTCGTAATCGGGTAATCCCAGGGCCAGTGCCCGCCGCCAGATTGTTTGGGCAGCAGCGAAGGCAGTTGGCGGAATCAGATGACACGTCGTCAATTCGATGATGTAGTTGAATTTACCACGAGCGCGCAGTCCGAAGCGCCCCTTGGTGGCAACGTAATCCATCCGGGTACGATAGGTAAACGGGTCAGGGGAGGCAACAACGTCTAAAGCCGAGGCGTCAATCCCACTTTCTGCATACAGCATGCGTAGGATCGTCGTTTTTGCAGCAACCTGATCTGCGTAGATACGATCCTGAAAGGCACAGCCACCACATTCACGAGCATGTGGGCACAGCGGTATCGCAGGTTGACCGGCCAAAACGCGATCAACGATAGCTTTACGGAGGGTTTTAGTGGTAAAAGGTGGCATATATCAAGCGCACTTCGCATTCAGTTTCAAAACAGGAATCGAGTAGAATAGCGTTTGTAGATTCACGAACATCGACCCTGAG
This sequence comes from Chloroflexus sp., assembly GCF_034432675.1. Taxonomy (GTDB): domain Bacteria; phylum Chloroflexota; class Chloroflexia; order Chloroflexales; family Chloroflexaceae; genus Chloroflexus. Next base: position 7,449 of record NZ_DAOUBI010000176.1, on the reverse strand, counting down.
GGCAATGTACTCACGCTGACAGTCGTGTATACGCAGCTTCACCTGGAGTACGGAAGCCCTGCTTTAATATTTTCCTTCTACGACAAAACTGGCGGTACGAGTTGGTTTGAGTTTCTCTCCAGCGCATCCTAACGATATTACTCGTTAATCACAATGATACGGGTATCACGAAAAGTTGCATCTGCAAAAAGATGCCGACGTAGCACGGATTTCAGCGCGCTGCGGTTCTTGCATGATCTATCGTCGGATTACTTATTCTGTAATGTAAGACGTGACAAGCCTCTAGTGCTCCACAGTATCTACCGATAGCATTTACCAGACGTTGTCCGGCAATGTTAAGGCAGTGGGAGCATGACGGGCTATCTCCGTTCACCCGCATCAATTCAACTCATTGCCACCGTTGCGTCGGTTACGAATAACCGATGTCTGCGTCTCCATCCAGCGTTGCAATACCTCTTGCGGTGAAGCAGCCACCTCAAGTTCACTTAGTTCAATCCCGATATGAGTGAGGGTAAGCGCTACTTGTGATGAAATACCGGTGAGGATTACTCGACAACCGAGCAATCGCAGGGCGCACACCGTCTGCGTCAACGCATTGGCAACTGCAGTATCGATGACCGGTACCCCGGCGACGTCGATAATCACCAGATTAACCCGTCGTTCATAGACCAGTTCAAGCAGGCGGCTGGTAATTTTACCGGCTCGACGGCTATCAATGCCACCAACCAGAGGAGCCAACAACACTCCGTCGGCAATTCGCACAGCCGGCGTTTCAAGCTGGCTCACCAATTCGAGCAGCTCTTGCTGGTGTTGGTTCTGCGCTTGTAATTCCAGACGCTGCTGCTCGATTACATGCATTCGCTCTTCTATCTTACGCCTGGCAGACTCTGCCTGCACCGCATTTCGTTCGGCCTCAGCCCGCGCACTGTCAAGTAAAAATCGGGTGGCCGCAAAGACAACAACCTGAACCAGATAGCTTGCCAACAAACCAATATCGGCATAGGCACTATTGAATAACCCATCATTCAAGACATCACGCCCCAACAAGATGCTGATCATTGCCAGACCGATACCGGCTACCCACTTCGTATTGGTAATCGCGACAGCAAAGGCCAAGGGGGTAAGGAGGACAATAGTCTGTTGATTAAGCGGTAATCCAAACACAACCACCAGCGCTACCCCTGTGATTGCAAAGGCGCGTGCGCCTTCCCAAACGCGCCAGTAAAGCCAGGTTGTTAGACCAAAAATCGCCGAGGTGATGAGGATCAGGACAATCGTCAGCGGTGGAGCACCGACAACGAGATTGATAAGACCACGGATCAGCGTGTAGCCGGCCATTCCGCCCATCAGCAAAATTGCCATTCGCCGTTGATCGATTTTCACATAGCCTCTCCATTATACTCCATGATGTACTTGAAAAACATCTCTCCGTCCTGTTACCGAACCGTCAGCTATGGCCGCCGTCCTTTTCTCACGAATGTACAGGCTGAAGCCCGTGCTACGGTTCCTGTATTGATGATCAATCCAGCCAGCCGGTATCATTATCAGCTTACCTCACCGCACCAATGAAGAGCATCGCAGATGACTGTCGCACCTGTAGCACCTCCGGCGCTCTCATCTCCGGTAGCTGTCCGACATTCTTACGATAGTTCTACGCTCAATCCCCAAACCGGCGGACAATTGCCCGCCGCACTGCATCCACATCAGGCGGTAATTCTATTGGGGGATTAGTGTACTGCCCCACCACATCACGCAGCGTACCTTCATGATACGCTACTTTGAAGCGGCTGAACTTCAGGCCGTGAGCAGTTGAGATGACAACAACCCGATCACTTCGCTTGATCTCACCACGTTCCACCAGTTTGATCAGGGCTGCCAGCGCAACCCCGGTATGTGGACAGGCATAGGCTCCAGTCCTATCAGCACGAGCCGCAGCATCGGCCAGCTCCTGTTCGGTAGCCTGCTCGACAATACCGTTGAAGCGCTTGAGAATGCTGATTGCACGATTGATACTTACCGGATCGCCGATCTGAATCGCACTGGCGGCAGTAGGCTGAGCTTTGATCGGCTCATATTCGCGAAAACCGGTCAGGTACGAGCGGTAGAGGGGGTTGGCATTGGCTGCCTGCGCAGTGACGATTCGTGGCAGTCGATCAATCAGACCCAATTCATACATCATCAACAAACCCTTGCCTAGAGCGAAGGTGTTGCCAAGATTGCCGCCCGGAATGATGATCCAGTCTGGTACTTCCCAATCAAATTGCTGTACAATCTCGATCCCAACAGTCTTCTGCCCTTCGACCCGCAGTGAATTCAGCGAATTGGCAAGGTAGATACCGTTATCGGGATTGGCAGTAATTTCGCGCACAATCCGCATGCAACCATCAAAATCGGTATCAAGAGCCAGGACCAGCGCACCATGAGCCACCGGTTGCACCAGTTGAGCGATGCTTACTTTCCCTTTCGGCAGAAAGACAATGGTAGGAATGCCGGCTGCTGCTCCGTAGGCCGCCAGTGCCGCCGACGTATCGCCGGTTGAGGCGCAGGCGATTGCCCGGATCGGCTTGCCCTCGCTGATCATCTGCTTGACCACACTGACCAACACTGTCATACCGAGATCTTTGAACGAACCGGTGTGAGAATTGCCACACATCTTGATCCAGAGGTCTTCCAGCCCGATTTCGCACCCGAAACGCTCGGCCCAAAACAGGTTGGTTCCACCCTCAAACATACTGACCACGTTGTCGTCAGACACAATCGGGCAGACCCACTCTTTCTTTCCCCACACCCCGCTACCATAGGGCCAGGCTGTCCGCATCCAGCGCTCATCAAACAGGCGCTTCCATTCTTCCGGGCTACGTTGGGCCAACGCTGCCATATCGTGCTGTACTTCGAGTAAACCTCCTGACCGGCTGTAGTAAACGACCTCGGTCAGGGGATAACGTTCGTTTGGATCATCTTGGGCAGCAAACCATGCGTGATACATATCATTCGCTCCTGCAACCTATTCCAGTTCAGCCTGAATTTGGGCCAGAATCCGTTCAGCCTCGGTGCGCCAAAATCCGGGTGGGGCCAGCCGCACGTACTCGGTCAATTCGGTAATAGCGGCCCGGCTGTGATGATTAAACCGATGAAACAGACCACGTTGCAGGTAGGGATCAGGCCAGTCGGGACGTATGCGGGTTGCTGCATCCAGATCACGGATCGCGGCGTGATACTCACCTAACTCGCGTCCCCGGATCAGACCCCGTCGGTAGAGGGCAATCGCCAAATCTGGCCACGCAGCCAGTGATCGATCAAAAGCACGAACTGCCTGTCGGTACACGTCGCGATCAACGGTTCGTAAGCCAATCTGACACAGGCTCAAACCGTACAGATACCACCAACCGGCCTGTAACCGTTGCCAAAACGATGGGAGGGACGCTTCACTCATGGCCTTCTCCGACCTGCAATGCTGCTGTGCAGAGGAGTATATTTCTCGAACGTCTATCATACACTATCTGCGAGGAGAGCGTGAACGTAACCGGGATTCATATAGCAGGCTGTTTTTTTGCCAAGCAGTACATGGGCCACGTCGTATGGAGTAGAGCAACTCTATCTCTGCACCACCTTACCTCACACCACTATAAGCACAAAGACAGGTCGCTGCATATGCACGGGCACGACCACAGCGGCAAAGGACAGGGCTGGGTAAACCGTGTGGATCACAACGACGGTAACTTCAAGACAGGAAGAGCCTTGTTAGATGCGATACGTTCAGCACGACACCGCATCTTTCTGTTGTACGAGCTGAGTTGCTGGCAGAAGAACATTCTGAAGCACAAGCGGTCTGCTATAATTGCCATGGAGATTGTAGACTGTACATGGTCTACAATTACACGCTTGCAGATCACATACATATGCTGCACTGGCAGCCACTGCCAATGCTAGGGAGGATTGGTCAATGCGGCATGTCCGCGCACTTCTGCTAGGTCTTTCATTGCTGGCCCTGGTAGTCTCGTGTGGAGGATACGTCTTTCTCGGTGAATTGCGCGCAACCCCGGCGACTACCGGTGAACCGGTTGAGTTTATTGTCGCACCCGGTGAAACTGCTGACGATATTGCAACCCGGCTGGGTGAGGCCGGTTTGATTCGTCAACCGGCGCTGTTTCGTTTGCTGGTACGCTGGCGTGACCTTGATCAGCAGATTCAGGCCGGACGCTACATCCTCAGCCCGACGATGACCATGAGCGATATTTTGAAGGTGTTGCAGAGTGGTCAGGTGGTGAATGACATTCAAATCACGATTCCGGAAGGATTGCGGCTCGAGGAAATAGCGGCCATTATCGCAGCGGCAGGTCTAGTTAGCGAAGACGAATTTCTGGCGGTTGCCCGTGATGGCGAGCGATTCCGTGCCGATTACTTCTTGCTTAATAGCCTGCCGGCGGGTGCAACCCTCGAAGGGTACCTCTTCCCAGACACCTACCGTTTTGCGCCATCGGCAGATGCTGAAACGATTGTGCGCAAACTACTCGACCGGTTTGTCGAGCAGTACAGTACCATCGAACGTTCGGTACGGGTTCCCGGCGTTACTGTCCATCAAATCGTGACGATGGCTTCGATCATCCAGCGTGAAGCTGCCTTATTGAGTGAAATGCCTCAAATCAGTGCAGTATTCTGGAATCGGCTTAAGCCCCAGTATGCCCCAATTTTTGGCGGTGGCCTGCTCGGTGCTGACGCAACTGTGCAGTATGCCTTGGGGTACGATCCAAATGAAGGAACCTGGTGGCAGCGCGAACTGACGATTGACGAGCTGGCGGTGCAAAGTCCGTACAATACGCGGGTTACGCCCGGCCTGCCCCCAGGGCCAATTGCGGCTCCTGGCCTGGCTGCGCTGACGGCGGCTGCCCAGCCCGATGAGACATCACCGTATCTCTTCTTCGTTGCCAGTTGTGAGCGCGATGGTTCGCATAAGTTCGCTACTACTATTGAGGAATTTCGCGTCTATGAAGCGGAGTGGCTGGCGTGTCAGTAGAATCAACCACCACAGCAGAGATTTTATTGATCGGCGACCCGGTAACACACTCTCGTTCACCGGCGATGCACAATGCGGCACTGGCAGCATTAGGGATCGCGGCGCACTATCGGGCAGTACAGACGACTGCTGCCGAATTACCTGATCGTCTCGCCGTGCTACGTCAGCCTCACTTCCTGGGTGCGAACGTGACGTTGCCGCACAAACAGGCAGTCATCCCCTTGCTCGACGAAATCGAACCGGCAGCAGCGCGGATTGGGGCGGTGAATACGATTGTGCGTCAGCCTGATGGCAGATTGCTGGGTGTGAACACGGATGCGCCCGGTTTACTGGCCGATCTGGCGGCTGCCGGTTGGACACCTGTCGATCAACAGGTTGTCATCCTGGGTGCATCAGGGGCAGCGCGTGCTGCCGCTTTCGCACTGGCTGATGCCGGAGTGAACGGAATCACGATTGTTAATCGGAGCCTGATGCGCGCTATTGATCTGGCCGCAGCCGCAGCCGCCAATCAGCCGGCTCTGTGTATTCGTACCTTGTCCCTGAGCGATCCGGCAGTAATAGATGTGATTGCACATTGCACGCTTTTGATCAATGCCACCGCCCTGGGATGGCACGATGACGAAACGCCTATCCCTGACCCACCGGTAGGGGCACATTGTCTGGTCTACGATATGGTCTATCGAGAAACAGCTCTCTTACGCGCCGCAGTCGCTCGCGGCGCACGGGTGCGCGATGGGCGTGGGATGCTGGTTGAGCAGGGCGCACTAGCTTTTGAGCGTTGGACAGGCCGTCCAGCGCCACGTGAAATTATGTGGCAAGCCGCTTTTGGGGTGGAGCACGGGCCATGATGGATCTCATCGTTGTGGTGATCGGGCTGGTGCTGGGCAGTCTGCTGAATGTAATGATCATTCGCCTGCCACGAGAGCGACGGCTCATCGGCTGGCCGCGTTGTATCCGCACCGGTCAACCTTTACGCTGGTGGCAGTTATTACCGGTGATCGGCTGGCTACTCCAGCGTGGTCGCGCTGCCGATGGTCGTCCTCTGCCGGTCATCTATCCATTAGTGGAGATTGGCAGTGCGCTCTGGTTGTGGCGCCTCTACGAACTCTACGGTTTTGGGCCACTTTTTGCGTATCTAACTTTTGTTGGCGCAATCTTGATCATTACCGGTGTTATTGACTGGATTCACCGTTGGATCTACACATTCGTTATCCTAGGAGGCGCTGTCGTCGCCTTCATCTGGGGTTCACTCGTGGGCGCCGGCTGGCGTGAATTGTTGCTGGGTGGACTGATCGGTGGGGTGGGGTTTTTCTTTCTGTACTTGCTGGCACTGATCTTGTTCCCGGCTAAATCGGCACCTTTCGGTCTAGGGGATGTCTACCTGGCCATCTTCATCGGTGCCGCCCTTGGATTACGTCACCTCGGCCCGGCCCTGATCTACGGTGTCTTCATGGCCGGTCTGGTGGCGGCTGGTATCCTGATCGCTCGCCGATTCGGACGCCAGACCCCGGAATATCTGCCCTATGGCGCCTATTTGTGTCTGGGAGTGCTGATCTACGTCGCACTCGGTAGTTACCGGTTGATGTGATGAACACACCTGTGATCGGCTTGATTCCGGCTGGTGGGATGGCAACCCGTCTGGGGCCGTTACCGTGCAGCAAAGAACTCTTGCCAGTTGGTTCCTTCCACACCCCAGACGGCCTGCGTCCCCGACCGGTCATTACCTATCTCCTCGCGCAGTGGCAACAGGCTGGTATTGACCAGGCGCTGATTGTGGTCAGACCGGGCAAATGGGACATCCCTGCCTATCTGGGTGATGGCAGCGCCTTTGGGCCGCGCCTCGCCTATCTGACCGTTCACGAACCACACGGTGCAGCCTATACCCTGGCTGCCGCTCTCCCGTTCATTCAGGATCGTACCGTTGTCCTCGGTTTACCTGACGTCATTCTGGCACCAAACGATGTCTATGCGACCCTCCTGAGTCACCATAGCACAGCTCAACCAGATCTCACCCTCGGTCTCTTTCCCTGCGCACACCCTCAATCAGCAGATATGGTTGCACTGGCGGCTGACAGTTGTCGGGTTACAGCCATCGAGATCAAGCCTGCGCAAACAGATTTACGGTGGACGTGGATGGCGGCTATCTGGGAGCCGACAGTAACCACCCTCTTAGGTGAGGTCGTAGCTGCTGACCGCACTGCGCGTACCCAGAGACAGACATGCCCGGAATTACACATTGGTGCCGTCTTCCAGGCCGCTATTGCCCGTGGCTTGCGTGCTGAAGGCGTTACCTTTACCGACGGTAGAGCACTCGATATTGGAACACCCGCGGGTTGGGCAGCGGCAGCGCACTTTACAGGTTGAGATTGCTTTGTTGCAACGATCGGATCAATCGAGACGCACGTACCGATGGATAGTATAGACCAATCCGTTGC
>NZ_DAOUBI010000175.1:0-64289 GCF_034432675.1 Chloroflexus sp. | reverse complement strand
GCAACGGATTGGTCTATACTATCCATCGGTACGTGCGTCTCGATTGATCCGATCGTTGCAACAAAGCAAGAGCAGAACGTTGATTAATCAGGGCCCTGGGCACCTGGAGTGCGCGAAGAATTTCCATCGCCTCTTCAATCTTTTTTCTAGCCTGTAAATCATTACTCGTTGTGGCCATGCCCAGCCTTTCTATCACGAGATCATCCAGTTGTTGTTGCGGTGGGAATGTCTCACCAATACGTTCACCTATTGCAATCAATTGATCTTTTGTTGGATACCTGAAGTTGCGTAAATCTGTGTCATTGACCTGAGTATGTCCACTGAACTGTCTGAAATATTCATCTGCGATTGTAGAATTGAGGAAAGCTGCAATCCCTTTCGCCAGAGCCGGCAATAAGCCATGACCATCTTGATGATAGTAATTCAAGTGATTTTCAAACCCTGTAAGGTCTGCATCAATTCTGTCAGGGTTATATACTGCTGCAACTAATCTACGCTTTTCTTCTTTTGCAGAAAAGCGCTTAACCAGAACATACCAGCCACGTGGAAGTAACAGACTCGCCGTGGCGGGATGGATTTTGATAGCATTTGGTTTCTTTCCAGGTTTATCGGGCCATGTGATGTATCCTTCCAAAACATTGTTTGGATAAATAAGGGGAGCCTTTTCTTCCCCATTTCCTTCACAGAGAAATTCCTTAACGCGAAAATCAACCACTCTCCCGGTTGAAATCTGAATACCTAACTCGCTGAGCGATGTTGAAAGCTGCTCTACATGCTGTCCTATGTGTTGATGCAATGTGTCAGGTACAATCCGAATAAATAGTGCTGGATTATCTGGTTTTACAACCTGATCGAAAGTGACTTCTCGTATAGACATCCATGCATAATCAGGCCCCTCGCTGGCAGAGATGGCAATCTTGTTGCGCTGTTGGGATTTTACTGCGTGTACGATAATGTTCTCTTGAAGGGCATCTTCTTCGTGGAAAGCTCTATCACGATGCTCAAAAACGTGAATTCTTTGAATAGACATTGTAGATAAGAAGGCTTTTCTGAACGGAAGAAAATAAGGCCCATTGCAGAAACTTCGCGGGGTTATGGCTACAATTTGTCCGTTAGGCTCAAGTAGTTCGAGGGTGATTCCAGAAAAAAGCGGTATATAGATTGCTGGTTTCTATGCCGGCTTTTTGTAGTAGTCGGCGAGTGCGTGATTTTCCGTGAATTTTCTTATATGGAGGGTTCATGATAATAGTGTTAAAAGACTTACAAAGTGGAGCAAAAAGGGTTTTATTGCTCATAAGCATGTCAATGCCTGCCTCAATAAAGTCTTCTGGGATAATCTCATAATCAAAATCAATATCCTTTTGCCGACATATCTGGCAACAATGCTCCAGTGTCGATTGCAAATATTCTCGTAAGACTGGATCAATTTCGTAGGCAGTAATCTTGATCCGGGCAGGTGGTGTTTGCCACGTGCAGGCTGCAGCAACCAGGGCCGCTGATAAAGAGCCGACACCTGCACCGAGATCGAGGACGTGTAAGGTGTCAGGTCTGTGCGTGAAAAGGCCAGCCATGAATTGCGCGATACCTTGAGGGGTAAAAAACTGCCCCTTCTCGGCGCGATTGGCTTCGAGCTGCTGACTGGCTTTCAGACGCAGTAATTCTACCCTTTCTCGTGTTGAACAGGGTTTATGATCAATGTATGCGTTGTCATCTTGATGCTATTCCTGCGCACCCCATTAAGGGATAGGTGGCATTCACCAGACAATTATTCAACCACCGTTGCCAGATCAAGAATGTCGCGTAGAAATCGTCCGGTATGCGACGTGGGATGGCGGGCAACTTCTTCTGGGGTGCCCAGGGCGACCACTTCACCGCCGCCGTCGCCCCCTTCCGGCCCCATATCAATGACGTAATCCGCCGTCTTGATTACGTCGAGGTTGTGCTCGATCACGACAACTGTGTTGCCGGCATCAACCAGACGGTGCAACACCCGCAGCAGGTTTTGAATATCGGCAAAGTGTAAACCGGTGGTTGGTTCATCGAGAATGTAGATGGTGCGACCGGTTGCCACGCGCGCCAGTTCCTTCGCCAGCTTGACGCGCTGGGCTTCACCACCAGAGAGGGTGGTCGCCGGTTGACCGAGTTTGATGTAGTCGAGGCCAACGTCGTGCAGGGTTTGCAGAATCCGGCGTACCCGTGGCACGTTGGCGAAAAACTCCAGTGCCGTCTGCACATCCATATCGAGCACGTCGGCGATGGTCTTGCCTTTGTACTTCACCTGCAACGTCTCGCGGTTGTAGCGTTTGCCCTTGCATTCGGCGCAACGTACCCAGACATCGGCCAGGAATTGCATGTCAATCTTGATTTCACCGTTCCCCTCACAGGCTTCACAGCGGCCACCTTTGAGGTTGAAGCTAAAGCGGCCTGGCCCGTAACCACGCAGTTTGGCTTCAGGCGTCTCAGCAAACAACTCACGCAAGAGATCGAATAGCTTCACATAGGTCGCCGGATTCGAGCGCGGTGTGCGCCCAATCGGCTGCTGGTCGATGTTGATCACCTTGTCGAGCTGTTCAAGTCCGTACAGGTTGCGGAAGGGACCGGGTTTAAGCTGGGCACGGTTGAGTCGGTTGGCCAGGGCCGGGTACAGAGTTTCGGTAATGAGCGATGATTTGCCCGAACCAGAGACACCGGTAACGGCGATGAAGCAACCGAGCGGAAAACTGACCGTAACATCGCGCAGATTGTTGAGCGTTGCTCCTTCCAGCGTCAACCAGCCCTTCGTCGCCGAACGGCGGCTGGTTGGGATTTGAATCGTCAGCCGACCGGAGAGGTACTGCCCGGTGAGCGAGGTTGGATGGTGGGCGACCTGATCCGGCGTGCCGGCAGTAACGATCTGACCACCCTTCACGCCAGCACCGGGGCCAAAGTCAATGATCCAGTCGGCGGCCTGCATCGTTTCCAGGTCGTGTTCGACGACGATCAGTGTGTTACCCAGATCGCGTAAGCGCAACAGTGAGTCGAGGAGTTTGCGGTTATCGCGTTGATGCAGACCGATACTCGGCTCATCGAGGATATACATCACGCCAACCAGCCCGGAACCGATCTGTGAGGCCAGCCGAATCCGTTGCGCTTCTCCGCCGGAGAGGGTTGGCGCGGCCCGGTCGAGGGTCAGATAGTGCAGACCAACGTTGTGCAGGAAGCCGAGTCGTTCGCGAATCTCTTTCAGCACATCACCGACGATTGCCTGTTCGGTCTCGTTGAGGTGATGGGGTAACTCACGCGCCCAATCGAGGGCTTGCGCGATATTCATCCGGGTCACATCGCGAATCGTGCGGCCAACGACGCGCACGGCCAGACTCTCTGGGCGTAGCCGGGCACCCTGACAATCCGGGCAGGGCTGTTCGCTCATATACTGCGTGTAATATTCGCGCATGGTGTCTGAGCCGCTCTGCATGTAGCGACGCCGGATTTCGCTCGCCAGCCCTTCCCAGGTGCGATAATACTCGCCGCGAGAACCATGCTCATTCGTCCACGAAAACCGGATGCGTTCCTGACCACTTCCATAGATGATGGCATCGCGTTGACGCTGCGTCAGCGTATGCCATGGCGCGTCGAGATCGATCCGGTAGTGTGCGGCAATTGCCTGTAACGCCTTATACGCCCAGGTATCCTGCTTCTTGCGCATTTCGCCCCAATAGGTGACTGCGCCATCGTGGATCGAGAGCGCGTCGTTGGGCACCAGCAGCGCCGGATCGACCTCCAGCCGTGCGCCCAGGCCACTACAGGTCGGGCAGGCGCCTTGAGGCGAGTTGAATGAAAACATCTGCGGGGTCAGTTCCGGGAATGAGATACCACACGACGGACAGGTATTGCTTTCGCTCATCATCCACTCGCGGGGTTGAGCAGGATCGGCAGGCTCGTCAGCTAGGCTGATAATGACTTTCCCTTCACCTACCCGCAATGCAGTTTCGATGCTGTCGGTCAGGCGGGTGATAAAGCCTTCCCGATCACCGTTGTCACTTGCCGCCGGCAGGGCCAGACGGTCAATGACAACCTCTATCGAGTGCTTGACTTTCTTGTTGAGCTTGATCTCTTCGTCGAGCGAGCGGATTTCACCGTCTACCCGCACTCGCACAAAACCTTCCGCCTTCGCTTCGGCGAAAATATCTTTGTACTCACCTTTGCGTTGCGAGACAACGGGGGCCAGCACCATAAAGCGGGTGCCCGGTGAGAGCAAGAGCACCCGATCAACCATCTGTTGAGCCGATTGTGCTGCGACGGGTTGACCACAACGATGACAGTACTGATGACCAATGCGGGCGAAGAGCAGGCGCAGGTAATCGTAAATTTCGGTAACGGTGCCAACGGTTGAGCGCGGGTTCTTACTGGCGCTCTTCTGTTCGATGGCAATTGCCGGTGACAAGCCTTCGATCAGATCGACCTGCGGTTTTTCCATCTGACCGAGGAACTGACGTGCGTAGGCCGATAAACTCTCAACATAGCGTCGTTGACCTTCGGCGTAGAGCGTATCAAACGCCAGCGAGCTTTTTCCCGATCCACTGACACCCGTCAATACCACCAGCCGGTCACGCGGAATTTCAACATCAATCCCTTTGAGGTTGTGCTCGCGGGCACCCTTGATTACGATTGTCGTCCTGGCCACGACTGTCTCCGCTGTTATACAGACGAAACAAGAGCGTCGTCGTACAGGGACGACGCTGACCTATCTTTTAGTATACCACTCTTTGGTAGAACAAACGAACTATGAAACAGAGATTTTCGCAGGGTCATGACTCCAGCTACGATGATTCCGCCGACTGACGTGATCGCCGCTACCGATTCTTCCACCAGGTTGCACTCTCTACAAACAACGGCGTATCGGGCTGTAACTGCGCAGCGCGGTCGAGATCAGTTGCAATCGCTGGATCAGTAGCATCAACCAAAAATCTGCCCCATGACTGGACGAAGAAAACCTCTGCGCGATCCGGTTGGATTGCCAGTACTCGTTCAGTTGCCGAGATCAAATACTCACCCAACGTAGTTTCCCAGCCCTCTGCTACCGTCCCCACGATGAGCGGCGATGCGGTGCTGAAAATCTCAGCCGGTGCGGTTTGCCGCATCTGATCAACGACACCGGTATAGTCGCCGTAAAACACGCGGTTCAGCAAGGGGAAGGCGCTGTTAGCAATTGCCTCCAGATGAGCATCGTGCATCTTCTGGATCAGGCGCTGATTCCAGCGGAGTGATCCGCCGGTCGTGGGCGGATCGGCACTGCCGGCAGCGGCGACTGCTGCGTTGATCGCGGTTAAAGCCTCTGCCCACAAATCGGCCTGCGCAAATGCGACGGCCTGGCGGTTCTGTTCAGCATACGGCGCGGTTTGATATTGGGGCACCAGATCGCTTATCGTGCGTTCAACCATCGAGCCGTTTTCCCAGGCGTAGACCTGATAAAAAGGATAGTAGACGCCACAGGCATAGCAGAAGATGTATCGCTCTGACCGATCAAGAACCACCTCGGCAATTCCATCGCCATCCAGGTCTGCGATGGAACCCACCCCAGGACTCGATGCATAGGCGGCAAGCTCCAGGCGCAGGGTATCAGCGGCAAAACTGAACAGGTGATAACTACCGCTGTGCGCACCCAGCCCCCCTTCGACCTGCAACCAGATGCGATCTGGGCTAATCTTGACCTGGCGAACAGCCCCGATAAAGTCTGGTTCGAGAGAGGAACCGTCCTCTTCTGATACTGACACCAGCTTCTGCCGACTAAGAAGTTGCCAGCGCTCGTTGGTGTAGGCGTACACCGCAATAAAATGCGGTACTGGCGGATCGAGATCGAAGTTGCGCATGCCGGTGCTGTACACCGCCCACAATTGCCGCTCAGGGGTGGAAGACAACGGTTGGGCGGCAAACGTAGCAAACGCCTGTGGTGGTAGTTCGGCCTTCACCAGGGCAAACAGCTCGCGCACAACCGGATCGAGAGTCGTTGTATCGCTGACGGCATTTGAGTCGATTTGGTACTGCTGACCCGGTGCGCATTCACCGCGTAGAAAGGCCCACTCCTCGCATACCGTTCCGTCATTGAACACACATAAGCCCAGTTGCGCGCCATCAGCAGTGGTCTGTATCTCTACCTGCCCACCCTGTTCAATGCAGTAGCTCGCCGCAGGGTTGGCAAGACCGATTATTGGCACTGCCGTTGGGCGTGGCGATTCTGGTGCGGGTTGGCGATCTGGTGTAGCAGTGGCGGCGATTGGTTGAGCGGTTGGTGAGGATGTTGCTGCCGGTGCCCAGGTACAGCCGGCACTAAACATAAGAAAACTTATGATCAGGCCGAGCAGAGAATAACGAGAGATCGTTGCCGGGCGCATAATAATCCATCTCTACCGGGTGTGGCCCGGAAAGTATCGTGTTCCTTACCGGCCCATCGTATAGAACTCGTCGTTAGGCCGCAGCGCACTCATATTGGCCAGCCGATTACTCATTGCGAAGAACGCCGCTATCGCACCGATCTCCCAGATGTCGTCGAGGGTCAGGCCGTGCGCCATCAGCGGTTGCCAGTCCTCTTCGCTGATGCGGGCCGAATCCAGGGCCACTTTTAGCGCATAATCGAGAATGGCGCGCTGACGGTGCGTGATCTCGGCGCGTCGGTAGTTGGTCGCAATCTGATCGGCCAGCCGCGGATTTTTGCTGCGGATACGCAGAATGGCGCCGTGGGCAATCACACAGTACAGACAATCATTGGCCGCCGAGGTAGCGACGACAATCATCTCTTTCTCGGCCTTGCTCAGGTTCGAGGGGCGCTCCATCAGCGCATCGTGGTAAGCAAAAAAGGCGCGAAATTCATCGGGGCGTTGCGCCAGGGCCAGGAAGACGTTAGGGATAAAACCGCTCTTTTCAGCGACCTTGTCAATGCGTTCACGAATATCAACCGGCAAGTCATCGAGCCGCTCAGGATAGGGGAACCGACTGATTGGGGGGGTACCGTCATTCATCATGGTGCTCCTTACACATCCGATCAGCACGGATATTATACTGTGGGTAGTTTTCCCTGTGCAGTAAATTGTAGCAATAGTTTGGTAAGATCGGTCTGCAACAGGGCTGACATTCAACCAGCACCAGCGCACTCTGGAGTGTTACGGCGAGTGGTATGTGGTAGAGCGATACTGGCGATGGTGAGTTCATGCTTTCCTGTCAGTAGGGGCACATACCGGCCAGGGAAACCGCTGCCATCCGCACCTGATCATGAGCACGGATGGTGCGGTCGTGTGACTGCTGCACGCCACACGATGCAACCCGGCAAACTGTATCTTCGCCGGCGCGTGATACCACTGCGTGTACAGAGGAACCGTTGTTCTCCGTACCGTATTCCACCGCCGTCCGAGGGGCAGTAGGGGCGGGTTCTGAATCCGTCCCGCCCTCACCCCCGGCCCCTCTCCGCGCACTAGCGCGGGAGAGGGGAGAGCAGTAGTCTGGATCGGGACATCCTGATAAGGTAGTCGCTGTGTCAGGTCATACTTTCTGTTCATCCCTGAACCCTCGCCGGGATGAGCACACAGTGGTGTGCTGAGCATAGCCGGGCGAATGGTGGCGGGCTTTTCCGGTGAGGGTTGAGAAGAATTTATCTCATTAATTACTGACAGACTACATGATCATGACGAATGCACACACATACCCTTGATCAGTCGGGTCAACGGCCTGACACGCGCCTGGCACGAGGCACGGCTGGTGCGGCAGCTATGCTGCCGCACCCCAAACGTCGCGACACGGGCAATCCAGTCGGCAAACTGTATCTTCGCCGGCGCGTGATGCCACTGTGTGTACAGCGAACCGTTGTTCTCTGTACCGTATTCCACTGCCGTCCAAGGGGCAGTAGGGACGGGTTCTGAACCGCTCCTACCTGAACGTTCGTGTGCAGAGCGTAGCCGAACGCATGGCGGCGCACATTCCCGGTGAGGGTTGCGTCGTGTATGGCGTAAGGAATGCGCTTGAACCGCTTCTGAGTCGGTTCAAGCGCATTCGTTATGTATGGGGCCTATCCTTCCCACTCTTCAAGGCGTTTTTTCACCGTTGCCAAGAACTGATCGGCGGTCGCGCCATCGGCAATCCGGTGATCGAAGGTGAATGAGAGGTAGCAGAGCGGACGAATGGCGATTGCATCAAGCCCGTTTTGCGTGATCACGACCGGGCGTTTGACAATCGCGCCGACGCCGAGAATGCCGGCCTGGGGCTGGTTGATGATTGGTGTGGCGAAAAGGCTGCCGGTCACGCCGTGATTGGTGATGGTGAAGGTACCACCCTGGGTCTCTTCCGGGCGCAGTTGTTTGGTGCGAGCGCGCTCAGCGAGGTCATTGACGGCGCGGGCCAGACCGAGCAGATTCTTCTCGTCGGCATCAGGGATCACCGGCACCAGCAAGCCTTCCTGCAGCGCGACCGCTACGCCGATGTTGATCCGCCGATGCAGGATGATCCCCTGGTCGGTGAAGCTGCCGTTGAACACCGGCACTGCCTGGAGACCGGCAACTGCCGCCATTACAAAATAGGGGGTCATGGTCAGACGCACGCCCTGGCGACTGAACGCTTCCTGATGGGCGGCGCGATGGGCAATGACGCGACTCAGATCGACCTCCATCACTGTAGTCACGTGAGGTGAGGTGCGCACCGAACGTACCATATGTTCGGCAATACTGCGTCGCATTGGGGTGAGTGGCACCAGTTCCGCGTCCGCAGGAATATCGAAGGTTGCCGGTGCGGGGGCTGGTGCCGGAGCCGGTGCCGGGGTTGGACTTACCGGTGCGGGGGCTGGTACCGGGGCCGGCGGGGTTGCGACAGGGGTGGGGGCGACCGGTGCCGCAACCGGCGCAGACGGTTGTTGCTGTCGTTCGGCCAGGAAGCGCAACACGTCCTGCTTGGTGATACGGCCACCCTGACCGGTACCGCGAATCTGGCCGGGATCGAGGTTGTGCTCGGACAGTAAGCGGGCAACCACCGGCGAAAGATAGGTGTTACGCCCATCTGCTACCGGTGGAGCTACGGTAGCTGTCACGGTGGTGGTAGCTGATGTCGTTGCGGCGACGGTGGTTGCGGCTGGTACCGAAGCCGGTGTTGCAGGTACCGTTGCGCCTGCCGGGGCCAGGCGCGCGATGACCGTCCCGACCCGCACTGTCTCCCCCTCCGGTACCAGAATCTCGTGGAGCACGCCGGCTTCAGGGGCCGGCACTTCAGTGTCAACTTTATCTGTCACCACTTCGAGCAGTGGTTCGTATTTAGCGACCGGATCGCCGGGCCGCTTTAGCCAGCGTCCAACCGTACCTTCGGTGACACTCTCGCCGAGCTGAGGCATTTTGATATCGATCATGAAGCTCACCTGCTGCTTAACTCACGAAAGGATGCGTCCACTCTCCGATCAGCCACATGACTAATCACAGTCATCAGTAAGCTGCCAGCCGCCGCATTGCTGCCGCAATTGAGGCAGGAGAGGGCATAAACGCCGTTTCCAACGAATGAGCGAAGGGCATCGCCGGCACATCAGGACCACCGATACGCACAATTGGCCCATCGAGATACTCAAATGCGTGTTCGGCAATGATCGCTGCCACTTCACCACCAAAACCGCCAAACAGATTATCCTCGTGGACGATCAAGACCTTACCGGTACGACGGACACTGGCGAGGATCGTTTCGGTATCGAGTGGTCGCAGGGTGCGTAGATCGACAACCTCTACGCTCACCCCTTCTGCCGCCAGGGTTTGGGCTGCTTCGAGGCAGTAGTGCAGCATCAGCCCGTAGGCAAAGACCGACATGTCTTCACCGGGACGTTTGATGTCGGCGGGGCCAATCGGCACTCGATAATCCTCTTCGGGCACAAACCCCTTGATCAGCCGGTAGGTCTTCTTGTGTTCGAGGAAGAGGACCGGATTGGGGTCTTCAATCGCGCTCTTCAGCAACCCTTTTGCATCGTAAGGGGTAGCCGGGGTCACGACCTTCAGGCCAGGCACGTGGGCGAAGAAGGCTTCCACGCTTTGGCTATGGTAGAGTGCCCCGTGAATACCACCGCCGTAAGGCACCCGAATGACCAGTGGTACTTCCCAGTCACCATTAGAGCGGTAGTGAATACGGGCCGCTTCCTGCACGATCTGATTAAAAGCTGGGGCAATAAAATCGGCAAACTGAATCTCGGCGATGGGCAATGTATCGTTCATTGCGGCGCCGATACAGGCGCCTACAATGACACTCTCGGCCAGCGGCGAGTCAATGACGCGCATGGGGCCGTACTTGTCGTATAAACCTTCGGTGACACGGAAGACACCGCCGCGTTTGCCCACATCTTCACCGAAAATGAACACCCGTGAATCGGCAGCCATGGCTTCATCAAGGCCCTGGCGAATAGCTTCCAGCAAGTTCATCTCAGGCATACTATCCTCCCCGCATATCAGCGACGCTGGCGCAACGGTGCGTAGACGTGGTCGTAGAGGGTTTCCGGTTCTGGCATCGGTGCTCGCTCGGCCTCTTCGGTGGCGCGATCAACGATTGCCTTCACCTCGGTACGCATCTCTTGTTCTTCGGCTTCACTCAAGATACCGTGCTCACGCAACTGGGCAACAAAGCGCACAATTGGGTCTTGATGACGAACCAGGGCAATCTCGTGTGGTGGGCGGTAGGTGCGGTCGTTATCGTCGCTGGAGTGGGCCGTCATACGTACAACTCGTGCTTCGATCAGCGTAGGGCCATCACCGCGGCGTGCCCGTTCAACTGCACGGCGAGTCACTTCATAGACGGCGAGGACATCGGTTCCATCAACACTAATGCCAGGGATGCCGTAAGCCGCAGCCCGTTCGGCAACACTGCCAATAGCCATTTGCTGGCGTTGATGAACACTGATCGCGTATTCATTATTTTCGCATTGGAAAATAACCGGCAGCCGGTGGACGGCTGCCAGATTGACTCCTTCGTGAAAATCACCCTGGCTGGTGGTGCCCTCACCGAAGGATACCCATACTACCGCGTCACCGCCTTTAATCTTTTCGGCCAGACCAATCCCTGCCGCGTGCGGTATCTGGGTGCCGACCGGCGAGGATTGGGTCACAATCTTCAGGCGCCGACAGCCGTAGTGGGCCGGCATCTGTCGTCCACCTGAACTGGGATCGGTGGCGCGGGCGAACAGACCGAGCATCACTTCCGTCGGTGTCATACCCATCACCAGGACGGTTGCCAGCCCGCGATAGTAGGGCAGAATAAAGTCTTTACCACGCATTAAGGCAAACGCGGCGCCAACCTGAGCCGCTTCGTGGCCCTGACAACTAATCACAAAGGGCGCTTTGCCGGCCCGGTTGATCACCCACATACGCTCGTCGAGCGCTCGCGCCAGCATCATATACCGCAGCATATCGCGTAGTGTGTGCGGCGGTAGATCGTGCCCAAATCCTGGATCGGTGCTGATTTCATTGATTGAGAGGGTCATCGGCGCTCCCTTTCTCTAAACGGATATCCTGAAAACGAAAGTCCCGCCACGGTTCGCCGTAGCAGGACGCACCAACGCAGGCGTATACTGTCTCACGCTTACGTTCCGTCCCCATCGACGGCGAGCAAATCATCAGCTAGTCATGAATAGTATAGCCGAAAAACAGGGTTGATGCGAATAGATAGTATTGGTCTTTTGTCATAGTATGGATTAACATAACGTCAGTTGAGGATGCGAGACATTGTTTTCGCTCCAGGTGTCGTTGCTACTACTCCAGATTCATTGTCAGGTAGGACTGGCGGTAGGGGCGCGTGGTAGCAGCCTGGAAGTTATCTCATTCATTACTGACAGACGACAAGATCGTGACGATCACACACAGCATCCCCGTACCAGCGATGAACGGCGTGACACGCGCCCGGCACGAATTATGGCAGGGGCAGCAGTCACACTGCCGCACTCCAAATGAGGCGACACGTCCATGGCAAGAGTGCAACGCAACCAGTCCAGCGCGTGATGGCACTGGAGATGGTTGTTAGCACTCCTCGCTGCCATACCGGCGGAGATACTGTCGTTGCTGATTGGCAAGCGTTCACGAGCCTGTGCGACGGTCGGGTCTCACGACGGCACAGCTTGAGATAGTTCTACACCACGCTGACGTTATGGGCTAACGAGAGTCCTATCGAGCCATCCTGCCGATTTGGGAAAGCCAACAGCATTGCTTTCGCCTAACCGGTGGTACAGATCGTGCAGGCATCGACCCGACCACGCGCCATATGTGGCGTTGGGGGTTTGCCTACCGAATGGTGTACGCGCTTATCAAACTCTCTTCGCCTAAGAGTTGAAGCTGAGTCTGGAAGCCGGCATGTGCTCGTTCGATAAACGCTCGCGCTTCTTGAAAACGCAGGGCAGCGCGATTGGCATGAGCGACATCATACGTGCTGTAAAACTCAAGAATCGCATCCAGCCCGGCCAGTTCCAGCTCAAGGCCACGTCGGTAGTCTTCGTGGGCCGGCAGTAGGACACCCGGTACACGTAGCTCTCCCAAATTGGCCAACGCCTGCGCAACCGTTGAGCGCAACCGTTGCGTGGCTGCAACGTGGTTAATTGAGGCACCACCGGGCTGGCTGGTCTCCTGACGATATGTCGTTGTCGCTGTACGGAGATCGGCACGTATCGCCTCAACTGCATTGAGGTAAGAGACAGTCAAACTCTCAACCACTGCCAGTGGCTCTGCTTCGAGGGCCGGGATAGGCGTAGGGGTTGCAACAGCTACAACTGATGGTGACTCTACAGTAAAAGCCGGCTCTTGTTCGTCAGCCAGTGCTGCCAGTGCTTGCTCGCGGGCAATGCTCACACTTTGATGCAGGAAAACTGCTACTGACAGTAACACAATCGGCAAAATCCAGAGTACGAGCCGCACCCGTGATGTTTCGCGATGTTGCCAGCGCCAGTGCAACCACCAGTCGCGGTGTGCTGTATCTTTCGCTGGCGATGTTGCCGGCGTAGCCGGAGCTTCAGTCGTTGTTTCCGGTACAGCCGCTGGCACGCTCAAATCGGCTATCGGACGAGCATTGACTGTTCCTTGTCGTTCGAGGTAGGTCAGGCCGCGACGAGCGTGAGGGTTTTGTGGATTGATACGCAGCACGGCCTGCAAGCAAAATGCGCGTTGGGCCGGATCATCAACGACACCGCTCAGCCACAACCATGCTCGCTCGTCACGCGGATCGAGCTTCAAGGCGTGTGCCAGCAATCCCGCCGCAACACGGCGCTGACCACCGCGTGCGGCGGCGATCCCGCGTTCGACTAATTCACGCGCTTCAGCCGGATTGGCCCGAACACCAGATTCATTGACAGTGGTTGTCATTGCGATCTCGTTTACAGCGCTGCCCGCAGTGATATGTTATGGGTTACTGTAACATATCTGTTACCGTGGACAACGAGATTGCACATCTACACCAGGTAAACGCAGAAATTGGTCTCAATCACACAAGTATAGCCCGATTAGAACACTTATGCAATGCATACGCTCAATGATCCGGGAGTAATGCGTTGAGCGCTCGCTGGATCAGGGTCGAGTCTTGCACAAGATTGGCCCGTACCGTCTGCCAGTATTCGGGGCGTTCATAGCCCAATTGCCAGATGGCAATGCCGGCCAGATCGAGCTTCTGTACAGTTGCAATCTTATCGGCCAGACCGGTATCGGTCATAAACCAGACGGTACGGGTACCGGCACTGGTGCGATAGGTAAAGGTGCTCTCTCCTACCCGACCACGAGCGTTACGTTCGATAAAACTGACCGTTGGCTGATGTTCGTTGATAATCTCTTCAATCACGCGCCACGGGCGAGCAGTGGCATTGCCGTTCGGTGGCCAATCGTAGCCGTAGAAGTGAACGCCGATCAATACTTTCGCCGGATCAACGACCTCACGGGCATAACTGGCGACCGATTCGATCCAGTAGGCCGGTGCCACCGGACCAGGGCCGGAACCGCGCCAATGATAGTCGTAGGTCATAATCCGTAACTGATCGACGTGTGGCCCAATGGCTGCCCAATCTTGAAATGCCCCTAAACCACCGTCATCCCGATCCTTGGCATGGACGGCTACCGTCAGCAGCTTGTTGTGGGCATGCAGTGCTGCCGCCAGATCAACGATAAACGTGGTATAGTCATCGCGTAGTGATGGTGCCAGTGACTCATAATCGATGTCAATGCCATCGTACCCACGGGCCAATACCTCATCCACAATATTCTGGATATGCCGCGCCCGCAGTTGGGGATTGGTCAGCACCGGAACCACCGCACCAGGATTATTAACATTGTGAATGGAGGGGATAATCCGCACATTGTTCTCGTGCGCTATCCGCACCAATTCGTCATCACGTTGTCCGTAAAGACGGCCACTGGCATCGGTGGTGTACCAGAATGGGCTGATGTCGTCGATAATGTCAACATTCGCAAGGAACGACTCACGGGCATCACCGGCAAAATTGGGCGGTAACCAGACAGCGATATAACGTCCGCTCTTCGGGTGATAGCCTGCCATGTCCGGTTCGGGAGGGGCGGCTGTCGGTACTGGTGTTGGGGGAATCGGCGTGGGCAGAACCAGCAAGGGAGCAGCGGTCGCGGTTGGTTCGGGGGCAATCGTTGGTGAAGGAGCGGTAGCCGAAAACGTGATCAATGTACTTGACATTTGCAGAGTCTGCCAGAGGAGCACACCGGCAATGACCAATGCACTGATATAGATACTTCCGGTTATGATCGTGCCAGCTCGCACGCTCGCCTCACTCTCCTGCTATCAAGCCTGGACTAGTAGGCACCCAGCTCTCGTAGACGTTTATCACTGATGCCGAAGTGATGAGCTATTTCATGCAACACCGTGCGCCGTACCTGTTCGCGTAGGGCTGATCTGGTGCGAAAATCGCGTTCAAGAGGCTCCTGGAAGATGATGATGGTTGCCGGCAGGAAGATACCATCGCTATGTTGTTCAGTCAGCGGCGTCCCTTCGTAGAGACCGTAGATGGTCTGCCATGGGCGTAAGCCGAGTGCCCGGCGCTGTTCACGACTTGGACGCGGAGCAACCACGATCCCGACGGTGTCCAGGTGGCGGGCAAAAGCCGGTGGCAGGCTCTTGAGAACGTCCGCAACAAGATCGGCAAATTCTGATGTGTTCATCACGTTGACAATATTTGTGTTTGATAACATATCAAAGCTCATTATACCGGTTGCGCCGAGATAGCGTCAAGCATTTTACCGATTTTGAACGCAAAGTACAGGATGTATTCGTAGGTTGAGGTTCAAAAACCAATAACACAATGATACGTTATACTAGACACAGGTACAGGCAACCCTGTTTTAGCTACGAGAAGGACGTATGGAACTTGCACAAATCTCCTTTCTGAAGCGGCTGCTTGCCACGCCCGGCCCTTCGGGTGACGAAGATCAGGCAGCGCGGGTATGGAGGGCCGAAGCGCGCACGTTTGCCGATCGGGTCTACAGTGATGTGCTGGGCAACAGCTTTGCGGTGCTGGAAGGCAGTGGGCCACGGATTCTGCTGGCCGGTCATATCGATGAGATTGGCTTGATGATCAGCCATATCGACGATCAGGGCTTTCTGTTCTTCAGCCCAATTGGTGGCTGGGATGCGCAGGTTCTGGTCGGTCAGCGTGTGCGCTTACTGGGTAAGACCGGTGACGTGATAGGGGTGATCGGGAAGAAGCCGATTCACCTGCTGAAGCCCGACGAGCGCAATCAGGCCACGAAAATCGAACAGATGTGGATTGATATTGGGGCGACGAGCAAGAGCGAAGCCAGTGAACTGGTTCAGGTCGGCGATGTTGGCGTCATTGACGCACCGGTCTACGAGCTACCGGGGGGGCGCATTGTCAGTCGCTCTATCGACAACCGGATCGGTGCCTTTACCGTCCTGGAAGCCTTGCGTCTACTCAGCCAGAATCGGCCTAACGCTCACGTGGCGGCTGTAGCCACAACTCAGGAAGAGATCACCTTTGGCGGAGCAACGACGGCGGCGTTCAGTTTCGATCCGCAGATTGCGCTGGTGGTGGATGTCACTTTTGCTACCGACCACCCCGACTCGGATCAGCGCCAGTGGAACGTGGTCAAACTGGGTGGTGGCCCGGTGTTGTCACGCGGTTCAGCCAACAGTGGTCGGGTTTTCCGGCGGCTGGTCGAGCTGGCCGAGTGCGAAGCGATCCCGTACAGTGTGCAAATCTCGCCACGGTACACCGGTACCGATGCCGACGCGATCCATCATGTGCGAGGAGGTATTGCCAGTGCCGTCATCTCTATCCCCAACCGCTATATGCATTCGCCGAACGAGATGATCGCATTGCACGACGTGGAGTGCGCAGTGCGCCTGATCGTCGCTTTTGTGCATTCAGTCAGTAATGTGAGCGAATTTATTCCACAAGATGAATAAAAATTATAACGGATCAGCTATGGCGCCGTGGTACAATAGGTACTGTCGCGCCGGCGTTGTCGCGACCGGCCAGCGTTGGCCGATTCTACTCATCGTTGAGGGGTAAAGGTCATGGTGATGACAGATATCGAACGATCTGCCGCCGCGCCTTCTGAGCGTGTTGATCTGCTGAACATTGTGCAGCAGCATTTTGATCAGGCGGCTGAACTGCTCGACCTTCCGGCACGTCTCCGCGGCATTTTGCGCGTGCCGCAGCGCGAATTGACCGTCAATTTCCCGGTGAAGCGGGATAGTGGACGGATCGAGGTCTTTCAAGGTTTTCGTGTCCAGCACAATCTGGCCCGTGGCCCAACGAAAGGCGGCATTCGCTACCACCCCAATGTCACGCTTGACGAGACCCGCGCCCTGGCAATGTTGATGACCTGGAAGTGTGCACTGGCTGGTTTGCCATATGGCGGTGCGAAAGGTGCGGTCATAGCTGACCCCAAACAGCTTTCGGTCGGTGAAATGGAACGCCTGACCCGTCGCTTTGCCACCGAGATTAGTGTTGTGATCGGCCCTGAGCGCGACATTCCGGCGCCCGATGTCGGTACCAACCCCCAGGTGATGGCGTGGATGATGGATACCATCTCGATGCACCAGGGCCATACCGTACCGGCAGTCGTGACCGGAAAGCCGATCAATATCGGTGGCTCGGAAGGGCGGCGCGAGGCTACCGGTCGTGGGTTGACTTATGTGTTGACGGCTGCGGCCCACCATCTTGGCCTCAATCTCTCGGATATCCGGCTAGCGATCCAGGGGTGTGGCAATGTTGGCTCAACCGTGGCCCGCGAAGCAGTTGCGTTGGGGATGAAGGTCATTGCCCTCAGTGACAGCCGTGGTGGGGTCTACAATCCGCACGGACTGGATATTGAGGCTATCCTGGCTCACAAAGCGCATACCGGCAGTGTGGTTGGTGCCGTCAATGCCGACGCCCTGACCAACGAAGAGTTGCTGGAAGTTGCATGCGATGTGTTAGTGCCGGCAGCGTTGAGTGGTGTGATCACAGCCCAAAACGCCGGTCGGATCAGAGCGCAGATCGTCGCTGAAGCGGCCAATGGCCCCACCACCAAAACTGCCGATGCGATCCTGTATGATCGGGGATGCCTGGTCATTCCAGACATTCTCGCCAATGCCGGTGGGGTCACTGTTAGCTACTTCGAGTGGGTGCAGGGGTTGCAAGCGTTTTTCTGGAGCGAGCGGGAAGTCAACACGCAGTTGCGCCGAGTGATGACCAATGCCTTGCAACAGGTCGTGCGGGTTTCAGCCGAGCGACAGGTCGATCTGCGCACGGCATCGTATATGCTGGCCGTGCAGCGCGTGGCCGACGCCGTCACGACCCGTGGTATTTATCCGTAGTATGAGCAGGTTATGGACGAACTGGATGCACTGATCAACGACCTCGTTCCGCACCCGATCAGCGGAAGGCGGTTTCTCTTCGGTCTCCTGTTAGGTTTCACCGGGGGCGCAAGCGCGGCTGCGCTGCTGCTCCCCCGTAGTGGCCCGGCATTACGGCAGTGGCTCAACGAACGCGCCACAGCTCTGATCGGTCAGCTTCGGCATATCCTGGCCGGCGAGGATAAACTGGGGTATAGTTGATTGCCGCGTTGTTTCTGCCTAATCCGTCCGGTTTTGCAGTGTATGTCGCCCAGGCCATCAGCCTGGGCGATAAGTTGTCTTAACCCGAGTTGCCATCTATGCTGTGATCAGGCTGCGTGAAGCTGACTGCCAGGATACACAGCACGACGTTGCGCACAACATCGTGCCGCGTACCTGTGTGAACGATGTGGATAGCAGCCAGTTCCCATCGACACACTACGTCACGTCTCATGGTAGCAACGCGGGTTATGCCTTGCCTCTGTGGTGATAAAGGGCAACCGGGGTTGTATTACCCGTTCCTTTGCGGCAGATTTTGCAAAAATCCAACATTCTACCAACATCCGGTTGTCATTCAAGAGTGGTATACTGTGCGTAGCATTGAGACACATTACATTCCCTCTGAGGAGGTCGTCTATGCCGTTCTTTTTCGATCCAACTTATCTGATCTTTGCAGTGCCGGCGATGCTCTTTGCTCTCTGGGCACAGTTTCAGGTTCAGTCGGCCTTTAATAAATGGTCGCAAGTCGCCAATATGCGCCGCCTGAATGGGTTTGATGTGGCGCGGGTGTTGATGCGTAACGAAGGACTGGATCATGTCGGGGTCGAGACGATCCCCGGTATGCTGACCGATCACTACGATCCTTCCAGCAAAGTCATCCGGCTTTCGCAAGGGTCATTGCAGCCGTCAGTCGCAGCGATGGCCATTGTCGCGCATGAATTGGGCCACGCCGCACAAGATAAAGAGGGCTATGCCTGGTTGCGGGTTCGTTCGGGGATTGTTGGTTTTGCCAACATCGGTTCTCAGCTTGGCGTCTGGCTCTTCTTTATCGGGATGATGCTGAGTACTTTTGGAGGCCGGGGGTTTGGCTTCCAGTTGGCGGTTGTTGGCGTAATCTTGTTCAGCGCAGCGGTGGCGTTTACGCTGGTTACTCTGCCGGTTGAGTTTAATGCCAGTGCTCGAGCCCGTGAGATGTTGCAACGGGCCGGTCTGGTCACTGTGCAAGAGGCCGAAGGCGTGAACGCGGTGTTGAATGCAGCGGCGTTGACGTATGTGGCTGCCGCAGCACAGGCTATTGCGCAGTTGCTGTACTTTGTGACTGTTTTGATGCGACGGAGGGAATAATCGCATGACGGAAGAAGAGTTGCGGCGAAAGTTAGTCCACGGGTTGCTAAGCCTGGTGCTGAGCCTGGCAGCAGCATGGCTGGCGACGTATCTGACGAATAAGCTGCTGGGTGAACCACCAAAATCAGAATCGCAAACAGTGTAAGATGACAATTATGGTTGACTCGTGATCAACCTGTACGGGATGATGTCGATTACGGGAGCGGTAGATACTGCCGGTTTCTGGTATCGCACATCTCCCTATTGATGTTCTGGCGTGGGGCGTGCCCGGTGGAACGCCCCTTCTTCTATGTTTGAATGATGTTCTACGGCGTATGAGTACCTACCCAATCATTATCGGGGTCGCCGGTGGCAGTGCCAGCGGCAAGACAAGCGTTGCGCAGGCTATTTTGCAACGAGTCGGCGCTGATCGGATTGCCCACATCGACCACGACCGCTACTACAAAGATTTGAGCCATCTGCCCCTTGCAGAACGGGCAAAGTTCAATTTCGATCATCCCGATGCGCTTGATAACGATCTGCTGGTTGCCCATCTCGATGCGCTTTGTGCCGGTCAATCGGTAGATTTGCCGACCTACGACTATGCAACTTACGTGCGTCTACCGCAAACCGAGCGGATCGAACCTCGTCCGGTGATTCTAGTCGAGGGGATTTTGATCTTCTACGAGCCGGTGTTACGGCGGCGGATGCAAATTAAGTTGTTTGTTGATACTGACGCCGATCTGCGCTTTATCAGACGGTTGCGTCGTGATATTGTCGAGCGCGGTCGTTCGGTCGAGTCGGTGATCGAGCAGTATCTGGCGACAGTGCGTCCAATGCATCTTGAATTTGTGGAACCGACCAAGCGGTATGCGGATGTAATCTTCCCCGGCGGGGGGCGAAATCCGATAGCGATTGATATGGTGGTGGCCCGCATCGAAGCCGCCCTACAAGCAATGCCTTGACAGCGACTCCTAACCGGGCGCAAACTACTACCAGAACCCGATCTGGCTGTTGGCGTTAAACCGGTTGTGAATACGTATGCCACTTACCCCCACCCTCGCCGATGAATTACCGCTCAGTTGGACACGAGCCTGCCTGCCGTCACCGCGCTGGCAGGCCATTCGCTTACCATTTTCTGGTTTCACCTGGCTGGCCTATGCAACGCTACCGCCCGACTACACGCTCGACCATCTCCAACGCGAGTATCTACCGGGAAGCCGGCTGCTGGTGCGAGGTTGTTCTGCCAGTCTGGCCGGCCAACTGGCGATGGCCGGCTGGGAGTGTATCCGGGTTGGGATTGACGGTCTGGTTGACCTGCGCGGCCACAGCCTGCAACGGCGTTCAGTACGCAAGATGGTTCGTGCTGCGAGTCGGTATGGGTACGTGGTCGAGATGCCGTGGAGTCCATCGGCAATGGCTCATCTGCGCTGGCTGGCACATGAAGCCCGTTACGGGCAGCGACCGCAATTGCGCTACCTGTTTCGCACCATCTTTGAGCCTGAGACTCGTCTGTTTGTTTTTGTTGACGCCGATGGCATCTGGCAGGGTGCGTTGCTGCTCACGCAGCCCTCGGCGACAACTGCGGTGACCGAACTGATGTTGCGCAGAAAGCAGGCTCCTGCCGGTGTGATGGAAGCGCTCTTTGCAACGGCTGGACAGACGTTACAGGCTGAAGGGTTTCATTTCTTGAGCCTCAATGAAGTGCCGTTCCACCATCTTGATCACCGTCTCCGACCGCTGGAACGCCTGGTGACGCTGGTGGGGCGCCAGATGGGTGCCGTCTACGATACCAATGGTCTCTACCACTTCAAAGCCAAATTTGCCCCCGTCTGGCGACCGGTCTACATTTGTGCGCAGCCACGCCTTTCCCTGCTGGCCTTTGTTGATCTCTTCACGGTATCTGGGTGTCTGGAGCTGGCGGCCAGTAGCCTCTATCGTCAGCGGGCGGCGTAAACTGGCCGGATCGTCGACGGCGAATCAGTATCTGCTCGTATGCCTGAAGTTGACGCAGTTGACGCCGGTTAGGACGAATGATGGGACGTGCCATACGCAAGGTGGCGAGTGCCGCCCGATGACCGATACCGTGATGGGCCATCAGATATGCCGCCGTCATCAGCGGTGCTCTGCCGACACCGGCGTGGCAATGGACAAAGACCGGTAAGCCATCGCTAATCGCCTGAGCAATAAAATGCACCCCTGCATCAAGCTGTTCAATCGTTGGTGGATGGAAATCTGGTACCAGTAACCGTAAACTGCGCACCGGCAGCGGCTCGCGAAAGAGATCAGCTCGCTCGGCCTGGAGCGAGAGCACTGCCCGCACACCGAGCTGATAAATAGCAGGCCATTGTTGAGCACTAAACTGACCACCGACGAAGAGCATTGGGGTAACGGGTGAGATATTCAGACCGAAGAATCGTTGCCATTGGGTGGCAAGATAGGTACGCACGCGACGAATCATAAGACTTCTCTGGTACAATACAAACTCAAACACCGTAAGTATGGTAACACAGCTATGTGGCCATTTCGAAAACCTGTCGATCTCCAGGCAACAACGGTTCGTTCAGGCCAGCCAGCCGATGTGAGGGCGGTGAGTCTGCTCTTTCGGCAAGCTGGACGCCGCTTTCTGGCGACGAACGGGAATGAATTGTATGCCGCCGTCGAAGAGGGACGGGCAGTCGTTCTTCAGTTCGATAACGAGCTACTGGCAGTTGCTACTTTGAGTAAGCCGATTGATCGGGTTGTCTGGTTGCGGGCACTGGCAATCAGTGAACGTGTACCACCGAAAGAGGCGTTGAAGGTATTAACCCCTGCCCTCGAACAACTCGCCCGTGATCATGCGATCACCCATATCTACTATGCCGGCGATGAGCAGACCGATCAGTGGTTACGTCCACTCCTCGAAGCTGCCGGTTACTACTATCAAACTGATGTGGTCGTCTATGAAAAACGGGGCTGGGAAATTCCGGCAACCGGTAATCCTGATGTGCAAGTTCGCCCTGCCCGTGCCGTTGATTTAGTCGAGGTGTTGCGACTCGATACGCGCTGCTTCGAGCCGCAATGGGTCAAGAATGAAGATATTCTGGCACCGGCTATTGCTGACGGCTCGTTTTTCGTGATGGCCGAGATCGATGGTGAGGTTGTAGGGTACAGTTACGCAACCAGTCATTTTGGTGGTCGACTGATGCACTTGGTACGAATTGCCGTTGATCCGACATTGCGTGGTCGTAGAATTGGTGTGCGGTTGCTGGCAGAATTCGTGACCTATGCGGCTGAAGCCGGTGCCGGGTTGCTCACTCTCAACACACAGGCATACAACCATCATGCCCAGCGGCTCTACCGCTGGTTTGGCTTTGTGCCAACCGGCGAACGGCAGCCGGTGCTGTGTCGCTGGTTGTAGAGAGAGAGAGAACCGTGCCACCAAAAACTGATCCACGTGACTGGGAGCGGTTGTTTGAAGGGCGGCGGCGCCAACGTGGGCCGCTACGTATTGTGATGATTGCGCTGTTGACCGGTATCCTGCTCCTCGGACTGATCGGAGCGGCGCCGTTTGTGTTTGAGCAGATCGAGGCAAGCCGCGTGGTTGCCCGCCAGACCCAGATTGTGCAACAGACTCGCGAAGCTCGTGCAGCAACTCAACAGGCAGCGACGCAGAGCGCTATTGCTATTCCCACGCAAACCCCTTCCCCTTTGTCTACCGCTACCCTGCCCTCTGCGCCCACATCAGCGCCGATCATTGGCCGAGCGCAAGTCATCAATGGCGGCAACATTCGCAGTGCCCCTCGCGTCAGTGCCGACACCGTCATCGGTCAGGTCTGTGTTGGTGATCGCGTTGAGTTGCTAGAAGAACAGATTATCGGTGACAACAATCGCTGGTATCGCTTACGCGTTGTCGCAACCGCCGATAACTGCGTCCCCCAACGGGTCAGCGCAGGTACTGAAGGGTGGGTTAGCGCCACGTTGCTGAGTCAGCCGGAACCGTGATCCGATGCGGTTTGGGCTAGGGATGACTGTACTGCAAGCCCATCATTGTGTTGTTGCGAGGTAAGGTACCGTGGGCGAACAGTGTATGATGCTCTCTGTTCGCCCACGGCATCCCATCCTCACTCACCCTCATTTGAGCCTGTTATCTGGCCGCGACCTGTTCATACACGTCCAGCGTGGCCTGGGCCGTGGCTCGCCACGAAAAGCGCGCCGCCTGACGCTGCCCGCGTTCGCGCAGAAAGCGGGCCAGATCGGGCGAGCGCAACACGCGCAAGATGCCTTCGGCGATCTCGTGCATATTGTGCGGATCGACGGTGAGCGCCGCTTCTCCAACGACTTCCGGTAAACTGCCGGCATACGCACAGACCACCGGCGTGCCGCAAGCCATGGCCTCTAGCGGTGGCAGGCCGAATCCTTCATACGATGACGGAAATACAAACAGTAAGGCACCGCTGTACAGGGCCGGCAGGTCATCGTCACTTACCCCAGGAAGAATCTTCACCCGCTTGCTCAAACCGCGCTCGTTAGCAATCGTTGCAGGTAGGGGATAGCGCGGATCAAACTTACCGGCAATGACCAGTACCGTATCGGTCAGCGACGCCGGCAGATCGGGGATGACGCGCTCCCAGGCTCGCAGCAGCCGGTCAATGTTCTTGTGCGGTTTGTTTGAGCCGACGTACAACACATAATGGCGAGGCAGCCCATACCGCAAGCGCATATCGGTGATCTCATCGACCGGCTGGGGAGTAAACGAAGGCGCCGCAGCCAGCGGTGTGACCACAATCCGTTCGCGAGGAATGCGCAGATGAAACGCGAGATCGTCGCGTGAAACGGTCGAAATAGTGATCAGGCTGCGCGCACTCCGCGCAGCGAGGCGCAAGGCCAGCCGGTAGAAGCGCCGCCCGCGTGGGCTAAGCGTGGTCGGGTAGCGTAAAGGCAAGACATCGTAAATAGTGACAACCGAAGGGCAGGGGAGGAGATACGGCTTCACGATGTAGGGAGAATGGAGGACATCGAGCTGTAACCGGGCTGCCAGCAACGGTAGTTCGAGCTGCTGGGTGAGCGCAAAGGGCGCACTCCGCACAGTAATCCGCTCGACACTCGTGCCGTTCAACGGTGGCAGTGCTTGATCGGCATTTACCAGCACAAACAGATGGTGTTGGCGACTGAGAGAACTCAGCTCCGGTAGCAGGGCAGCGATATAGCGACCAATGCCGGGAAAATGGTCGCCGATATAACGGGCATCAAAACCGATCCGCAATGATTGCATCAGTGTTCATTATAGCCGGGATGTGGGTGTGTAAAAACAGGTCGGGTACTAACGCAGTTCTGCGTTGTAGTATTGAAGGTGGTGTGATCTGGCACAGCAGAGTCATGCCACCAACGCATTGGTAGGTGCGCGCGGCAGTGCACTCCTACCGGGCATAGGCAATCCAATCACGTCTGGCAAGGGGCGCGTCATCCTTCTCCCTGTAGCGTAGGTGATACCAGGTATACTATTCCCTACTCCTCATTTGACAAGTCAATGATTTGTCAGGTACCATACTATTAGTTTGTCTAACTAACGGTTGAGATTCATGGATCACATCACTATTGCCAACGCCCAACGCTTGCTCACGCTGCTTGACTGCATGCGGGCGAGACAGCCGCGTAGCCCGTTGTTCGATCAACTCAACGAATGGGGGCTATCAATCTCGCATCTGCGCCTGCTCGCTTTGTTGGCCCCTGACCGGGAATTGTCAATGCGCGAACTGGCTGAAGCACTGAATATCAAACCGCCATCACTGACGGCCCTGACACGTCGCTTGCTGCAAAACGGCTTGCTTGAACGCCGCCCTCACCCCGACGATAGCCGGGTGATCCTGCTCTCGCTGAGTGAGGCTGGTCGGCAGCTTCATCGCGATCTCGAGCGCGAGCGGTTACATCAATTGGTTCATCTCCTGTCCGGTTTAAGCCACACCGAGCAACAGGTGTTTCTCGATCTGCTTGAACGGGCAATGCGGGCGTAACGGGATTCGGTTTCGATTAGCAAAGGTTCAGGAAAGAAACAGGTATGCAGGCTCAGCGTGGAATGACTTCGGTACCGGCTCAGCGCCCGGCTTCTGGTGCGTTGATGCGTGCCATTCGCTATCTTGGTCGTCAGCGGCGCACTGTGCTGATCGCCTATGGTTCACTGGTGCTGGCCACCCTGGCTCAGTTAGCCGTACCCCAACTGGTACAAAATATGATCGACGCGGTCACGCGCAGTATGGTCGCGACCCGTGTTTTGACAGAAGTGCCGGCGGCATTTCAGGCTGCGGCGGCGGCACAGCTTGGTCTGACCATCGAAGCGTTGCAGCGTGATGCGGCAAATGCTGAAGGGATTGTGCTTCATGCCGCGTTGTTGATCCTGGTCTTCGCCGTCATGCGTGGTGTCTTCTCGTTTTTACAATCGTTCATGGCAGAGCAAACCTCGCACGATCTGGCTTTCGATCTGCGCAATGCGATCTTCAGCAAGATTCAACGCATGTCGTTTAGCTTCTATGATCGCAATCAGACCGGGCAATTAATGGTACGCGCTACCGATGATGTTGAACGAGTGCGCACGTTCGTAGCTCAGGGGCTGGTGCTTGCTGCCCAATCGTTTTTACTGTTAATCGGGGCACTGATCGTGCTGGCCTTTACCAATTGGCAATTGACGCTGGTTATTCTGCCTTTGTTGCCAATTGCGCTTGCTGTGTTCTTTATCTTTGGCCGCATCAGCCAGCCGCTCTTTCTGGAAGTGCAAAATCGACTTTCCCGTCTCAACACGATTTTGCAAGAAAATATTGCCGGTATCAAGGTCGTGAAGGCATTTGCCCGCGAGCCATATGAAGAACAACGGTTTGATCAGGCGGCTACTGCACTGATGGAGCAGCAGATTCGGGTTAATCGGATTTTTGCCTTTCTCTTCCCGGTGATATTGTTAATTGCCCAATTAGGTCAGGTCGCCATTCTCTATTTTGGTGGTCAACAAATTCTGAACGGAACGCTGGCACTCGGCGAATATCAGAAGTTTAGTCTCTATCTGGTGTATGTCTTCTTCCCCCTCGGTCAGCTCGGTTTCATTATCGCATTGCTGGCTCAGGCCGGTGCTTCAGCTGGGCGCATCTTTGAAGTGCTCGATGCGCAGAGTGAGATTGTCGAACGACCAGACGCCATCGTGCTGCCGCCATTGCAGGGGCGGGTAGAGTTTCGTCATGTCACTTTCCGTTACTTCAACAGCAGTGCTCCCGTTTTGCAAGATGTCAGTTTTGTGGTCGAGCCGGGCCAGACGGTTGCTCTGCTCGGTGCAACCGGCAGTGGCAAAACGTCGATCATCAATCTCATCCCGCGTTTCTACGATGTCAGCGAGGGAGCTGTGCTCATCGATGGTTATGACGTGCGTGACGTCACTATCGACAGTCTGCGCAGCCAGATCGGGATTGTGTTGCAAGAGAGCAATCTGTTTAGCGGAACGATCCGCGAGAATATTGCCTTTGGCCGCCCTGATGCCGGTGATGACGAGATCATTGCCGCAGCTAAGGCTGCGGCTGCACACGATTTCATCATGAGTTTTCCCGATGGTTACAACACGCGGGTAGGTGAACGGGGGATGACGCTTTCCGGCGGACAGAAACAGCGGATTGCAATTGCCCGTGCGCTATTGCTCGACCCACGGCTGCTCATTCTCGACGATAGCACCAGCAATGTTGATGTGGCAACCGAAGCGCTGATTCAGCGGGCGCTCGACCGTCTGATGCGTGGTCGGACCAGTTTCGTGATTGCCCAACGCATTAGCACCGTGCGCAACGCCGATCTGATCCTCGTCCTCGACAAAGGGCGACTGGTTGCCAGCGGTACGCACGCCGAATTGCTCGAACAAAGCCCAATCTACGCCGAAATTTACGCTTCACAACTGATTGAAGATGCCCCGCTACCCTCTGCGAATGGTCAGGGTGAAGAAGGAGTGACAGGACGATGATGGGAGGACTGGGCGGCCCTGGCCGCATGCTAAACACCGATGTCCAGAAGCCGAAAAATGTACTGGCGACGATCGCCCGCTTCTGGCCCTACTTTCGCCCCTACTGGCCGGTCGTGGTGCTCACCTTCGTCTTGATCACTACCGCTGCCCAGTTGCAGGTCACTGCCCCTGAACTGATCGGGCAGGCGGTGGACTGCTACCTCTTTCCGCGGGCCGATGTCTGCTGGTACACCACGGTCGATGCCACAGCAACGAATACCGACCGTCTGAGCGGGCTAACCGGCCTGGTCGGTTGGTTGCTGGTTGTGTTTGTCGGTGGCGCTTTTCTCCAGGGCCTGGCCTTCTTCAGTATGAACTGGGTTGGGCAGCGAGCACTCCGGCAGATACGAGAGGATGTTTTCGCACACATTCATCGGCTCTCGCTGGGCTATTTTGCCCGTAACGAGGCCGGTAATGTGATGAGCCGGATCACCAGCGATACCGATACGATTCAGCAGGCCCTGAGTTTTGCCCTGTTGAGCGTTGTCAGCGGCTTCTTGCAGATCGGTTTGACCATCAATGCCATGGTGCAGAGTAATCTGCCGTATGCGCTGATCAGCCTGAGTGTAGTGCCATTTATGGTGCTGGCGACCTTCTATTTTTCCACCCAGGCCCGGCGAGCGTTTCGCGCCAGTCGGCAACAAATGGGCAATGTGAACGCCGGTTTGCAAGAGAGTATTGCCGGCGCTCGCGAAGTACAGGCCTTCAACCGTGAGGCAGAGAGCATTGCGCAGTTTGAGCGGGCTAACGCTGCCAACCGTGATGCAAATATTCGGGCGGCCAGTTTCACCAGTGCCCTGAACCCGGTGCTTGAAGCACTCGGGTACGTGGCCATTGCCATCGTTGTGGTGGTCGGTGCGCTGAGTGCGCTGCGTAATGCGCCCCTCTTCGGTACCGGGATCATTTCTCTGGGAACGATCTTTGCCTTCATTCAATACGTGCAACGCTTCAATCAGCCTATTCAGCAAATTGCCTCCCTCTGGACAAATGTCCAGAACGCGATTGCTGGTGGTGAACGCATCTTCGGACTGCTTGATGTGCAACCCGATCTGGTTGATGCGCCGAATGCGTATCCGCTACCGCCGATCCAGGGTCGGGTCGTCTTCGATCACGTCTGGGCCGAATACAAACCGGGTGAGCCGGTACTGCGTGATGTGAGTTTTATCGCTGAACCGGGGCAAACCATCGCTATCGTCGGCCCGACCGGTGCCGGCAAGACCACGCTGGTCAATCTCATCCCGCGTTTTTACGATGTCAGTGCCGGGCAGGTGACAATTGACGGTCACGATGTACGTGCGGTGAACGCTGCCAGTCTGCGTTCACAGATCGGCATTGTGCTACAAGATACCTTCCTGTTTGCCGATACGGTGATGAACAATATCCGTTACGGACGTCTGTCTGCCACCGATGACGAGGTCATCGCTGCGGCTCAACTGGTTGGCGCACACGAGTTCATCGAGCGGTTACCCGACGGCTACCAGACGATCCTCGGTGAGCGAGGTACCGGTCTTAGTCAAGGGCAACGGCAACTGATCGCAATTGCGCGCGCAGCGTTGGCCAATCCCCGCATTTTGATCCTCGATGAAGCGACCAGTAGCGTTGACACCCGCACCGAGCGGATCATTCAGCGGGCGTTTGATCAGATGCTGGCGGGCCGAACCAGCTTTGTGATTGCTCATCGCCTGAGCACAATCCGGAATGCCGATCTGGTGCTGATGGTCAAGAACGGTCAGATCGTCGAACGCGGCTCGCATCAGGAGCTGTTGGCCTTGCGCGGCGCGTATTACGATCTGTATCAACAGCAATTTGCTGCTGGGGTAGAGGCAATTTCCTGAGGAGAACCTCTCTCGCCAACTGGTGGCCGGGCAGGCTGACCGCAGCCGGTCTTATCCGCGCCGGCATAAGGGGTGGGAGATGATTTATTCCATCCTACAGAGTAGGGTAGGTGCAGTCAACGCCTGCGCCTACCTCTGCAGAGAGCGTGCAGGTATCCCTGTGTCGCACTGTTTAGTGCAATGGTCAGCGGGCAACGATGGGTAGATAGCGATCATACGCCAGTGGTAGTCCGGTAATGAGCGGGAACGGCGTGCTGCCGGTCGGGACATCAGTGACGCCACCAATGCCGACTGGTCGATCGGTTGCCAGGTATTGACGAACAAAGGCGCTCCAGTCATCGTTCTGACCGCGATACAGCAGATATTCGACCAGCAGCGGTTGGGTGCCCAAGAGAGCGCGGTGAGGGAACAATTCGGCCAGACCAGCACCGATAGGTAACTCTGGTAGGCCGACCTGTCCGTTTGCCAGGCGGCGGGTGGCTATGACCAGTGGTGTACTTCCACCAAGGGCATTTCGCAGGTTCAGGGTCGCAGAACGGGCTGCCGCCAGATCGGCGGCCTGTAACGCTGGTGCATTAGCCAGAGCTGTCGCAAAATCACCGAGATCGATAAAGGCATCTTCCGGTGCCGGGAAGTGC
Source organism: Chloroflexus sp. (assembly GCF_034432675.1). Taxonomy (GTDB): domain Bacteria; phylum Chloroflexota; class Chloroflexia; order Chloroflexales; family Chloroflexaceae; genus Chloroflexus. The sequence continues at coordinate 34,674 of NZ_DAOUBI010000175.1, read as the reverse complement.
TCACCAAGCGAGTCCCGCAGCGCATTGATCAGCCCATTTCCTGAGCTATCATAGGCTGTACTGCCGGCACGCACATCCATCAGCAACAACTGCATTACGGCGGCGCGCTCATTGAGCATACGTGTTAATTCAACCGCCAGCGCATCGCGTGCCGCCTGCACTTCATCAGCACGCGCAAGGTCGAGGGTCGTCAGCGCATATTCGCGCAGGACGCCGTCGGCTCGCACGGCGTTGCCGTACAATGCCGGCAGATCAATCGCAACTGCCCGTGGAGTATTGTTAGCCGCGTTTAGCCGACTCAGCACGCGGTTGAGCCAGGCGGTGCGCCAGATTTGTCCGGGTGGTGCAACTAAATAATCAGCCACCGGTGCCAGTGCCAGTGCCGTGTTCAGATTGGCTGTGAGGGGGGCTTGCATCAGGATGAGATCGAGGCGCTTGGTTGCGGCTGTGGTGGCATTGGTCAGCGCCGTACCGAGATCGGCCATCGTCATGGCCGGTATATTCGCGACCGACTCATCACTGCCAAAACCGAGTGCCGGGTGAGCCGGGCCAACGAGCACCAGCATGGTGCGAGTAGCTGGAAATTCGGTCAGGCCGAATCTAACGAATTCGCGCAGAGTCACCGGATCGGCACTGTTTGGCTCTGATCGATTCCGGCAATCAACGGTGCTGCCACGCAAGGCACACATCTGACCACCGGTAATTCCATAACCGTCGTAGAAGGTCACCAGCGAAAGATTGGGATAGGTCGTCGCCAATGAGCGCAGGCGCTCTAGCTCGAAGTCTGGGCGTGCAACAGCACTGGTGCGCAATGGATCGCCGAGTGCATTATCAGCCGCAACATAGATCAGTATCGTCCAGCTTGCCGGTGGCAGACCATCTGGCAATCCTTCGTCATTGACCGGTCGCACTGGTAGCGAAGGAGGTTCGAGCAGAAACGTGATAGTACGTTCGGCAAAGCTGTAACCATAAGCGGGTAACTGCTCGGTGCCGCGATTATCGTGAACGATGGCGTACCAGCGATACGGATGGCCGTAGCGTAGGGGCAATGTGGCAAAACTGGCCGGCACGAGATCAATGTACGGTTCATCCGCGGTGAGTATTGGACTGCACAATTGCGGTGGTAAGCCGGTTTCCGGGACAATCACCGCCGGATCGTAGAGACAAATCTGATACAACTCATCTTCAATGCCTCGCGGTTCGATGGAGATGCGCACCGGACTGTCATCGCGCAACACCAGGCGGGCACCAGGTGGTGGATCAAGCAGGCGCGGTGAACTAAGCTCCAGGTCGAGATCGAGAATCTCTTCACCGGCGGCCAGTTCGCTAACAACCGGCCCTGCCAGGAGACCAAGACGACGCTGATCTCGACTCCCACGCAACGGCTGATTGACAAACCAGACCTGATACCTTTCTCCGTCCGCAAGCGGCAGCACATCGAACTGATAGCGAAACCCATCATCGGCAGGGGCTACACCGGCGGTGGCAACGACCGTCTGGCCATTCGTGTCCGAGCGTACCAGAAGAACCTGAACATCGCTCAGATCGGCTTCGTCCCGGTTGCGCTGGCTGACCCGACCACCCAGGGTCGCCAGTGTGCGTGTGCATACCTGGGCTTCGATGTCATCGAACGAAAGCGCGAGTGCGGTACCGTCATTGACGCCGCGCATCGTGATCTGCAACCGCGCAGCACCTTGATCGACCAGCGATGCCACGTCGGTGGCTGCCCAGGTAAAGCTGCGCCAGTTACCATCGGCCCGGCCACTGAGCGGAATATCCACGGCAAAGACACGTCCGGCAGGTGTTGGGTTATCGGGTAGATTGAGTGAAATGGTCACACTATCATTCGGACCAAGTGCATTCGGCACAATCCGATATCGTAATGAACCAATGATCTGTTTGGTAGTTGGTGGGATTGAAAATCGTTGCCCGAAGGCATCAACATCGATACCTCCATCACCGTCGCCATCGTCATCCTCGACCAGAAAGATGGCCTGGGGTGGTGAAAAGACGCGGGCAGCCGCCATGGTGAAACTGACCTCGTTCCGCAGTGGTCGCCAGGGGGATGAGGATGGCGTGCGATCAATAGCCGCATCCTCAATTGCATCGAAGCAAACCAGATTTGCCAGCGTAGCTGATGGTGCTTCATATGCAGCACCGAATTGTGCCGGCCATGCAGTCATTAGCAGCACAATACAGAAAAGTATTGAGAGCTGGCGTTGCCGGTGTGCAACCCGCCGGGTTGAAGTCTGGTACACGAGAGTCACCATGCGTTGCTGCCCCACTCAAGGCGATATGCCATATCACCCCGGTATCCTCAAAGTCGTTCGCGCTATTGGTGACATCGTAGCGGATACATTACCAGCCAGTTGTTGATTTCGGTATCAGCTTTTGAGTAACGTTGTGCAGGTCGTGATACCAGACGTGACACCCTCATCTATAGCGTGACCGACTCGATCCTCCATAATGCGCTGGTTACAGGTGTCAGAATACTACTATACACTCATGCTACTCCATCCTACATCATTGCGGCTACCGAAGCCAGTACAAATTTGGTTAACTTGAGTACCAATTGTTGGGTAGCACTGGCTTCGGTGCGGACCCCGATCCTGCGCGTATCAGGTGGGAAGCGCACCAGAGGTGCGCTCCCAGGGTGGAGCACCGGCTTTAGGAAGGGCTACCGATCCTCTATGAGTGCGCCAGAGACGCACGCTCCCAGGAGGCACTGGCTTCAGCCTGGACTCCCGATCCTGCACAGACGTTGTATGAGTGACCATGCAGCCGCAGGCAGGGTTTACCCCAGCACGTTTTGAGAAATCACCTTACACATACCGAAAACCGGCATCTCAGCGGGATTGTTCAGTACAGTTGCGATGCACCCTGGCTCCCAACATCTGTACTATCTGTACCTCGTTTCACGACAGTGCAGCGTCTGGCGGCAAGATGCTACAATGAGGGTACCATCAGCCGGCAAGCTATGACGTTACTCCTTGTTGTATTCCTGGCAAAACACGACATGCTATCAGGATGCGGTAACGGGGTATCAGACATGCCTTCGGTACACCTCTGTTGATTACCCGACAGTGACCACACGCTGTGTAGTGTATAGACATAAAGGAAAGGAACAATCAGATGACGGCAAAACAGAAAACAGTTGTTGCCGCCGCGCTAGGTGAATGTGTGCATGTGGCAGGGGTGATGAATTTTTTGCGACTGGCGGAAGAGGCGGGCTGGCGTACCGTCTTTCTCGGCCCGGCGACGCCGATTGAACGGGTCATTGAGGCTGCCCGCCACGAACAGGCCGATCTGGTCGGTGTATCGTACCGCCTGACACCGGAGACCGGTGCTCATCTGCTAGGACGTTTTGCTGAAGCTGCCGATGAATTGCACGTTGCCGGCGTCCGCTTCGCCTTTGCCGGGACTCCACCCCTGGCGGAAAAGGCGGTAACCCTCGGTTTCTTCGAGCAGGTCTTCGATGGGAGTGAGTCTGCCGATCAGGTACTGGCATACCTGCGCGGACAACGGCTGGCTATGGCAACCGAAGCCGATTTTCCCCAACATACCATTGAGCGTATTCGCTGGAAATCACCTTACCCGCTCATTCGTCATCACTTTGGTTTGCTGACGATGCAGGCTACCATTGATGGCATTACCCAGATTGCAGCGGCTCGTTGTCTTGATGTTATCTCGTTAGGCATTGACCAAGATGCGCAAGAGAACTTCTTTCGTCCTGACCGTCAAGACCCGGTACGTAGAGGTGCGGGTGGCGTACCGGTGCGCAGCGCAGATGACTATCGTGCGCTCTATGCTGCCAGTCGGCGGGGGAACTACCCCTTGCTGAGAACCTATTCTGGCACAGATGATTTTGTCCGTCTGGCCGAATTGTACGTCGAAACGATCAACATTGCCTGGTGTGCCATCCCGCTCTTCTGGTTTAACCAAATGGATGGACGCGGGCCGTGGGATTTGGAAGGATCGATCCGCGAACACCAGACGGTTATGCGCTGGTATGGTGAGCGGAATATCCCCGTGGAGCTGAACGAGCCACATCACTGGGGGATGCGTGATGCGCCTGATACTGTCTTCGTCGCCAGTGCCTACCTCTCCGCATATAATGCGCGGGCTTTCGGGGTACGTGATTATATCGCACAATTGATGTTCAACAGTCCGCCCGGTCTCTCCGATGCGATGGATCTGGCAAAAATGCTGGCAGTGCTCGAGATAACAAAACCACTGATAGGGCCAGACTTCCGTATCTGGAAGCAGACCCGTACCGGATTGCTCAGCTATCCGGTTGATCCGGTTGCCGCGCGGGCGCATCTGGCGGCGAGTATTTACCTGCAAATGGCGCTACGCCCGCACATTGTCCATGTAGTTGGCCACACCGAAGCACATCACGCCGCCACTGCTGAGGATGTTATCGAGGCCTGTAGCATGGCACGGCGCACCATCGAAAATGCGCTGCGTGGCCAACCTGATTTGACCGCCGACCCAGCCGTTCAGGCACGTGCGGCACAATTGGTGGAAGAGACGCACTACCTGCTGGATGCGATTGCTCAACTCGCACCTGCCGGTGTGACCGATCCCCTGATCGATCCGGCGACCCTGACGAAAGCGGTTACGGTTGGCTTACTCGATGCCCCTCAGTTGCGCAACAATCCCTTTGCACCTGGTCGGGTAGTTACGCGCTTCATCAATGGCATGTGTGTGGCTGTTGATGAACGAGGTCGTCCTCTTGAGGAAAAGCAGCGGATTCAGCAGATCATGGATCATCTTTCGCCGATGAAAACCGCTAGATAAGAGAGAGCAACACCTATGGCACCCTCAATCCGTTACACTGTGATCGGTGCAGGCAATGGTGGGAAGGCGATGGCTGCCCATCTTGCTCTGATGGGATTCGAGACCACCCTATACAATCGCACTCCAGCTCATGTGGAAGCAATTCGTCAACGTCGTGGCATTGAACTGGAGGCGGGAGAAACCGGCCCCCACGGATTTGGGCAGCTTGCGCACGTGACATCAGACATGCGGGAGGCATTGGAACACTGCGATGTGGCCATGGTCGTGATTCCCTCATCGGCGCATGCAGAAGTAGCCCGGGTTATGGCACCGTATCTACATGATGGGTAGATCATCATTCTCCATCCCGGACGCACGTGCGGGGCGATTGAAGTAGCCAAAGTGCTGCGTGATGAACGGTGTCGAGCAGATGTCACCATTGCCGAGGCGGAAACGTTTATCTATGCCAGCCGCTCAGATGGCCCAGCGCAGGCACGCATTTTTCGGATTAAGGAGGCAGTGCCGTTAGCTGCGCTTCCGGCAAATCGCACCGGTGATGTGTTGGGTGTGTTACGTGATGCGTTCCCCCAATATATCGATGGCGGGAATGTGTTGCGGACCGGCCTGAACAATATGGGCGCAATCTTTCACCCGGCATTGACCCTACTCAATGCCGGTCGGATCGAAGCAACCCGTGGTGATTCTCAATTCTACATCGACGGTGTCACCCCATCGGTTGCTCGTGTGCTTGAGGTACTTGACCGCGAGCGCGTCACAGTGGCTGCGGCGCTCGGTATCCGTGCCCGCACCGCTCAGGAATGGTTGCTCATGGCGTACAACGCAGCCGGTGATTCGCTGTACGAAGCGATCCAGAACCAACCGGGGTATTACGGTATCAAAGCGCCGCCAACCCTGCATCATCGGTATATCTTTGAGGATGTTCCGATGAGCCTGGTACCGATTGCCGCACTCGGGCAGCGCTACAGTGTTGCCGTTCCCGGTATTGATAGTATCATTCGTCTGGCGTGTATCATCCATCGTACTGATTACCGACGGCGTGGGCGCACGCTTGAAAAGCTCGGTATCGCAAATCTGAGCGTCAGTGAGCTAACTCGTTATGTTGAAGAAGGAACCCTTAATTGACCGAACAGAAGATGATTGATGGGGCGATCACGTCTCGACTACACTCGGCCAGGTAAGCCGTGTCTCCTTCAGTCAGGCGGAGCAGTAGATGAGACGCTAGGAACGCATTGTTGTATGAATAGTGCCAAATCTTACTCAACAATGTGCATCGTTCAGGTGTGATCCTCGTGCTGAGGCATTGCCAAGTATGCCACCGGCGAGTCGGTTAGTTGTCGTCTACGTGGACCGTACGGACACGGCATGCCGTGCCCGTACTGGATTCCAGCGGTGTATTGTTCAGGTGTGTTCTTCGTGTTGAAACATTGCCGAGGCTGTAGGGGCGACGCATGTGTCGCCCCTACTAACTAACGGTTTCGATATAAGAACCTCTTCTCGCAGATCGTCCTGTTCGGCGATCTGATAGCCCCTCTCGCTGCCTGGGCGAAGTCTGGTACAATAGATCGACTATGCGCCACGACTCCACTGGAGGCGATATGACTGAACTACACAATCTCACCGTCACTGCTGCACAAGCAGCACTCGCTGCCGGCGACATCACGGCGGTGGAACTTACTGAAGCCTGTCTGGTCCGGATCAACGCTACTGAACCGACAATCCGCACCTTTCTTCATCTCACACCAGATGCAGCCCTGGCTGCGGCACGGGCTGCCGATGAGCGGCGGCAACAAGGACGCTCACTCGGGCCGCTCGACGGCATTCCAATCGCGATCAAAGATGTCATCTGCACCGATGGGGTTCCGACGACTGCCGGCTCACGGATTCTGGCCGGTTTTCGCCCCCCGTACAATGCCACAGTGATCGAGCGCCTTGTTGCGGCGGGGGCCGTTCTGGTTGGTAAACTCAACTGTGATGAGTTTGCTATGGGTTCGAGTACCGAGAATAGTGCCTATCAGATTACCACTAACCCGTGGGACCCAACCAGAGTTCCAGGCGGGAGTAGTGGTGGTAGTGCGGCAGCAGTCGCTGCCGGGCAGGTGCCGGCAACCCTGGGGACCGATACTGGCGGCTCGATTCGCCAACCGGCTGCGCTCTGTGGGATCAGCGGTCTCAAGCCGACGTATGGCCGGGTTAGTCGTTACGGTCTCATTGCCTATGGATCGTCACTCGATCAAATCGGGCCAATGGCCTGGACAGTTGCCGATCTGGCGGTACTGCTCAACGTCATTGCCGGCCATGATCCACGTGATGGTACCAGTGCTCCCATTGACACTCCCGATTACACCACAGCTCTGACTGGTGACATTCGCGGGTTGCGGATCGGTATTCCCCGTGAATATTTTGTTGAAGGGATGGAGCCTGGTGTCGAGTCGGCTACCCGTACTGCTATCGAGGTGTTGCGCGATCTGGGAGCGATCCTGATCGATGTCTCACTGCCACATACCAAATATGCGTTGCCCACCTATTACATCATTGCCCCTGCCGAAGCCAGTGCCAACCTGGCCCGATTCGATGGCGTGCGCTACGGCTTCCGGGCCGAGGGTGAAACGATGTGGGAGCAGATCGAACAGACCCGTGGTCAGGGATTTGGCCCCGAAGTCCGGCGTCGCATTATGCTCGGCACGTATGCTCTCTCTGCGGGGTATTACGATGCCTATTATCGGCGTGCTCAGCAGGTACGCACGTTAATCAAGCGCGACTTTGATCAGGTGTTCACACAGGTAGACCTGCTGGCAGCCCCGACCTCGCCAACCGTTGCCTTTCCGATTGGTCAGAAGATGAATGATCCGCTAGCAATGTATCTGAGCGATGTCTGTACGTTGCCGATCAACCTGGCCGGTGTGCCGGCGTTGGTCGTACCATGCGGTTTCAGTGAGGGATTGCCGGTAGGACTGCAACTGATCGGACGACCCTTCGATGAGGCTACGCTGCTGCGGGTGGGTGATGCCTATCAACGTCTGACCGAATGGCATACGCAGCGCCCCAGACTAATGGTTTAGGTAGTAGCCTGCGTCTCTGCGCACTGATCGGTCAAGATATGGTATACTGGAAAGCGGCTTAAAACAAATATGTCGGGTCGAAAGATATAAGGAGAGAAATAATCAATGAGTCGTTCGCGAGCTTCAGGTCGGCCTCGTTCGCGCCGCCGCGTGTGTGAATTCACCAAGCTGGGTATCTTCCCGGACTACAAGGATGTCAAGCGCTTGCAGAAGTACCTGACGGCGCAAGGCAAGATTCTCCCCCGTCGCCGTACCGGCGTCTCGGCTAAGATGCAGCGCCGTCTGGCGGTTGCGATTAAGCGAGCACGTCACCTGGCCCTCTTGCCGGTTGCTCCATCGCATACGCGCTAACGCACCGTGGTGTAACGCCTGTTGGGGCGGCCGCAAGGGCCGCCCTATGTCCATCGTATACGCGCTAACCACAGTGGTGTGACGCACTTGCTGAGAGCGTCGCACCTGGATGCAAAGCACTATGACCACAAATGCTTCCTCATCACCCCAACCGTCGCTTGATACACAGGCCTGGCTCAATAGTGTTCGAGCAGCATGGCAGCGTACCGGTTTGCGCATTACGCTTCCTCGCATGCGGGTGATTGAAACGATTGCGTCATACCGTGCTCCTTTCAGCGCCGAACAGCTTTACGCCGATCTGTGTACACACAGTGAAACTCCTGGCCGGGCAACTGTTTATCGCACCATTGAACAACTTCACGCCAGTGGCTGGTTGGCCCGTATTCACGGGCCGGTCGGCGAAGAGGGGTATGTACCTTGCCATCCTGGTCATCTTCACCACCTGGTCTGTACCAGGTGCGGTGCGGTCACCAGCTTTGAAGGGTGCGATCTCGATAATTTGCTGAATCGGGTTGCGGCTGAAACTGGCTTTAGCGTGGAGGGTCATCTCTTGCAGCTCTTTGGCCGTTGTGCGCACTGTCAGGTCAATTGATACAAGCTTATCGAAGTAACTGTGTAGAGGAAGAAACGGTGAAGGTAGTGCTTTTGCCGTTTCTTTATTTGGGGTTGAACAGGAACTAAGTACACCCTTGATAAAGGCGAAGAGGCGGTATGGTTACGCCATATCGCCTCTTCTCGTTTGAGCTGACATCTCGATGCTACGGTATGGTAATCCCGAAATCGAGGAGACGGGGGCGAACGATATTGAGTGCGTTCATGCGTTGGAGACGCATAATCAGATAATCTATATTAAGCTGGTGACGCCGGATGATCCCAGCCGCATCCTGCGTATCGTGCTTACCCTGTTCAGGCCCACGCTGTAATAACAATTTGTGGGCCACAATATCTTCGGGCGCAGCCAGAAATACCTGGGCACCGAGGAGTGGCACACGACGCCGTCGTTCCTGCATGAGATCGTCAAGCCAGAATGGATGACTGGTTCCGGATCGCTGCACGCTAAGGTCCTCAAAGACCTTGATACCACGCCAGATCACGCGCGAACCATCAGATTGCACCGCTTTATGGGATTGCTGCAATAGATTGACGATCCGCGATAATGCCTGTCGTTGCACTAAAATATCTACGTCATTCAGAGGACGGCGGTCACCATACACATGAGCTGCTGCTCCACCGATAACTGCCCAGGCTATCTGATCGCCGTCGAGTAAACGTTGGACGATTGCAAGATTTCCGGCGATGAGTGACATGATTCCCTCTTAAATAAGCGCACCACCAGCGGCTAGCCACGCCTCGCGGGTTAATTCCATCTCGTAAAACTCAACCTGTGCATCGAAGCGATTGCGCCGAAAATAAGGGCGCAAGTGTTGATACTGTTCTTCATCTAACAAGCGTAACACAGGCTCATTACCAACATGGCGCCATTCGCTGCCTAAACCAACAAAACCCAATCGCTGATAGCAGCGCACTGCCCGTCGATTGAAAGCCGCCACATCGAGAACCATACGCTGGTAACCAAGCGAGCCAAAGTAGTAGGCCAGGAAGAGGCGCAGTGCTTCCCCACCGAAACCCTGACCGACATACGGCTGGGCCAGGGAAATACCTAACCGTGCCGACTGACGTTGGCGATCAATTTCACGTAACGATAAGCGACCGATCAATGTTCCTGACCTCAACTCAATGGCCCACGCCTCAGTTGCACCTGTCCAAAACTGATCATCGCGATCAGCCTGGTATGGACGCGGGATATTCCACAAGGAACTGAACGGTTCACTATAACGCGGCCAGCGCTCTTGCATCAATGTGTCGGCTCGTCGCCATGGACGAATTTTTACCCGTTCACCGAGCAATTCGCGCTTCTCCGCTTCCTGCTCCACACCGCCTCCTATCATACCATGATTAAACTATGCTTCAATGCTGCTGAAACTTTACTGCTGTCGACGCAGATAGTTCATTGACATCCAGCCTTCAATCACCTGGCCGTTGAGTTCAAACTGCACTTTTAACCATGGAATATTATCGGCCATCACCGGGCCTTCCAGCTTGCGCACGACCGTGCCGTTGGGGACAACCATCATGATTGTCTCCGGTCGAGTATCTGGTGCAGAACGTAAATTTAAGCCTTCGTTGATATTTACGACGTATAGTTCCGGGGTGTTTTGGTCGGCAAGGTTCAGATCGGGCCACTGCCATGCGGGTAATTCCGGCAGGCGTGGTGCACTTAGATTCAAGCGATCAAAGGCCCAGGTTACTGCCCAATACGATCCAAAGGCAACGGCGAGTAACAGCAATATCATGATAAGCCAGCCGGTCAGGCTGCGCCGCCGATCCTGGCGGCGAAATTGATCAATGTCGAAGGCAGCGGTTATAGCCTGACTGAAGCGCTCACGCAGGTCTTGCGAGCGCGAAGGGGCCGGTGTGCGAGCATGGTTGGTACTGCCGACCGGCGCTGCTGTTCGTTCTGGTACCGGCAATGCAACCTGTGCCACCTCTGGTCGGTTCACTGCGAGTCGGCGCGTAGGCACGGTCAACTGATGCCAGAGATTGTTGATAGCAGAGCCAAACACCTGGGCATCTGCGAAGCGTTGCCCCGGTTCGCGAGCGGTCGTCTGGGCAATAAGATCGTCAAGTGAAGGTATGTGCATTGTCGGGCGTACCTGTGACAACGAAGGAACCGATTGCGTGAGGTGGGCCAGTGCAGTTGTTTTAGCATCCTCACCGCGGATCGGTCGCTGGCCGGTAATCAGTTCAAAGAGTAAGATGCCCAATGCATAGACCACACTTGCCGGCTGGGCTGTCTGACCGGTGCTTAATTCGGGTGCCCGATAGTAGGCCAGATCGGCGGGTACCAGGGCAGGTGCAAGGAGCCAGCTCTCGACAAGTTTGACCTGATTATCACCGACAAGTAACAGGTTCGCGCTGCTAATGGGGGGATGATACAATCCCAGCGGGAGTTCGGCTGAACGTTGGCGCTGACAGAGCGCAATAGCATCGGCCACCTGGCGCACAATGCTAAGAGCCTGGGCAACGCTTAAGGCGCCAATTCCGTACAGTGGACGGCCTTCGGCGGCTTCGGTAATCAGGAAGGGGCGACCATTGCTTTCACCGCTGTCGAACACTTCCAGAAAGACGGGGTGGGATCGGCGGGCACTTTGGGCCGCTTCAGCGAGAAACTGCTGCCGCTTCTGTTCATTACCGAGCAGAGACTTTCGTAACAGATGCACAAATACCTGTCGCTGAAGCCGCAAATCGGTTGCTTTGTACACTACCGCGAGGCGTGTCTCTCCGAGCGCCTCGTGGACCTGATAACGGCCAAAGATGACTGGCGGATTTGTTGTTCCAGGTGAGGTCATGCGCGAGACCTGTCACTCGTGTCTGACAGTATCGTTTTAACTATTACCAATAGTGTTACTGATCTTACTACAAGTCTTTCCAGTTGATCAGCAGATAACTATACTTTACCCGCTCCAGTAGCTTTTTGGGATAGGCTCTACATCTCTACTCTTAGTATACCGCTGTCGCGCAAAATGTGCATCATCTAACCCGGGATGAGGGCGTTGCCACCAGCTTATTTTTGAATACGGGGCAACCCACCTGTACCGCGGGTTGCCCTCCTTCTGCCCAGGCTACGCAGTCAGACAGGCTTCAATTGCCAGTGCAAACCGGGCTACAGCCTCGTCGGCCTGAGCTTTCGTCAGGGTCAATGGTGGGCAGAAGCGGATTGTTGAGGCACCGCAGGTGAGTACCAGCAGTCCTTTACGAAAACTCTCGACCATCACTGCCTCGGCCAGCGCACCGGCGGGATTGCCCTGACTATCGACAAACTCGACACCGATCATCAGGCCGCGCCCGCGCACTGCTCCGATCTGCGGGAATCGCTGCTGAAGGGCTTGCAGTTGTTCGAGGAGATAGGAACCAACCGTGGCGGCATTGTCCATCAACTCCTCTTCAACCATCGTGAGCAGTTCATACGCGACCGCACAGGTCAGACCATTTCCGCCATACGTATTGCCATGCGAACCGGGTTGCCATTTGCGGGCCAGCTCGCTGCGGGCGATCATGGCACCCAGCGGTAAACCACCGCCCAGTCCCTTGGCCGAAGCCACAATATCGGGCACAATACCCTCGTGTTCAAAAGCCCACATCTTACCGGTACGACCCACACCACTCTGTACCTCATCAACGATGAGCAGAATGCCGTAACGATCACAGATCGAGCGCAGACGAGCCAGCGCTCCGGGAGGCGGCACTACATAGCCACCCTCACCCTGGATCGGCTCGATAATGATGGCGGCAACTTCTTCCGGGGGGGTTGTGGTCTTGAACAACGTGCGCTCGATCAGATCAAGACAGGCAATGTCACACTCTGGAAAACGAAGATTGATCGGGCAGCGGTAACAATTGGGATAGTAGGTATGGCTGACGCCGGGTAGCAGAGGGAAGAACCCCTGGCGCTGGCGTGGTTTGGACGCGGTGAGCGAAAGGCTGCCGTAGCTGCGACCGTGAAATGCGCCGTAAAAGGCAATAATGTTCTGGCGACCGGTTACATAACGGGCCAGTTTAATACTGGCTTCAACCGCTTCCGTGCCACTGTTCGTGAAAAAAACCTGCCAGTCCTTGCCGCCGGGCATCAGTGAGACCAGCTTCTCGGCAGTGCGCACCATTGGTTCGTTGTAGAAGTCGGTGCCCGCCATGTGGGTGAAGCGTTGAAGCTGTTCCTGGGCAACCTGGATCAGACGCGGATGGCAATGACCGGCAGCCAAAACTGCAATGCCTGCATTCATATCGAGGAAGCGATTGCCATCGACATCCCAGACCTCGCAGCCCTGCGCATGGTCAATCACCAGGGGGTACACCCGTCCGAGCGGAGCAATTACTGTGTGATCGCGAGTCACCAGCTCCTGCGCTCGTGGGCCAGGAACCGGGCCCGGCATGTAATCGGTTGGCAACCGTGCCGTATCAGTATGTGTGGTCATGATGTGCTCCCTTGCGGCTAACTCCAATTGTCAGGGTCATCATTGTAGCCGACGTACAGATCAAGCGTCAAGCATTGTCGCTGGCGATATAGTAAGGTATCTCATTCATTACTGACAGACGACGTGATTATGACAAGAACTTACAGCATCTCTGCGACCAGCGGGATGAACAGGTGACACGCGCCTGATCGTGAGCACAGCCGGTGCAGCCTGCTTCTGCGCGTCAAGAATGCGCAAGATGTCAATGTGACACGCACCTGATCGTGAGCACGGCCGGTGCAGCTGTCACGCTGCTGCACTCCATACGACGCGACACGCGCATGATGAACGGGCAAGGTAATCAATCCGGCAGGCGATGGCATCGTAGATGGTCGCCTGCGTTATTCTCTTCAATACCGGCGTGTCGGGAGCAGAATATGCTGTGGTTGGTGATTGGCAAGCGTTCATGAGTCTAGGTGATGGTTGAGTAGCACGTCAGCACGGCTTTATGAAATAAGTTCTGGTTCAGGCGAGAGATTGTATCCCAATCCGTGGCTATTGATCCCGTCAGCATTGGGTGGGAAAACGGTACTTCCGCGTGCCTATTCCTATTTCTTATGGTCTAGCTCCTGTTTTCTCAGCCACATACACACCAACTCAGGAGTCGGTAATCCTGGACACACCTGCTATGATGAGAATGCGATATTTCTTGCTCGTTTATGACGATGACATCTCATCGTGAGCAGTTGTATGACACCATTGTTGAATTCGCATCATCGCCTCTGGACAGTCATAGAAGAGCAGATAACTACACCTTCTGCGCAGCGGCGTTTGTTATACCAGAGTTTGCAACGTCGGCTACACTCCACGCCTGCCGGGGAAGGTGGGGTATGGAGTATTCTCCGCCAGCGCACTGATCCGGTGCAATACCGACCGCAGCGCATCGATGGTGTGATCGAGGAGACCGTCCACGAGGGTGACCAGCAGGTGACGGTGTTACGCAGTCCGGGCGGACACTACCTGCGACTCAGCCCTACCGAACGTGAAATCTGGCAGGCGATGGATGGAACGCAAACCATCGCGCAGTTGGCGATGATAGGTTTTGTACGCTTCAAGCAGTTGTTGCCGGTTGCCGGACTGGTCGAGACATTACGGGCACAGGGATTTCTCGTTGATCGCCCGATTGGCATCTACCGCCATATACGCGCTCGCCTCGAACAGCATACGGCTGAAGGTTGGGGTCAACGTCTCTTACGCTTTACCCATGGCCATGCGTTTACCCTGTCGCATACTGATAGCGTGTTTGAATTGCTTTACCGTTGGGGCGGACGGTGGCTCTTCAATGGTGTTTTTTCGATATTGCTCGGTATTATCTGCGTGATTGGGTTGCTTTGCTACTTTTTGCCGGGTAAGCAGATTGAATTGATCGGCAATGAATCTTTTGCCCTCGACGTTTTGTTGTTGGGTGTGGCGTTGTTTGTGACCCTTACGTTGCACGAGATCGCCCATGGCCTGACGGTCAAACATTTCGGTCGTCAGGTATCGCGAGCCGGGATTATGCTCTACTTCGGGATGCCGGCAGCTTTTGTTGATACCAGTGACATCTGGCTGGCCCCGCGCCATGCCCGTATTCTCGTGGCGCTGGCCGGGCCGCTATGCGACCTGTTGGTCGGTTCGGTTGCTGCGATTATTGCTGTCTTAGCACCCGAAACAATCGGTGCGGTATGGATGCGCCGGATTGCAACCGCTTCATATCTCACGGCGCTCTTCAATTTCAATCCACTGCTCGAACTTGATGGTTACTTTATCCTGGTTGACGCCTTGCGCCTGCCCAACCTGCGTAAGCGGGCACTGGCATTTATCGGTGGGCCATTCTGGCAGAAGCTGCGTTCCGGGGTCGCGTTGAATCGTGAAGAGCGGATTTTTGCCGGTTATGGTCTGTTAAGTACGATTTACACGGCGGTAGCCGTGGTGATGGCGATTCTGTTCTGGCAGCGACAGTTTGCCGGTATGCTCAGTAACCTATGGGCCGGAGGTTTGATCGGGCGTCTGCTGGCAATCGCCCTCGTTGTCTTGGTCATTGGGCCGTTACTGATCGGTGTTGGATTAATCGGCTGGGGAGCAGTGCGAGCCGCCGCCGCTTGGCTGCACCGACGTGGTTATACCCGTAATCCCTTGATCTTTGCCGGTGCGTTTGGCTTACTGGCGCTAGCGGTTGGTCTTCTCCCACTACGTTTTGGGTTGAGTCTGGAGATCGGCGTTCTCCTCACCTCGCTCTGGATAGCCGCAGTGGTGGTGCAGTGGTATCTACAACGTGATTACGAGGGAGCCTGGATCAATCGGGCGCTGGCCAGTTTTTTACTGATAAGTGTTATTGAACTGATCGCACAGGCAGGCTATCTCATCGCACCGTCAGCAGTCCGGCTCTGGTCAGGAATGGAGGTTGTGGGCTATGCGTTGTTGCTATTCGCGGGATTTGTCGCTCTCCTTGATGTTGATCTGCATCAGCAGCGCAGCGGTGAATTGATCGCCAGTGCGTTACTGCTTACCATTGCCTTTCCAGCCGGTGCACTTGCCGCCGAACTGATTCGCCAGACGCACCCGGAATACAGCCCATGGTGGGCATTGATTGCTGCGGTTCCGGTGTACAGCGGGTTGATCGGACAGGCATTGCTGTTACTACTCTTGATGAGTTTACGCGATGCCCGCTTCTTCTGGAGCTGGTTACTGCTCTGGTTTGGTATTCTAGTTCAGATTGGCAGCTATTTGCTCGAATTGCTGCCGAGCTGGCGCAATACACCACTAGCCTTGACCCTGCTGGTTTTGGCCGCAGGTTTGTGGGCAGCAGCCTGGGCAACACATCTGGTCACACTACGTCATATTAGCCTGCATGAGTTAAGCTGGCCGTTGGAGCCGGCGCTGGGTGAACGTGTCCGCTTGCAGGATGGTTTTCGCCATGTCTATGTTGGACTATACCGGTTACTCCGTAACAATTATGGTATTCAGCGCACGACTGCACTAGACAATCGGATGGATGTGCTGGCGGCAACTGCCAACTGGGAGATTACATTTGATTGCGATCAGGTACGGATCAGCTCGGCGGTGATGGAGCAACCCCTCGATGTACAGGGCGCCCGTTATGCCGAGGTCTTGCGCTATGCGATAAAGACGCTGGAACAGCTTGCCGGTCGCACCTTCGCCCGACGGGCGCTCGTAAAAGCGTATGATGCGTTGCCATGGCCAGAACGGGAGGCGCTTGATCGCCATTGTCTGCCCTATATACCGTGGGCGAAGGATATTTCGCGCGCTTTTGGCGATGCTCGTGAGGCGCGTATGCGATTACTGCGCCAGATTGAGTTATTCGTGACCTGCGATGACCAGGAGCTGCAAGCGCTGGCTGCGGCCTTTGTACCACAACGGGTTGGCGCCGGCGAGCTAATCCTGCGCACCGGCGAACCACCAGATGGCATCTGGGTGATTGAGACGGGCGAGATTCTGGAGCGTGATGGTGATCGGGTGCGTGAATTGCACCGTGGCGACTATTTCGGTGAGCTGCAAGGGCCAGAGGTGACGCAGTGTGAATATCGGGCTACTATCGAGAGCGAACTCCTCTATTTACCGGCAGGTGAGTTGCAACGAATGTTGCGTGAAGCGGCGCCACACACTGCTGAGGGGGTTGAACTATTGGCCCGCATGCGTCTACTCGAACGAGTTCCGTTGCTCAGTGACCTGTCACGGGCACAGTTGCGCGAGTTGGCCCGGCAGGCCGAACGGATAACTGTTGATTCACATCAGGTCATCATCCGTCAGGGGCGCCCTGGCGGAAAACTCTACGTGATCGCACGTGGTCAGGCAGCCGTGTTACGGCAGGAAGAGACGCCGCAAGGACCGCGGGGACCGGCTCGTTTGATTGCCCGTCTGGGGCCGACCGAGTTTTTTGGCGAGATGGAGTTTCTCCGTGGTACCCCTCCGGTTGCCAGTGTCGTTGCCGTTACGCCGGTAGAGGTGATAGCATTGCCGCATCAGGCACTGGCCCAACTGATGTTGGGCGGTGATCGGGTCATTCACCGGCTCGAACACCTTGCCAGCGGTCGTTTGCTTGAATTGCGGGCAAAGTCTTGACGCGAGAAGCATCATGTGAGGTGTGCTGCTTCTTCGCGGGCGATCTCCATATTGTAGCTGAGACTTTCCGGCGCAACAGGTATTCCATTTTTTGATTGATACTATGTGTCCATTAAGGTTATCGAACCTGTGTCGGTGCACTGCCGGGTGTGCCACCAATGAATTGCCGCCGGTTCGTTGCAGGCGGGCAAACTGGTTCACGAGCAGTTGTGGGCAGGGGTAGCGCCGATGTGGTGTGGTGAGCGGGTGAGGGTAGTGCTGCGTCCGGTAGCGCGCTGCGACTCGCCTCTCACCCGCCGGCGGCGAGAGTCACCGGTGCAGGTCGCCTTGCGATACGCCGTTGGTAGCAGGGAGGGACGGCTGTTGCAGGTGATGGGCGAGCTTTCGGCTCGCGCACCTAGGGAGCAGTCGGGCACGTGATTGTGACGTGGATAGATGAAATAGCTACGCGTCAGTATTGTGTAGGCAGGATAGGCCGAATTGTTTGCCTACCCCACCATTACCATTCCCGGCAACATTTGCTATGATGTTGACCTGAGCCTTCGTTGATGAAAATCTGAGGGAGCACATCTATGACTCCTACCATTGTGGTTGTCGGTAGCCTGAACATGGATCTGGTGGTACGCGCACCACGCCATCCGCAACCGGGGGAAACAGTGATTGGTAGTGATTTTCAAACCTTTCCGGGTGGTAAAGGGGCAAATCAGGCGGTGGCCGCAGCCCGGTTGGGAGCACGTGTTCATCTTGTCGGGCGGGTGGGAGTAGATACGTTCGGTCATACCCTGCTGGCGACAGCCCAAGAGCACGGCGTCGATACCACCTTTGTCCAGCGTGACCCGACGGCACCTACCGGTGTTGCGCTGATTACCCTTGACTCTCACGGTCAAAATACGATAGTTGTCGCGCCGGGTGCGAATATGCAGGTAACGGAAGCGGATGTGTTACGTGCAGAGTCGGTGCTGGCAACGGCTGATATGCTGTTGATGCAACTTGAATGTCCGCTTGATGTCGTCATTGCGGCGGCCCGGCTGGCTCATCATCACGGTGTTCCGGTGGTGTTAAATCCGGCCCCGGCCCGTCCGTTACCGGTTGATCTGTTGGCGCTGGTTGATTTCCTCATTCCCAATCAGCTTGAATTACAAATCCTTGCCGAAGGTGAAGCCGATCTGCGTACCGCGATTAGCTATCTACAACAACGTGGTGCTCGCAATGTTGTGGTCACCATGGCCGAAGCCGGCGCGGTCCTGGCCGAAGCCGATCAGATCATCCACGAACCGGCGTTTGAGGTACCGGTTGTCGATACGGTGGCGGCGGGTGATGCATTTGTTGCTGCTTTCTGTGTTACCAGAGCCGCCGGTAAATCGCCACGGGAGGCTGTACGCTGGGGAAACGCAGCCGGTGCGCTGGCAGTCACCCGTGAAGGTGCGCAGCCGTCATTGCCGGCCTATCGAGAGGTGCTGCGGTTGTTGAGGGTAAGTGGGTGAGACTCGTGTAATTCGACAACGTCTATCAGTAAGCAGTGCCATCAAGCTGATGGAGAAAATAGTATGCTTTGTGTGGTTGCACGGCAATCGTGCACTGATGATCAGGCGATGACCAGTCATGGCTGATTCTTCGCAACTACTCTGCTGCTGATGGCCCGGCAATGGTTGAACTATGCGGCATGTTTTCTCTTTTTCGCATAAGGTATTGCCTTTGTCTGTGCTGTTGAAATCATACACGCAATGCCGATCAACAGCCATGCCTCATAGTCCAAATCTGAGTCGCACCGGTTGGATACCTCTCGCAATGGACCGGGCAGGGCAGGAAGTTACCGGGCAGGCGATGAGCGCAATGAAGTGTATCTACGGCAATAAAAACATCTGAATCTCACCATTGCGAGCATTACGGGCCGTGATCCGATACCGTATCTGCCCCTGTTCGTTGCTGCGTAACGGGCCACTGCGCGTGACCTGCGAGCCGGGCCGGGCTGCTAGAACGAATGATACCGATCCGTCGGGTTGGATGAGGGCGATTTCTAAGTCGCCCGATTCGACGGCAACCATGACGATGGCCTGGACTTCGGTGTTGGCCGGGAGTGCCGGTATCCGGTATTCGTCGCTCCCTTCTGCGCTGACGAAGGTGGTCAGGATGTTGGCGGCACCGGCTTGTTGTGAGATAGTGGTTTGTTCGCCACTAATCAGCAGACATCCGGCGAGCAGGGTGGTGAGTCCGATCAATGCGATAATTGCACCCGCACGCTGGATGAGCGCTGAAAGCATGAGAGGGCTAGACGGTCGTTTTCGGATTGGGATGGATCTGTTCTGGTGATCAGCCATACGACTCCGGACGGTACTCCACGGTATAGGTGGCTTCTTCGGGAACCAGCTCTATTCGTAGTGGCCGCCGTGAGATTAGGCGAATGCTGGCACCACAGTTTCGGTTCGCACAAACGACCTGTCCGCCAACTGGAACGTAAGGAAAGATGGCCAGTTTTTGTTTGCAGGATGGGCATTTGACGATTTCAACCGACATAGTATCACCTACAGGTCTGTGTCTCTGAACCTGAACACGCCACACGTATCCCTACGACCCGCTTACTCGTTTGGTGAGTAAGAAGGGTCGGTTAGCGCATTGCTTTGCGTGCTGTTTGACTTACTACTTTGAATCGGCAAAAAGTGCATCAACGAAGGTTTGGGCATCAAACAGCGCCAGATCGTCCATCTTTTCGCCGGTGCCGATGTAGCGAATTGGCCGTTCGATGTCCTGGGCAATCGCGAAGGCAATGCCTCCCTTCGCTGTGCCGTCCATTTTGGTGATGGCGACATCGGTGACGCCGGCGGCTTTCAGAAATGCCTTCGCCTGTAATACGCCGTTCTGGCCGGTTGTGGCATCGATCACCAGGATGGTCTCGTGCGGTGCTCCCGGTAGTTTGCGGCCAATGATGTTGCGGATTTTTTCCAGTTCTTGCATCAGGTTGTATTTGGCGTGCAGGCGACCGGCAGTGTCGATAATCAGCACGTCAACGTCTTGCTCGAGCGCGGCATCAATGGCCTTGTAGACAACGGCAGCGGCGTCGGCGCCCTGGCCGAGGCTGACACACGGCACACCGGCTCGCTCGGCCCAGGTTTCGAGTTGTTCGGTGGCAGCCGCACGGAAGGTGTCTCCTGCTGCCAGCAAGACCTTCTTGCCGAAACGGTTTTTGTAGCGATGGGCCAGCTTCGCGATCAGGGTTGTTTTGCCGGCACCGTTCACGCCAACGACCAGAATCACGTAGGGTCGGGCATTGGGGCGCTGTTGACCGGCGTACTCGGCAAAGGTACGCACCATTTCGGCTTTGAGCATCTCGCGCGCCTCGCGTGCCTTTTTGACCCCGTGACGGTTGACCCGGTCAATGGTGCGGTTGACCAGATACTGGGTTGTCTCCAGCCCGACATCGGCCTGGATCAGTGCCTCTTCCAGTTCGTCCCACAGCTCATCGGTGATAGGATCGTCACTAGCGAAGAGCTGCGCGATCCGGCCAAAGATACCTTTGCGCGATTTTTCCAGTGATGCAGCAACCTGCTCTTCTTCGTGCGCAGCTTCTTCTTCGCTGCGCGGTGCATCCTGAGCGCGACCGAATAGACGGCGAAACATACCGGTTCCCCTTATGCGGTGCGAACAACACACTGCTGGCGGTTGTTCGCTGATCATCTGCGGATTGTGGCAGGTCAGCTCTGTTGGGTGACGTAACCAGATGGTTTGACCTGCGTCTCTTCTTGATTATAGCTGATCACGAGTGGAGGTGCGGCAGCAAATGCAATCGCAGCCTGCCACCAGACGGCTACAATCGCCGGACTGGAACCATACCAGAGGCGATCTGGTCGTGGGTCGTGGCGTAATCCGGGGATGATCAGGTGCAATGAGCCGGGCAAGAGGCCGTAATCAAGTGGTACGACGCCGTCTCCCCACTGGGCACCCTCGCCACTGAGCAGGCGATAGCTCTGATATGCGCCACGTTCTGGCGGAGGGCCGTCGGGATCGCCGAAGATGCTCCGTCCAATGACGCTTACGTAACGCACGTCTGTCCAGTACGCACCCGGGTAGTTCTGATCAGCCCAGCGAATCTGACTCAATCCACCAATCCGACCATCACGAATGGCCCGTTGCGGTGTGCCAAGGGTCACCAGCATGCTGACGCGCTGATAACCAGAGTAGGCACGCCGGCGATACGGTTTGTTGCCAAGAAAGATGCGGGTCAGAACCCCACCCGCACTGTGGGCGACTAGCGTCATTTTATTGCTGCCGGTGACGGCCAGGGTCTGATTGACCGCTCGATCAAGTTTCTCAAGTAAGCCGGCATAGCTATCGAACACTACCACTTGTGCCCAATCCCAGCGGTTGATAGGGGTGATGAAGACAGGTTGGCCACTGATGGTAGACAAATGGGCACGCAGTGGCTCGTAGAGCGATGGATTGCTGCCAAAGCCACCAACTATCAGAATGGGTTGTTTCTGCACCGATGTTGTCATCGATTACGCCTTTTGACGATAAACGGAAAAGCCTGTGCTTCCCCGACGGTGATTCGTTAAAATGCCGGGCAACGTTCAGATTCACCGTATGCACCTGCCGCCAACGTCATTGTCTGTGGGCAAGCGCATATCGGTTACTAACGCCCTTACCGCGACTCTGCCGTGTACTGGTAGTATACTATGAACAGGTATTGCACGACAATCGCACCAGAGGATGATTATGGAATTGACGATCAACGGTCAACGTTACACGGTCGCTGATGAACCGGCCCGTCCGCTGTTGTACGTGTTGCGCGATGAGCTGGGGCTGACGGGAACCAAGTTTGGTTGTGGCGCCGGTATCTGCGGTGTATGCACCGTCCATGTGAATGGTCAGGCCACTCGTAGTTGCCAGACGATGATCGCGACGCTGGCCGGAGCACAGATTACGACCATCGAGGGATTGGCCGATGGTGAGCGTTTGCATCCGGTACAACAGGCATTTCTTGAGCTACAGGTACCGCAGTGTGGCTGGTGTATGAGCGGGCAGATGATGACCGCAGCCGCATTGCTGGCCACCAACCCTACGCCGACGCACGAAGAGATGATTGCTGCGATGCGTTATAACTACTGTCGTTGTGGCACCTATGCCCGGATCGGGCGGGCAGTGATGCGGGCGGCAGAGCTGATGAAGGAGCGTGCGGGATGAAGCAGGATACATCACCAAAACGCTGGCGGATGACGCGACGGGGTTTTCTGATCGGGATGGGGCTGGCCGGCGGTGGGTTGGCGCTGGGCGCAATCTTTGGTCTACCGGCGGCACGGCTGGCGTTGGCCGACATGTTCGCTGATGTGATCAATATTCCGTCGAATATGCCGCGCGAACCGCAGCTCTGGTTCACGATCCAGTCCGATGGCCGTGTGACTATGACGATGCCCAAGGTGGAGATGGGGCAGGGCGTGCATACGGCACTGGCTCAGATTGCGGCTGAGGAGCTGGGTGTGAGCTGGGAACAGATGCAGGTGGTGCAGAGCAGTTCGTTGGGCCCGGTCGCCGATGGTGCCGGTACCAGTGCTTCCTATTCGGTGATCTCGCTCTTTCCGCTACTCCGCGAGATGGCGGCGACGTTGCGCGAGATGCTGCGCACCGCCGGTGCTGAACAGCTCGGTATCGCACCGGCTCAAACCCGAATTGAGCAGGGATTCGTGATTGATGCCGATCAGCCGGCACGCCGGATCAGTTTCGCTGAACTGGTCGCCCAACCTCGTAATTGGGAGACTTCCACCGAAGCCGCTCCGCTCACGCCACCTGAGCGCTGGCAGATCATTGGTCAGCCAGTGCCCCGACTCGATCTTCCGGCCAAGATACGCGGCGAGGCGGTGTACGGCTACGACGTTCGAGTTGAGGGGATGCTCTACGGCGCTGTTGCCCGACCACCGCGTCTGGGGGCAAAGCTGCGGCGGGCAGCACCGGGTACGGCTCGCAACCGACCGGGTGTGGTTGAGGTGGTGATTCGCGATGGCTTTGCCGGTGTGGTCGCCGAGTCGCGGCTGACGGCGTATGCTGCGCTGAACGATCTGGAACTGGATTGGGAACTGCCGCCGCCGTTCAATCTGGCAGAGCTTCAGGCCCGGCTCGCAGCGCAGGTCGGATCGGGAACGATGATTCAGCGGCAGGGTGATGCTATGGCAGCGCTGCGCGGAGCCGGCGTGATTGAGGCGACCTATCAGACTCCTCTGGCTGCACACGCCAATCTTGAGCCGCAGGCCGCCCTGGTCGATGTGCAACCGGATCGGGTTCGAGCCTGGGTTAGCACACAATCACCGGTACAGGTTGCGCACACCATAGCCGAGGTGCTCGGTCGTAAACCGGAGACGGTTGAGGTTACGCCAACCTATCTGGGAGGCGGATTTGGGCGCAAAGTGACCACAACTGTCGCTACCGAAGCGGCATTGTTGTCGACAGTCGTTGGGCGTCCTGTTCACGTTGGCTGGACGCGCACCGAGGAGTTTCGCTACGGGTATCTGCGTCCACCGACCTACGCAACCTTTCGGGCCACCCTCACGGACGAAGGCCGGATCGCCGCGCTTGTGCAACACCATGTGAGCGGGAACGTGTTGTTTGATCTCTTTCCGCCACCACTGCGCTGGCTGTTCGGTAGTGATTTTGGTGGTTGGCGTGGCGCCCGGCTTATCTACGATATTCCTAATCTGGAAGTCAAGGCGCAAACGGTCGAACTGCCAGTGCCAACCGGCCCCTGGCGGGGGTTAGGTTTACTGGCGAATGTCTTTGCCGTCGAAAGTTTTATCGACGAACTGGCGGTAGCTGCCAGTAGCGATCCGCTCGATTTTCGCTTGCGGCACCTGCCCGATACTGCGATGGGCAATCGCTTCCGTGCCGCATTGGAGGCGGTTGCTACAATGGCCGGCTGGTACGATCAGCCACCACCTGGCCGGGCGCGGGGGATTGCCTGTAGTATTGATGCCGGCACGATAGCTGCCCACATCGCTGAGGTTGGTCTGGTCGAAGGCCGGTTGCGGGTCTATCGGGTGTGGGCTGCAGTTGATCCAGGCGTTGCCATTAACCCCGACGGTCTGGCGGCTCAGACCGAGGGCGGCATCATGATGGGGCTGAGTGCAGCACTGTTCGAGCAGATCACGATTGCCGATGGGCGGATTGAGGCCGGTAATTTTGATCGCTATCCGCTCTTGACCATCGCCGATGCGCCAGAGGTGTTTGTGCAGATTCTGCGCAGTGGCGATCAACCGTTTGGGGGTGGTGAACCGCCGATGGGGCCGATTGCGGCAGCGGTAGCCAATGCGCTGGCCCGCTTAACCGGTGAACGGCGTCGGCAGTGGCCGTTGGTGTAGGGGGTTGGTTAGGAAATAGGATGTAGAAGATAGGATATAGGATATGTCGTGGGGCTGAAGCACTCGCTCACGATGTGTAAGCCCCGGCGGGGCCTATGCATTACCCATAACTGGTGTCAACCACGTGCGTATCAGCGGGTATGATCGCTATGGGTGTTGTTTTGAGCGACTGGCCCAGTGGCAGTGCGCCGCTCCAGTCGTGTCAACACGCGCTGGGTGGATTACTGTACCCGCTCGTCATGCGCGTGTCGCGAAGTTTGGAGTGCGGCAGCCATGCTGCCGCGTCAGCCGTGCTCACGATCCGGCGCGTGACATACCGTTCCCCATCCTGGTCACGGGGGACTGAATGGGGTCGTGTCGATCATCGCGTCGGTCAGGTATGAAGGCGATCCCTGCGCGTAGAAGTGTTGTTGTAGCAGGTTCGTGCCTCTACACCAACGGCTACAGGCAGCATCTGCCGGCAGTGGCGAGGATGCCTCCACGCAGGCTGGAAGCCTGCGCCACAGGGAGCCGCTACGGGGAGCACTTGCAGCCCGGCCTAACGCAGCGCGATATGTGGGTAATGCATAGGCGTGTCCAGGGGTGCCGCTCTCCGCCGTGAGGCCAGCCCTAGCGGAGCTGGCACGACTTGCGGCAGGGTGTTAACCTGCCGACTCCCCTGGCATACTGCCTATGCATTACCCATAACGATCACTCATTTCATAAAACGCTGTACTGTTGCGCTCTCACAACCATCTCCGGTGCCATTATGCGCTGGATTGGTTGCCTTGCTCGCTCATCATGCGCATGTCGCGAAGTTTGGAGTGCGGCAGCCATGCTGCCGCGCCAGCCGTTGCTCGCGATCTGGTACGTGTCAGGTCGTTGACCCGGCTAGTCACGTGAACGCCGGGTGTGATCGTCATCCATGACAATGTAATACGAGGCGTCATACCGGCTGCCGTGTGACATGTGGATATTGCATCGTTTTTAACGATGGATGCAGCAGCTTCTTGAATCGTTATCCCGCTACCGTGTCGGATCGATCCCTGAATGATGATACAATAGACGTACTAAAGCTACGAAAAACCTTCATCAGTGTAGCTTTAGTAGACCTATTTCTCGGTTAGGAGCAGGCGTGGAATACCAACCCGACATAAAACGCATCACCGGTGAAGGTGGAGTTATTGCCCGTGTCGCAGAGCAGAGTCTGGGCGAACAAATTGGCCTGCAACCGGGGGACATCATAGCGGCAATTGATGGTCAGCGGCTTCGCGATGTGATTGATTATCGCTTTGCGATTGCGGAAGAGCGCGTAACCCTGTTGATCCGCACCGCTGCCGGTGATGAACGCGAAATAACGATTGATAAAGACCCCGACGATGACCTGGGTATTGAATTTACCGAACCGCTCTTTGATCGGTTGCGTACCTGTAATAATAAATGCCCCTTCTGTTTTCTCACCCAGATGCCGAAAGGCTTTCGCAAAACACTCTATTTGAAAGATGACGATTACCGGCTATCGTTCCTTTACGCGAATTTTGTTACCTTTACCAATCTGACCGAAGCCGATTGGGAACGGATTGAGCGTCAGCGTCTTTCGCCGTTGCACATTAGTGTCCACGCCACCGATCCCTTCTGGCGGGCGATTATGCTGGGCAAACGCGATGTGCCCGATGTTCGTGAGCAGATTCGCCGCCTGGGCAAGATTGGTATTCGCGTTCACACCCAGATTGTGGCCTGTCCCCAGGTCAACGACGGCGAGGTATTGCGGCAGAGTATTGAAGACCTGATCGCCCTCCATCCTATTGTCGAGTCAATTGCTGTGGTGCCGGTGGGCCTGACGAAGTTTCGCTTTGAGGGCAAAGCGCCAAAGACGATTCGGGCCGCTATCCAGATTCACGAGACACCAGAGTGGATTGATACCAACTGGGAACGTCAGCCGCTATGGGAAGACCCCACCGCAACCATCCCTCTTCAATCGGGGCTACAGCCGCTCCACAACCCGGAAATGGGTTTCTGCTCACGGCTCGGTGCAGTGACCGATATTCCGCTTCGCTGTTATACGCCAGTCGAGGCAGCCGCCGTGATCGATATGATCGAGCCGTATCAGCGCCGCTGCTATGAGCAATTTGGCTTACACCTGGTGTATGCTTCCGATGAGTTCTACCTGCTGGCCGGACGACCGATCCCTCCTGCTGAAATCTATGACGATATGCCGCAATACAGCAATGGTGTCGGGATGGTGCGCGACTTCCTCGATACCTGGATGCGTGCCCGGCGGCGCTTACCGGCTCGTATCGCGCGCTCCACGCAACTGGCGCTGGTGTGTGGCACGCTGATCGCACCGGTCATGGAGCAGATTGCCAGCCGCCTGAATCGGATTGAAAACCTGACGGTCAGGGTTATCCCGGTCGTCAATCAGTTTTTTGGTGAAACGGTAACGGTGAGTGGGTTGTTGACCGCACAGGATGTGATTCCTGCCCTTCGCGCATCTGGTTGTGACCGGGCATTACTGCCACGGGTAATGTTCGACTACACAGGTGAACGATCTATCGATGATTACTCACCGGCCCAAATCAGCCTGGCAGCAGGTATGCCGGTGGCTGTGGCTGGTGAGGCCACTGAGCTGGTGCGTTACGTACAGGCGTTGGCCCACAGGGACTAGGAGTAGTACGTACTGGTCACACAAGGTCTTACTTAGCTATGGGGCAAGAGGGGGAACAGGTTATGAACGATCAAGAACAGGCACCTAAACGGTACTTAGAGATTATCCAACGTGCCAATCAGATTGCTGCCACAACCCAACTTGATGATCTCCTTGATCGTTTGCTCGATCTCATTATCGAGATCGCGCAATCAGAAGCCGGCACCCTCTACCTGTACGATGCCGCAACCGATGAACTTATCTTCAAAGTCGTGAAAGGCAGTCCTGCCGGCGAGGCGCTGCTCGGTCGCCGCCTGCCGGCCAATACCGGATTGGCCGGTTATGCCTTGCAACATCGGCAACCGTTTTTCGTCAACGATGTCGCGAATGATCCACGCTGGAATCGAACCTTTGGCGAAATGGGTTCACTCGATCTGCGCACAATGTTATGTGTACCCTTGCTGCTACGGGGCGAGCCGGTGGGCGTGGTGCAGGTCTTCAACGGTTCGTTTGAGGCGGTCGATGATCAGGAAGAGCTGCTTCTGATCGATTTGCTGACGTCACGGCTGGTGACTGAAATCGAAAAAACCCGGTTGTTAGAAGAAACACAACAGCGCGAACGCCGCCAGCATGCGCTGGTTGAGATCGTCTCACATTTGACGACCACCCTGGAACGTGATGAGTTGTTGCGCCGGATCATGAGTTACGCCTGCGAACTGCTTGAGGTCGAAGCGGCATCAATCTGGCTGATCGATCACGAGCGAAACGATCTGGTCTTACACATTGCCGGTGGTGAAAACAGTGAGCGCGTAGAGTCGTTACGTGTGCCGCGCGGTCAGGGCATCATCGGTCACGTGATTGAAACCGGTGAAACAGTTGTCGTCAATGATGTCCATCGTGACCATCGCTTCTACCAGGAACTTGATCAACGGAGCGGATTTCAGACCCGTGCCATTCTCTGTGTGCCGTTGCGCTCGCCCAAGATCATTCTTGGTGGTGAACGTGGTGAAGTGGAGGGGATAATTATCGGTGGGGCACAAGCCCTCAACCCAAGACACGGTCGAACATTTTCTAACGAAGATATTATTCTGTTTCAAACACTTGCGTCACAGGCGGCAACGGCGATCCGGTTGGCCGAACTGTATCGAGAAACAGATAGCCTGTTTACCCGGATTATTGCAGCCATTACCGGCGCAATTGATCTTAAAGATCCGTACACCCGTGGCCATAGTCAACGTGTCAGTGATTTTTCGGTTACCATCGCTCAAGAATTAGGACTACCGCGAGAACAAATCTACCGATTGCGTATCGCCAGTAAATTGCATGATGTTGGCAAAATCCGCGTTCCCGATCACATTCTTAAGAAGCCGGGTCGGCTCGACGAGGAAGAATTTGCTGAGATGCGCCGGCATCCTCTCTACGGCATCGAATTTCTCCGCGATAATGGGTTGCTCGAACTCGATCTGCTGCGCGAGTCTTGGACGGCACTGGCCCAGCACCACGAACGACTTGATGGCCGTGGCTACCCATACGGTCTGCAGGGTGACGATATTTCACTCTTTGGCCGCATTGTCGCGGTTGCCGATGTGTTCGATGCGATTACCAGCCATCGACCATATCGGCCCCCAATGCCCATCGCCGAAGCCCTGGCACTTTTGCAGCGCGGTGCCGGTACGGAGTTCGATCCGGCATGTGTGGAAGCCCTGATTCGGGCACGGGCGAAAGGGGCTATTCTGACCCAAGATGAACGTGAACAGGCAATTGCATCGCAGACGATGGAGTGATGATTATGCGCGTTCTCCTAATCGACAACTACGACTCGTTTACATACAATCTGTACCAGTATCTCTGCGAATTAGGCGCTGACGTTGAGGTGGTGCGGAACGACCAGATAACCGTCGCTGATGTCGCTTCCCGCGCTCCTGACCGGATCGTGATCAGTCCTGGCCCCTGTACGCCAGCAGAGGCGGGGATCAGTGTCGATGTGATCCGCCGGTTAGGTAGGCACATCCCCATTCTCGGCGTCTGCCTTGGGCATCAGGCCATCGGCGCTGCCTACGGTGGAGCAGTCGTGCGGGCACCACTGGTGATGCACGGTAAATTATCACCCATCTACCATCAGGGTCAGGGCGTGTTTGCCGGCCTTCCCTCGCCATTCCGCGCCACCCGTTACCATTCGTTGATCGTGCGCCGTGAGGATTTGCCGGCTGAACTAGAGGTCACCGCGTGGACGGATGATGGCATCATTATGGGTCTGCGCCATCGCTCATTACCGGTAGAAGGTGTCCAGTTTCACCCTGAGTCGATCATGACCGAGAGTGGAAAACAGATGCTGGCTAACTTTTTAAATCACGGTCGCTGATGGGTTGGTTAACGGTCGTTGCATGTGAGGTAAGAACTGAGGATATGACCGCACCAATAGGGGCGCACAGCCGTGCGCCCGTGTATGAAACGTTCGAAGCTGGCGCAGATGCGACATATGACCGCACCAATAGGGGCGCACAGCCGTGCGCCCCTTTCCTACGCACCGGCGGGATGATGCACTTGCGGTAGATCATAGCAGGGTGTGTGGAGCACGTCGTGTCATTGGCAGGGTTGCCCACGCTCACCTGACTGTTCACGATTGACGAACGACTTCTGGCAAGATCATCACCGGGTGCGTACTCCTCACCCAGGCCGGTCAAGTTCTGCCAGAGCGTTCACCACCTCTTCACGCGATAATCCACCGGCATCCAGCACCTGATCGTCCTGGCTGAGCAAGCGGGTATAGAACACACGGGCCGTTGCCAGCCAGCCGGCCCGATCACGGGAGATCAGCTCGTGGAGAAGGTCTTCGCTACGCGCCAGATCACCGCTTTGCTCGCAGAGGGTGAAGAGCGCCGCCAGGGTTGGTGTCGGTAGCACATAGTCACGCAGCAGATCAAGCAGTACGGCATAATCCGGAATATAATCGGGCACATCCTCTGGGGCAGCCAGTCGGCACTCAATCACCAGTTGCAACGCCAGCAGTGCACGTCCTGCGGCTTCATCCATCGCACCATCATCGGCGAACAGACGCGACTCGGTTGTGAGGAGTGCCGCGAGGTATGCCCCTTCCACCCACCATTCCTCGCTCCGGTGAT
This sequence comes from Chloroflexus sp., assembly GCF_034432675.1. Lineage (GTDB taxonomy): Bacteria > Chloroflexota > Chloroflexia > Chloroflexales > Chloroflexaceae > Chloroflexus. Next base: position 4,245 of record NZ_DAOUBI010000175.1, on the reverse strand, counting down.
GAAAGCGAAGCAGTGCCAGTAATTGTTGATCACTCAGCGTCGCTATCTGATCACTGCCTACTCCTAATCGGTCGCGGTATGCGTTATCGATAGCGATGCGCACCAGTGGCGATTTACCCTCGCGGTAGAGACCGAGAATATGACGAATGATTGCTCCAAATTGGGCAATCATTCGTAGAATGTAGTCGTCACGATACATAATGGAATTTCCCTCGAACATATGCGAAACGATATACTTATGGTATGATACCGCATGCAAAGACTGGCTAGAGGAGGAACTCATGGAGCCACCTTTCATAGGGAAGGTTGCGCTGGTCACCGGCGCAGCAGCCGGTATTGGTCGTGCTTCAGCACTGGCGTTTGCCCGTGAGGGTGCCAAGGTTGTCGTTGCTGATGTGAATGTCGAGGGCGGGGAAGAGACGGTTGCCCTATGTCGGGCTTTGAATACCGATGCAGTGTTCGTGCGTTGTGATGTTTCGCAACGCGATGAAGTGGAGCGATTAATTGCTCTGGCAGTTGACACGTTCGGTCGGATCGACTTTGCGCACAACAACGCCGGGATTGAAGGCGTGCAGGCAATGCTGGCCGATTATCCCGAAGAGGTCTGGGATCGGGTGATCGAGATCAACCTCAAAGGGGTCTGGTTATGTATGAAGTACGAAATCCGGCACATGCTCAAGCAGGGTGGCGGTGCGATTGTGAATACCTCATCGGTCGCCGGTCTGGCCGGATCGCGTGGCGTTTCGGCGTATGTAGCCAGCAAGCACGGTATCGTTGGTATCACCAAAGCGGCAGCCCTTGAGTATGCGCGTAACGGTATTCGTGTCAATGCAGTCTGTCCAGGTACAATTCATACCGCAATGATTGACCGCTTTACTCAGGGTAATCCCCAACTGCTGGCCCAGTTTGCCGAGGGTGAACCAATTGGTCGGCTCGGCTCGCCTGATGAGGTCGCCAATGCGGTCGTCTGGCTCTGCTCAGATAAGGCTTCGTTTGTGACCGGAGCGACACTGGCGGTTGATGGTGGCCGCCTGGCGTAACCAAGAGTTTGTCTGGCTTGTCTGATACCACCGTAGCGTCAGAAATTGTAGAGGGATTGCCGATATTGTTGCATCCCTCTACATATGTTGATGAGATCATTGTATCAAGACCATCCTGCAATCGCGGAATAGCCAAACCGATGATCGCCTTCAGCCCGCCACCGCCGAAGCAGCGTTGAGATGAGCGTTAGCCACGAATCGTCGTATACAGCCATTTACACTGTTGTGAAACGCATTCCGCCAGGTCGCGTCTGTACCTATGGGCGCATTGCTGCCCTGGCTGGATTTCCCGGCCAGGCCCGCATGGTCGGGTATGCGCTGCATGCGCTGCTCGGCGACAACGATGTACCCTGGTGGCGAGTGATTAATCGGGTCGGTCGTATCAGCAATGTCTACGCCGCCGATGAGCAACGGGCACGCCTGGAAGCTGAAGGTGTGCCGGTGAGTGATGACTATCTGATTGACCTCAACCGGTTTCTGTGGGTAGGCGATGATGATGAGGAATGAGGAGTTTCTCGCCCCACAACCTCTCCCAGGCCGTCGCACGTAGCGCAAACTGATGCTTTTGCTACCCCAGACACGATGATGAGTAATTGCGCATGAACACTGCTGTAGTCACCTCTCGCCGTACCTGGACAATCGCCCTTTACTGCGCCGGTGTGATTGTCTTCTCGGACATGTATCTCACCCAACCGATCCTGCCCCAGTTGTCGGTGACCTTCAATGTCGCGCCAGCGACGGCGGGTTTGACAGTCTCGGTTGTTGTTCTGATGATTGCGCTCGGCTCACTGGCCGTTGGCCCGCTCAGCGACCGGCTGGGCCGTCAACCGGTAATGGCCGGCAGTTGTCTTCTCCTCGGTTTGCCGACTCTGCTCTGCGCACTGGTGCCATCGTTTGAACTGTTGCTCTTCTGGCGGGCGCTTCAGGGTCTGTGTATTCCCGGCTTGACTGCGGTAGCCGTAGCGTACCTTGGTGATCATCTGCCGCCATCTGCCTTGGGGCGGGCAGTCGGCGGTTGGATTGCCGCAAATGTGGCCGGTGGCTTGAGTGGTCGAGTCTTCGGCGGATTGATCAGCGATAGTCTGGGCTGGCGGATGAGCTTTGTCGTCTTTGCCGGACTCACGCTGGCGAGCGGTATAACATTGTTGCTGACCCTTCCTCGTGACCGGCCCTCATCGGTGGGTGGCTGGCAACAGGCGTATCGGGCGATGATCGCCCATCTTTACGAAAGACAGTTGCGCTATGCTTATCTGCTCGCCGGTACCCTCTTTTTTGGCTTTCTTGGCATATTCACGTATCTACCCTACTACCTGAATGCACCGCCCTTTCAATTGCCACCGTCAATTGTTGCCCTGGCCTACATCAGTTATCTGGCCGGCGTGATTGTCTCGCCGTGGGCAGGCTCCCTCTCAGCACGCTATCCCCGTCAACGTCTGATTGCGCTCGGCCTGCTGATCGCCATGAGCGGGATTGCCCTCACGCTCATCCCCAACCTGCCGGTCATTGCATTGGGATTGTGGACATTGTGTACCGGCATGTTCATCGCCCAATCGATTGCACCGGCATTGGTCAATCAATTGGCGCAACAGGCCAAAGGTGCGGCAAGTGCGCTCTACCTGGTCGCCTACTATATTGGTGGCACCCTGGGCGGAGTGATCCCCGGCCTCGCCTGGCAGATGGCCGGCTGGGTTGGGGTCACACTGATGTGCCTGGGGGCGCTGGTACTGGCGTTATTTGCAACTACGCGACTGGCAAAATAGCCGGATGTGCAGGGTGCCATCACCACTGGTTGGGTGTGGTGATCTTCTGATATGTTGTTATTGTTGTCGTCTCTGCAATCTATATAGCCTGGGTAATGGTATGGGCAATACATCGCTTGTCGCCATGTAACAGAGGGTTAACACAGGCCGAGTCCTGTGTTTTCCCGTAAAGATGCGGCAAGTATTGATCATCATCTGGTATGTTGTTATTGTTGTCGTCTCTGCAATCTATATAGCCTGGGTAATGGTATGGGCAATACATCGCCTGTCGCCATGTAACAGAGGGTTAACACAGACCGAGTCCTGTGTTTTCCCGTAAAGATGCGGCAAGTATTGATCATGGTCAGATAATCACAGGTTGCTGGGTATCTGATCACTGGCGCAAAAATTCGAGCAAGAGCTGATGGAAGCGATCTGCCGCTTCGATCATGGGAAAATGACCGCAATTCGGAATAATCTCCAGTCGGGCGTGAGGGAGAGCGCGTTGCGCTTCGTAGGCGTAGCGTACCGGAAAGAGTCGATCTTCAGCTCCCCACACAATAAGCGTTGGCTGGCGGATGGCGGCAAGTTGCGGCCAAAGACCGCTCCCGCGCAGATCGTTGGCATCAAAATAGCGACTCAGCGCCACCATGGTGCGCCGAATCTCAGGATTACCCAGGGTAGCGGTACCACGAGCGATCAGATCAGGGGTAATGTAGCGATCAGGATTGGCAAACGCCGTTCGTAACTGCATCCGCACCACAAAGGGCAGCGCCGACAACCCGACCAGCGCTTCACCGAGGAATGGTATTGCTCCACCTTTGCGCATAAATAATGGAAGCTGCATGAAGCCTTCGCTATCGGCGATTACTAAGCGCGAAACCTGCTGCGGATAGAGGATAGTCGTTGCCAGCGCATGTTTCCCGCCCATTGAATGACCGACAACCGCTGCCTGATCAACCGCGAAGAAGCGCAGTAACCCTGCATTGAGATCGGCATATCGACGCAACGTGTACACGGCACCGCCTGGCTTATCTGAGGCACCAAATCCTAACGCATCGGGCGCAATCGCCTGAAAACCACTCACCGCTAACAGGCGAATGGTCGGAATCCAGTCGTCAGCACTCACGACGAAGCCGTGCAGCAAGAGCACGGCTGGCCCCTGACCGGCGGTCAACACACGCAAGCGAAATCCATCAATAACCACATGTTGATCAGTAATCGCCACCTCAGTTGTTGCTGGCATACACTCGATACTCCTCTTTGCAAAGCGGAGAATACGAACTGCTCTTTGTCACGATCTCACTCTAGCAAATAGCGCTCGCAATGTCAGGACAAGACCCGACAACGGTAAGTAAAAACATCTATGGTAATCCAAGTTGCCACCTACACTGTGAGCAGGCCACGAAAGACTACCGGCGATGATGAACAGCACGACCCTGCGCACCACATCGTGCAGCGTACCT
>NZ_DAOUBI010000174.1:0-12366 GCF_034432675.1 Chloroflexus sp. | reverse complement strand
ATCGCTATGGGTGTTGTTTTGAGCGACTGACCCGATGGCAGTGCGTCGCTCCAGCCGTGCTATCACGTGCTGGATAGATTGCTTTACCCGTTCGTCACCCGTGTGTCGCGCAGTTTGGCGTGCGGCAGCATGGCTGCCGCGCCAGCCGTGCTCACGATCCGGCGCGTGGTACGCTGATACCGCTCCAGGTCACGGCGGTGCTGGATGTGCTCGTGCCGATTATCGAGTCGGTCAGGCAGACATGCGACACCTGCACGTAGACGTATTGTTGACCAGGTTCGTGCCTGCGCACCAGCGGTTATGGCCAGCACCTGCCGGCGGTGGCGAGGATGCCTGCACGCAGGCCGGAAGCCTGCGCCACGGGGAGCGTGTGCAGCCCGACCTAATGCAGCGCGACATGTGGGTAATGCATAGACCGCGCCGCGGGAGAGGGGCCGGGGGTGAGGGTCAACCCGCTCACTATCGTCTATTTTCCTTCCCCTTCCAACAGCCAGTTGTCGATCAGGCGCACCTGATCAAAGCGCACGGCCAGCGACAACAAGGCACCGTCCGCACCAATCCGATCCAGTTCACGCAGCGTGAGCGGATGGGCCACGCTAACGTAATCCGGTCGGGCGAGCGGCTCCCCGGCGAGCACACTTCGCATCACTGCTCGCAGCGTCTCGGCGTCACGCTCACCGGCAGCGTAGCGTTCGGCAGCGGTGCACAGTGCCCGGTAGAGCACCGGTGCGGCGGCTCGCTGCTCGGCGTTCAAATAGACGTTACGACTACTGAGCGCCAGACCATCAGGTTCGCGTACTGTCGGCACAATTACAATCTCAACCGGGAGATTCAGATCGCGAACCATCTGACGCACTACAACCGTCTGTTGGGCATCCTTCTGTCCGAAGTAGCTCTTGGTCGGCTGCACAATATTAAACAGCTTACAGACAACGGTCGCGACACCCCGAAAATGGCCAGGTCGGGCCGCCCCTTCCAGCACCTCATCAGCGGCAGGCTGAATGACATAGGTGCCGAATCCGGGCGGATACATCTCTTCGACCGAAGGGATAAATACCAGATCAACACCGGCTGCTTCGAGCAGCGCCAGATCGCGGTCAGTATCGCGTGGATAGCGGGCATAGTCCTCGTTAGGGCCAAACTGCGTTGGATTGACAAAGATACTCACCGCTACTGCCAGGCATTCGCGACGCGCCTGTTCAACCAGCGCCAAATGTCCCTGATGCAAATACCCCATCGTCGGCACGAACCCCAGGGCATCAAACGCCGCCCGTGCCTGCCGAAATTCGGCGACTGTGTGTAGGACTTTCATAGCATGTTTCCTCGTTGTCTTGCTCAACGTTGAGCCTGAGCGCACCCATTCATCAATAACAATGTGGCATTTCTGAGTCTCTGCTCACCCTCATCCAGTGGGGTGAGGCTACACCATCTTACAACAATTGGTTACGTAGTGTTGCGTTGAGCGTATGGTGAAGGAAGCGCGTATCACAGCGGTACGCCAGCGCCGGAATGCCCTGGGCGCACACGCCTCCGACGCACCCACCCCCCGCGACCACCTACCATGCCTTCATCTGGCGATGGCGCACAAGCCAGACCCACCACGCGCCAGCGGGAGCCAGCCGTTGCCGGAGGTTCCCACCCCCAGCTGGAGCGGGGTAGGGTGGGGGCGGCGGGATTTGCTGGGAGCGTGCGCCTCCGGTGCGCCCACCACGCTGCAATGAGCAGCTTTGCAACCCGCTGCGGGATGATGCTCGAAGAGGTTCTTCGTAATTGTTGCTTACTCCGTCGCCTGACCTTCACTCCCCAGCGCTGCGGCTAGCTCTGCCGGATCCATCCGACTGCTATGTTCAGGGCCAGGGAACGTGCCATTACGCACATCACTGGCGTACTGACTCAGCGCCTCGGCAATAATTGTTGCCAGATCGGCGTATCGCTTGGCGTGACGGGGTAAAAAGTCGCTGTACAAACCGAGCATATCGTGCCAGACCTGCACCTGACCACTACAGCCGGCTCCGGCACCGATCCCGATGGTCGGAATCCGCAACCGTTCCGTAATGGCCTGAGCCAGCTCTGCCGGTACCAGCTCCAGCACAATCGCGAAGGCACCGGCTTCTTGCACGGCCAGCGCATCGGCGAGCAGTCGTTGCGCCTCAGCGGCCCGTCGCCCTTGCACGCGCAACCCAATCTGGTTAACCGCCTGTGGCGTAAAGCCAATGTGCCCCATCACCGGAATCCCTGCCTGAACCAGGCGGGCAATGGTAGGAGCGATATGCACACCGCCTTCCAGCTTGACGGCCTGCGCACCGGCTTCCTGCAACATCCGTCCGGCACTCTGCATCGCCTGCTCTGGTGACGTGTAGGTAAGGAATGGAAGATCACCGATAACCAGGGCTTTTTGCGTACCACGCACGACAGCGCGTGTATGGTGAATCATGTCGTCAAGCGTCACCGATACGGTAGAATTGTAGCCTAGCACGACCATGCCTAGTGAGTCCCCTACCAGAATCAATGGAATTCCGGCGCGATCAGCAATCTGAGCTGAGGTGTAGTCATACGCGGTGACCATCGGGATTCGCTCGCCGCGGTCGCGCATCTGCTGAATATCGCGAATGTTTGTGCGCATTGCCGGCTCCTTGTTGGTTATCCTCTGCCGGTCATCCCGGCCTGTTTAATTGCTCGATTGTAGCATACCAATAGAAAAAGCCTGTTATTTCTCTAACATGCACTACTCTTGTTACACCTTAATTGAGTGGTTATCTCAATATTGATAGATGCCTTCGATCCCATCTCATCGTAAATCTACGACATACTATCGTGTAAAAACAGTAGTGTTGTCGTGCTTAAAAACATTTGACAAACCAACTTGTGTATTCTAAAATTAGGGGAGTTTTCTTACCTGAAGGTAGCGCCATGAAGCGAGAACCAACGATGGATATCCCCGTTGACCTTGTCCCTTACGCTCGTCGGGTTGCGCTGCGTGATGTGGACATCTTCTACTACGCTGCCGGTTCTGTCAATCTACCGCCACTCCTTCTCTTGCATGGTCTGGGTGATGAAGCCGATACCTGGCGTGCGGTGATTGTTCCACTCTCCCAAATGTATCGGGTGATCGCCCCTGATCTACCGGGTTTTGGCCGTAGTTCAGGGCCAAACGGAGGGTATAGCCTAACGTTTTTTGCCAGTACTATGGCCGAATTCATTGCCGCCTTACAGTTGCAACAGATTACGCTGGTCGGTCATTCAATGGGGGCAATGATTGCCCAACGTCTTAGCATTGGCCTGCCTCACCTGATCCAGCAACAGATTCTGATCAGTGGATGTTTACCGGTTAAACGGCGCACTCCACCGCGACAGTGGTGGCCACTGCTCATTCCCGGTCTTGGTGAGCTGGTGATGAACAGTATGCGTCGTTCGCAGGAACTGGCTTTTCTGAGCCTACAGCCGTTCTACTATAGCCTCTACGACTTGCCGGCTCGTGAACGACGGTTTCTCCGTCGGCGTATCTGGCAGCGCCTTCATCATCCGCTGCAACGCCGGGCAACCCTCTCGGCCTTGCGCTGGCTGACGATTGATGCCTTCTTCCGGGCAGAACAGTATCTCGATCTAGTCAGCGAATGCCAGACACCAACGGTCTTAATCAGTGGTGATCACGACGTGATTGTCGATGGTGAATTGATTGAGTCGATGGAAGTCGTGCTGGAGGGACGGGCACAATACATTTACTTTTCTCGCTGTGGTCATATGCCACAGCAGGAGCAGCCCGATCTCATTTGTGAATTGATCGGTGGCCTATCTCCTGCTATGTCTGCGGTAGATCTGGAGCTTCGGGGTGAACCGTTAGACTTTGTTTGATGGCGTCGCAGGTTCACTGCTCTCAACCTGTCGAGCCCTGATCAGCGAGGCCACAATTGATACCGTGATAATCGTGGCCACAACACTGAGTGAAATACCAGTAGGAATCTTCCAACTCGTACCGATCAAGGCCGTGCTCACATCCGGCAGCAGCATCTTCACACCGACGAAGGCCAGCACTACTGATAAACCCAGTTTCAAGTAGTGGAAGAGATGAACGACGCCGGCCAGCACAAAGTACAGTGCCCGCAAGCCCAGGATTGCGAAGACATTCGATGTGTACACGATAAACGGGTCTTGGGTCACCGCAAAAATGGCCGGAATTGAGTCGACTGCAAAGATCAGGTCGGTTGTCTCAACCATCACCAGCACCAGCAGCAGCGGTGTTGCCATTAGCACGCCATTCTGGCGGGTGAGAAACTTTTGCCCGTCGTAGCGATCACTGATTGGCATAAAGCGCCGGAAAAGGCGTATTACCGGGTTCTTATCAGGCTCTACTTCCTCGTGCTGCGAGGTGGCCATACGAATACCGGTAAAGATCAGGAAGGCGCCGAAGACCCAGATGATCCAGTGAAATTGCTTGATAAGTACCGCGCCGGCGGCGATCATGGTGCCCCGCATGATCAGCGCCCCGAGAATCCCCCAGAACAGGACGCGGTGCTGGTATTTGGCCGGCACTGCAAAATACGAGAAGATCAATACGAAGACAAAAATATTGTCAACGCTCAGCGCTTTTTCGATTAAATAGCCGGTGAGGAAAGCCAGCCCGGCCTCGCCGGCACTCAGGCTGCTCCCCGGCATGATCTGATCCCAGAAGAGATACAATCCAAGATTGAAGACCAGCGCCAGTGAAATCCAGACGACACTCCAGATTGCCGCCTCGCGTAACGAGACTTCGTGCGCATCACGGTGAAATACCCCCAGATCGAGGGCCAGCAGGGCCAGTACAAAGAGGTTAAAACCGATCCAGACCCACACTGCATCGAACATTGTGCTTTTCTCCCTGTCGTACAGTTTGTTTTTACCACAACAAAAAGGCGAGCCAAACGCAGCTCCCCACTGCGTCGGTCTCGCCAGTACGGTTGCCCGATACGCGACGCCACCGGGAATGTTGCATTCCGTCTTGACGGTGACATCAACCCGCAGTTGGCGGGCGGCTACTCCCCAACGCTACGCACTATACAGGATTTTTGCCATTCCTCATAGGGGAATTTTTCCTATTGCTGCTGCGCTTCTTCGGCAGCGCATATAACGAAGATTCGCCCTCGTAAGGGCGACGGTTGCTGCATATAATAAACCAATGTGTATCGTGTCAAATCCTGTATGCAAAAGGAGAACATCAATATCTTATGGATATCATGACAATCGGCTTGATGCTAGGCGGACTAGTGTGTCTGGCGATTGGCGGCGAGCTGTTGGTACGTGGAGCGAGTCACCTGGCAGCGCTGGTTGGGATTTCACCGCTCGTCATCGGTTTGACAGTGGTCGCATTTGGTACTAGTTCACCGGAGCTAGCGGTGAGCATCCAGGCCGGTTTAGCCGGCAAAAGTGATATTGCGATCGGTAATATAGTAGGGAGTAATATTTTCAACATTCTGTTCATCCTGGGTGCCTGTGCCCTGATTAGCCCATTGATCGTGGCAGTACAGCTCATTCGGCGTGAAGTACCTTTCATGATTGCGGTGTCACTCTTGTTAGCGGTGCTGGCCCTCGACAGTACGATTGGCTGGTCGGATGGATTGTTACTCTTCAGCTTACTGCTCGGTTACATCGTCTGGTCAATCTATGCCAGCCGTAAGGAGAGTGCTGCCGTACAGGATGAGTATGTACAGGAGTATGGTTTACAAAAACTGCGTGAACGACCGACTGTTGCGATCTGGGTTATGCAGCTTGGCATGATTATTGTTGGTTTGGGGTTGCTGGCACTCGGCTCGAACTGGCTGGTCGAAAGTGCAACGACCATTGCGCGTTCTATTGGGATTAGTGATGTTGTGATTGGCTTGACGATTGTAGCTGCCGGTACCTCATTACCGGAAGTCGTTGCTTCTATTGTTGCCACCCTCAAACAGGAACGCGACATTGCGATTGGCAATGCAGTAGGGAGTAACATTTTCAATATTCTCGGTATTCTGGGAATTGCATCGCTGGTAACACCTGGTGGTCTTGTGGTGGCTCCGTCAGTCATCACATTTGATCTGCCGGTGATGATTGCGGTTGCCTTTGCGGTTATGCCGATTTTTGTTTCAGGTCTGAGCATTAATCGCTGGGAGGGGGCACTCTTTCTCGGTTATTATGTGGCATATACAGTTTATCTGATCATGGCGGCAACTGAACATGATGCGTTGCCTGCGTTCAGCGGTATCATGATGCTCTTCGTCTTGCCGATCACGCTGGTCACCCTGGTTATTCTGACCGTTAACGCCATTCGCCGCCGTGATTGGGTGCCCTCGTAGTGCCGGTCATCATGGGGTAACGACCAGAACACCCTGTTGCGCTTCATGGCCGGGAATACGACAGTAGAAACGGTACTCTCCAGGGGCTGGAGCGCGAAAGGTCAGTATCGCATCAACACCCGGATCAGCCGAGACGGTACGGTCTCCGGCGGGTAGCTCAATGGTCAGACTATGCGCTACTTCGCCGCGGTTGCGTAAGCGTAAGAAGACCTGTTCACCGGTGCGAGCCTCTACACGGTCGGGATCAAAGCGCATTTCGGTGGCTGTTACTTCAATGCTACGTTCACGCAGCGGTTCACCGCAGGCGCTGAGGATTGTCAAAAACAGAAGAGCGATACCGATGACCTGAAGTGCGTTCAAGATGGAGATGGTGTGTACTTTACTCATAGCTCACTCATACTCAAAAATTGCTTTCTTGCATGATAACTCTACCAGATATTCGATGAATGGGTGGAGCGCCGAGTTAGACACGATCACCGTGCGCAGTAATTGTGTCTAACGGCTATTATTCGGAGTGTGACAGCTTTACTGTTTTGGAGTACAATGACAACAAACCCAACATATTCAAATGTTGTTTAGGCAATAGTGCTGGTAAGATAAAGTGTACGCGGTTTCAATCCCTCTCAGCGGGTTGATCCAACCGGAACATTGTCTAGCCGTTGCCACGTTCGCTGATTGCGTCGTATCGTACCACGTCAGGTGGTAGTAGTGTTTTGTAGTGTTTGAACGAGGAGAGCATGATCTATCCGCTTGTATTCATTGCGCTAGCGGCAGCTCCCCTGGCCTTGCTCGCCCGCTTTCCGGCGCGTGACCGAATTGCGTGGGGGTTGGCGTTGATCCCGTTGCTCATCTTCGGTCTGACGCTGGCGCAGGCTGCGCCGGTGTGGGAAGGCGGGCTGGTGACTGAACGGATAGAGTGGGTGCCGGCGCTAGGGTTGCATCTAAGCTTCACGCTTGATGGTTTGAGCCTGCTGTTTGCCCTCATTATCTCTGGCATTGGGACATTGATCGTCGGTTATGCCGGCCACTATCTCGGATCTGACAGCGGTCTTGGCCGTTTTCTGGCTTACCTGATGCTGTTTATGGGTGCGATGCTGGGGCTGGTGCTGGCCGGCAATGTGCTGACGATGTTTGTGTTCTGGGAACTGACCTCGGTAACGTCGTATTTGCTGATTGGCTACAAGCACGATTATGCCGATGCCCGGCGGGGTGCTCTGCATTCACTCCTGGTGACCGGTGGTGGTGGACTGGCGCTGCTCGTCGGTTTGTTACTGCTTGGTCAGGCGGTTGGGAGCTATGAGTTCAGTGATATTCTGGCGGCTGGCGATACGTTGCGAACGCATCCTCTCTACCCGGCAGCAGTGATCTTAATTCTGCTTGGCTGTTTCACCAAATCGGCCCAGATACCCTTCCACTTTTGGCTTCCCGGTGCGATGCAGGCACCGACACCGGCCAGTGCCTTTCTCCACTCGGCCACGATGGTTAAGGCCGGGGTGTACCTCATGGCGCGACTTAGCCCGGCATTAGGTGGAACCGCGCTGTGGGATGTGACGCTGGCGGTGGTTGGCGGGGCGACAATGACCTTCGCTGCGATTGTGGCGATGCGGCAGTTCGATCTAAAGGCGATGCTGGCCTATACCACGATCAGCATGCTGGGTGCCTTGACGATGCAGATCGGATTGGGCGGGAAGTACGGTGCCGAAGGTGTGGCGACAAATATTCTGGCCCACGCGCTGTATAAATCGGCCCTGTTCATGCTTGCCGGGGTGATTGACCACGAGTGTGGGACGCGTGATCTCCGCCGTCTCGGCGGACTGCGCACGTACATGCCGCAGACGATGGTGATTACGGCGCTGGCTTTGCTTTCATTCGGTGGCATTCCGGTGATGTTTGGTTTTGTGGCCAAAGAGCTAATGCTTGAAGCAGCGCTGGAAACCGAGTTGGGTGCGACATTAAGTGTGCTGGCGGTGGCAGCCATTGCCGTCACTGCTATCGCCTATCTAATTACCGGTTGGCGTCTGTTCAGCAATGCCTTCCTCGGTCAGCGCAGTGTTGCGGCTATGCAGCAGCATATCACCGATCCGGTACCGGGTATGTTGATCGGTCCCGGTGTGCCGGCAGTATTGTCGTTGATCATCCCCATCGCATTTCTAGGGCCGATAAGCACGCTGATCGCTCCGGCCAGTGCGTCAATCTACGGCAAGCCGCTTGACGTGAAACTGGCGCTCTGGCACGGGATTAATCCCGCGCTGCTGGTGAGTCTGAGCGCGATTGTGATTGGCGTCGTGATGTTCCGTTTCGCCGATCAACTGGCCGGTTTACGCGGTTGGCCGGCCTGGTCACGCGGCGATATGATCTTTGACCGTCTGATCGAGAGTACCCTGACCGGTGCTACCGCGTTGACGCGAACCATTCAGGAAGGCCGTCTGCGCCGATATATTCTGCTCACGACGCTCACCATGCTGGTTTTCGTTGGTGTTCCGTTTGTCAGTTTTGGACTGGGGGCGATTCGCTTCGATCTCGATCCACAGTTGCAGCTCTACGAGATACTGGCGGCGGCTCTCATCCCGATTGGAGTTATTGCCACGATTAACGCCCGCACCCGCCTGGGAGCCATCATTGCTGTTGGTGTTGTCGGCGCAATGGTATCGCTCCTCTTCGTCCTCTTCTCAGCGCCTGACCTGGCATTGACTCAGTTGCTAATTGAAGTGCTCTCAACCGTGTTTCTGTTACTGGTCTTCTCCGTCCTACCGGTACGCTTCGAGAGCTTCTCGTCGGCCTGGGTGCGGCGGCGCGATGCGATTGTGGCGACGGTCATGGGTGTGCTGATGGGTGGTCTGGTACTGGCAGCGGCCACAAATGATAGTTTTGCGCCGTTAGCACCCTTCTTCCTGGAAAATAGTCTGGAACTGGGCAAAGGTGCCAACGTCGTGAATGTGATCCTGGTTGACTTTCGCGGTTTCGATACCATGGGCGAAATTACGGTCTTGTTCATCGCGCTCCTTGGTATCTATGGCTTGTTACGGTTACGACAGAGGAAAGACAATGCGACACCAGAGCGAGTTACGACAATCGAGCCGGTCAGTGAACCGGTCGATGCCCAGAGATAGTGCATTGTACGACTCGTTAATTCTACGCACGATCAGCCGGTTGATGATGCCGGTCTTACTGCTGCTTTCGATCTTTATGCTCCTTCGCGGCCATAATTTGCCAGGTGGTGGCTTTATTGGCGGTCTACTGGCGGCAAGTGCGATCATTTTACAGATGGTGGCCTTTGGCCCTAAAACAGCCCAACGCATTTTGCCGGTCAATTACCTACTGCTGGCTGCTTTTGGCGTCTTCTTCGGGGCAATTTGGGGTGTGCCGGCGCTGTTTGCCGGTCTCCCTTATATGCAAGCATTCTGGATACCAGAACCTATTCCTGGAGTAGGTAAGATTGGTACGCCGGTCTTGTTCGATGTTGGAGTCTACTTTACGGTTATTGGTGTAACCACGAAGATTGCACTCCTTCTGGTAGAAGAGCCGATCCTTTTTCCTTTGCCGGAAATGAAATCGGCATCTGTTGAGCAAGAGGAGGTTGCATGATCATTCTGCTGGCGATAGCAATCGGCTCTCTGTTTGGTGGGGCCACTTATCTGATCTTGCGCCGTTCGGTAGTGAAGCTGATCCTGGGTCTGATTATGTTGAGCCATGGCGTCAACCTGCTCATTTTCACGATGGGTGATGGTGTGCGACGTGGCGCACCACCGCTGGTTGATGCCAGCGGACAACCGCTCCCCGGATCGGCTGATCCATTGGTGCAGGCATTGATCCTGACCGCGATTGTGATTAGTTTCGGTTTCACTGCCTTTGTGCTGGCCCTGGCCTATCGCTCGAATCAGGCAGTGGGGAGTGACGATCTCGATGATCTGTCAACAACCGATAAGTTATAGTGTTGCGATCTGGCGTAGGAAAGAAGCATGGTTTTTCATCTCTTCGTTCCAATAGTCTCACCATTGATCGGTGCTGCCCTGGCCGTTCTGTTTGGTCATCAGCGTATAATTGCACGTGCAATTACGCTGGTGAGTGTGCTCATTAATCTGGGCTATGGTCTCTGGCTGATGAGCGTGGTACCCCAGAGTGGCCCACTGGTTGCCCAGGCGTCGGGCTGGCTGGCACCGTTTGGTATTTCGCTGGTTGCCGATGGCATGAGCGCGTTGATGGTCATGCTGGCCGCGCTCCTCATGCTGACGACGGCTGTCTATAGCTTTTACTCGATTGATCGCGAGCGTGAACGCTATTTCTACTACCCACTGTTGCTGTTATTGCTGCTAGGGGTGAGTGGTGCGTTTCTTACCGGTGATCTCTTCAACCTGTACGTCTGGTTTGAGGTCTTGCTGGTTGCCTCATTCGGTTTGATCACCCTCGGTGGTAGTCGTGATCAGCTCGAAGGTGGCTTGAAATACGTTGTGCTCAACCTGCTCGGCAGTACTACCTTCTTGTTTGGTTGTGGTCTGATGTACGGCTTTGCCGGTACATTGAATATGGCGCACATCGCTGAGCGTATGGCTACATTGACCAATCCCGGTTTGCAGACTGTGCTGGCCGGCATTTTCCTCTTTGCATTCGGTAGCAAAGCGGCGATTGTGCCCCTCTTCTTCTGGTTGCCATCGAGCTACCACACGCCACCGGTAGCGGTAACCGCAATCTTCAGCGGTTTGATGACAAAGGTGGGTGTCTATTCGCTATACCGGGTCTTTGGGCTGATGCTGCAAAACGAGCTGGCGATCTACGCGCCGTGGATTACGCTGCTGGCCGGGTTGACGATGGTGATTGGTGTGTTGGGTGCGGTTGCCCAGATGAATGTGCGGCGTATTCTCAGCTTCCACATCATCAGTCAGATCGGGTATAGCGTGATGGGACTGGGATTAGCCAGTGTGGCCGGGCTGGCTGCCGGTCTGGTCTTCACCGCCCACGTGATGATTGTGAAGATGGCACTCTTCTTTATTGGCGGCGCCGCTGAACAGATTTATGGCACCGGTGATCTGAAAAAGATGGGTGGGTTGGCCCGACGTGAACCATGGCTGGCTATCTTCTGGTTTGTCGGTATTCTGTCGCTGGCCGGTATCCCACCGCTGAGTGGCTTCATCGGAAAGCTGATCTTGCTCCAGGTTGGCGTGAGTCAGCAGGCGTATCTGATTACAGCAGTGGCTGCCGGTACCAGTATCCTCACCTTCTTCTCAATGTTGAAGATTTGGAACGAGGTCTTCTGGAAGAAATCCTACGAGGACGTGAATCGCCTGCCACGGGTTGGTTTCGGCTTGCTGGCGCCAGGGGCTGCTCTGGTGATTCTGAGCATCGCGCTTGGGCTACTGGCCGGGCCGCTGGTCGATTACAATTCTATCGCCGCGCAACAGTTCTTTGATCGGACAATCTACATTACGGCTGTCTGTGGCAGTGATGGCTGTGAAGCGGTATACCAGGCGGCTATGCGGTAGAGGTGATTATGATTGTATTGATCCTTTTGCTGACAATCACCTGGATGGCATTGCAAAGCAGTTTTACCCTGCCCGATTTGATCGTCGGTTTCCTGGTCAGTTTTGCGATTGTGTCGCTGGCCAGCCGTTTTCTAAGCATGCCGTTTACCGATGGCGGGTTGAGGCGATCCCGGATTGATAACCAGAACTATGCTCGTCTGACCTTCAAATGGATCGCCTTTATCGGTTTTGCCTTGTGGAGTATTCTCAAGGCGAACCTGGATATGGCCCAGATCGTGCTCTTTCGGCGGGTGGCCGATATTCGGCCTGGTATTATTGCGATTCCGCTTGATGTCAAAAGCGATGCCGGGATTACAGTACTCGCCAATCTGATCACGTTAACGCCGGGTACTGTCTCACTTGATGTGGCGACTGATCGCCGTACAATCTACATTCACTGTATCGATGTTCAAGATGCTGACGCCGTACGCAAGGATATTAAGCAAAACTTCGAGCGGCGAGTGATAGAGCTGTTTCCGTAGAGGTTGCACGCCATGACGCTATTTACGATAATCGTTGCCAGTTTAATGGGGGTCGTTGCTATC
>NZ_DAOUBI010000173.1:0-22314 GCF_034432675.1 Chloroflexus sp. | reverse complement strand
GCCGGATCGTGAGCACGGCTGGCGCGGCAGCATGGCTGCCGCACGCCAAACTGCGCGACACGCACCTGATGCGCGGGTAAGGCAACCCATTCAGCACGTGATACCACGACTGAAGCGGCGCACTGCCACCGGGTCAGTCGCCCACAACAGCACCCATAGCGATCATCCCCGCTGATACGCACGTGGTTAACACCAGTTGTGGGTCATGCATAGCCCCTGGGGGTGGGAGAGGGGAGGGCAGACGTTTGATCGAGGGCTTCCTGATAGGGTAGACGTTGGGTTCGATCATCTGTCCTGGCCGTCCGTGAATGCCGCCAGGGGCGGGAGCTTGCGCCTGGCTCCTCCCTTTAGCACTAGTACCGGCACCATGCGCACCGGAGGCGCACGCTCCCAGCTCCCGGCTGGGGAGCACGCCTATCATCACTCCCCTGACCCGCTCCGGCACGCGGGCAATGCAATATCCAAGTTGTGGGTAATGCATAGCCCAGCAGGGGCGGGCTGGGGTAGGGGTGTGTCCCCTACCTCCAGCAGGTTTAGGAGCGAGCGGCAAACGTCTACCGCAACAGGACGCCCAATGCAGCTCGCTACTTTCCCCTCGTCCGCGAAGCGGGCAAGGGGGTGAGGGCATACTCTGCATCATCCGGTACCATTGCCCGATCAATCCTCTTCACCTCGCCCAAATACGAGTCGGCCACCCTGCGCCTGTTTGCCGGTTATGCGTTTAATGATGACCGGCATGTAGGGCAGGAGCAGGGCTGCCAGGGCTGCCAGCAGAAGGCTGAGCGAGAGTGGTCGGGTAATGAAAATGCTTAGATCGCCCTGACTGATGGCGAGCGCCCGGCGGAATTGCGATTCGGCCAGGGGAAGGAGAATCAGCCCTAGAATCGCTGGGCCGACCGGTATGCGGAAACGACGCATGAAAAAGCCGATGATACCGATAACGTACATCAGGACGACATCGACAAAACTATTCGCCATGCTGTAAACACCCAGGGTGCCAAAGACCAAAATCCCACTGTAAAGAAGTGGACGCGGAATGGTGAGAATCTTCACCCATATTTGAATGAGAGGGAGATTCAAGATCAGCAGCATGACGTTCCCAATGTACAGACTGGCGATCAGCGTCCAGACCAGATCGGGCGAGCGCTGAAACAAGAGGGGGCCAGGCTGGAGGTTGTAGATTTGAAAAGCGGCCAGCAAGATTGCTGCGGTTGCCGATGTTGGTAAGCCAAGAGTCAGGAGTGGTACCAAGACCCCCGAAAAGGCGGCATTGTTAGCTGCTTCCGGCCCGGCCACCCCCTCAATTGCGCCCTTCCCCCACTCATCTTTATGCCGCGACAGCCGCTTTTCGACGGTGTAACTGAGGAAGGTTGGAATTTCGGCACCGCCAGCCGGTAAGGCTCCCAACGGAAAGCCAATGAGTGCACCGCGCAGCCATGCCGGCCACGAGCGTCGCCACTCGTCACGATTCATCCAGACGGACGAGCGGACGGCGAGTACCTCTTCGCGTTTATAGCGGAGCTGTGAGGCGACGTAGAGCGCTTCTCCTACGGCAAAAAGACCAACGGCAACCACTACCACATCGATCCCGTCCAGCAATTCGACAATCCCGAAGGTCAGGCGTACCTGACCAGAGAGGATATCGATCCCGATCAGCCCGAAAAAGAGACCGATGAAGAGGCTGATCATGCCGCGAATGATTGATGAACCGACCAGCGCTGTGACGCTGACAAAGGCCAGCACGGTGAGTGCGAAATAATCTGCCGGTTGGAAGAGCAGCGCCACGCGGGCCAGGAGTGGCGCAATAAAGGTGAGGAGGAGTGTCGAGAGGGTACCGGCCACGAACGAGCCAATCGCCGCTGTCGCCAGTGCAGCGCCGGCCCGCCCGGTTTTCGCCATTGCAAACCCTTCAAAGGTGGTGGCTACCGATGCCGATTCGCCGGGTGTGTTGAGCAAGATTGAGGTGGTAGAGCCACCGTACATCCCGCCGTAGTAGATACCGGCAAACATAATCAGGGCACCGGTTGGGTCAAAGTTGTAGGTTAACGGCAAGAGCAGGGCAACCGTAAGGGCTGGCCCAATGCCCGGCAACACACCGACCGCTGTACCGATGGTGACGCCAATCGCCGCTAGGAAGAGGTATTGTGGCGTGAGCGCATTGGCGAACCCGGCCAATAGATAACCGATAACGTCCACAGACTATCCCTATAGCAAGCCGCTCAGGGTACCGGCGGGCAGGCGAACACCAAGGAGACGGGTGAAAGCGAGATAGACAATGAGGCCGATCAGAAAGCCGATCAATAGATCACGGCGCAGATGCCGGCTCTCCAATATGCGACTGCTCAGCGGAAAGAAGAGGGTCGTAGCAATCACATATCCGAGTGGCCATAACACAACCGCGTAGGCGACCAGCAGTACCAGCAGCAATAGCGTTGTTGGCCAATCGGTTGTCTGTTCCTCGGCAGCTACTTCAACCACCAGATCGTGATCTGGTACAACCGTAACCCGCAGGAAGAAGAGGAGACCGAAGATCAAACAACCACTGCCAACAATCGTTGGGAAGACACGTGGCCCAACGACAGTGAACCCCGCACTTTCGCTCATTTGAGTGATCTGGGAGAGGATAACCCCTCCCAGACCAATCACCGCTAATGCGGCCAGCCGTAATGAAAGCAGTGCCCGTGTGTGTGCATTCATTGCACCAACCCAAGATCGCGCAGGACGCCCCCAATACGAGTGATTTCATTATTCAAAAATGTGCTGAATTCATCACCGGTGCGGAAGAAGTCAGTCCAGCCATTTTTGCTAAGTGCGTCTTGCCACTCTTTGCTGGCATGCATCTTCTCGATGGCGGCGATAACCGCAGCCCGCTGTTCAGGCGTGAGGTCGGGAGCACCGAAGACAGCGCGCCAGTTCATCAATGCTACATCGACACCAGCTTCTTTCAAGGTTGGTACATCGATACCGGCAATCCGTTCCTCACTCGATACCGCCAGCATACGCATGGTTCCGGCGGCAACCTGCTCGGCAAACTCTGACACGCCAGATACGCCAGCCGTCACTGCACCGGAGAGAATAGCTGCGGTCGCTTCACCACCGCCCGAATAGGCAATGTAGTTGACATTCGCCGGGGCGACGCCGACAGCTTTGGCAATCAGTCCAACCAGAATGTGATCGGTACCGCCAGCCGATCCGCCACCCCACGAAATGGCTGTCGGATTGGCCTTGAAGTCCGCGATGAGTTCTTGCAGGGTCTGATACTTCGATTCGGCGGGCACAACAATTGCCTCTGCTTCGGCAGTGAGCAGCGCGATGGGGGTGACCTGTGACAGATTAACTGGTGCTTTATTGGTTTGAATTGCCCCAACCATCACCAGGCCGCCGACCATCAACTCGTGTGGTTTGCCTTTGGCTTCATTCACAAATTGCGCCAGACCAATGGTACCGCCGGCGCCGCTCACGTTGTAGATTTGCAGCAGATCCAAACAGGTTGATGTACTGAATACAGACCAATGGTACCGCCGGCGCCGCTCACGTTGTAGACCTGCACAGTCTGACCGGTAGTCGCGGCCAGTGCCGCCTGCATTGCACGAGCAGTACTATCCCAACCACCGCCGGGGGAGGCCGGCGCCATAATGTTAATCGCCTCGGTTGGATACTCAAACGAAGAGGAAGTGGTAGCCTGGGTGCCACATGCGCTAAGCAGCATTGCTATGAGCAGAATGACCGGGAGAACGCGACGCATAGCAACTCCTTTCCTGATAGGTGCATTTGTCTGGGGGCCCAATGGGAAAATAGCTGCCCTATTATATTCCCGACGGAGATTGGCGTCAACAGAAAAAGTTATACGGTCACGATCACGCTGCTTTCCGCGCAGACATCACACGCCGAAGTGGGTGCTGTTTACGTTTGCATAGTTTGGCGTGCGGCAGCCACACTTCCGTGCTCGATGTGCAGGTGCCATGCGCGTGTCTCACCGGTCACGCTACGGATTGTGAGAACAACGGGTGTGTCTGGATTGATGGGATGACTTCTACACACCGCACGTTAAATATGAACGCAGCGCTACGCTGCATACGTGGTTCCAACTGTGTCGCGTGGAAACGGGCGCTCTTGTGGATGCGTCTTTCAGGTCAGATTGCTGCTGTGCGACGCACTTGCCAGGAATTGTTCTCTTGTGGTTAGAACAATCCGGTTGTAGAATGGATCATGCAGCAGCCTTCCTGCCGGATGTGCTTCTTCGGTGATCCCTGCGTCGCGGAGACGGTCAAGGATCGGTGCCAGTGTGCTCTGATCGGGCACGACAATTGAAAACCACTGGAGACCGAGGGCATCGGGTGGTGCTGAGGGGACAACCTCGCCCTGCCAGGTGTTCAGTCCGATATGGTGATGGTAGCCACCGGTTGAGACCATCGCCATCTGAAAACGGCGCATTACGCCCTGAATATCGAAGCCGATCAGTCGGTGGTAGAAGTCTACTGCAACATCTATATCTGCCACGTGCAAATGAATATGCCCGATGCTGGTTGTCGCTGCCATAGGAGCGTCAAGATCGTCGGTGGGTGAGAGCAGGCGTAACAGTGCAGCTACGTCAAGTGGTTCACGCCCGTTACTCAGACTGCCGTCTGCACGACGGGCAAAAAAGATGTCATCGTTCATGACAAAGATACCATCCTCTGGCGACTCGCAATAGATTTCAATCCCATTGCCATCCGGGTCATCGAGATAGGTGGCTTTGGTCATGATGTGATCGGTTGGTGCGTTTGGATAACGTGCCCGAAAGAGACGGGCCAGCGCACGAGCCAGTTCATAGCGGTTGGGAACGAGTATTGCCACGTGGTACAGCCCGCAGACGCCACGGTAGCGGCGGTATGCCGGTTGTTCGTGCAAGATCAAGAGATCAGGGCCACCAATGCCGAGATGAGCCGTCTGTGCAGTACGCTGATGAAGCCGTAGACCGATCAAGCTTTGATAAAAGGCCAGTGAGCGTTCAAGATTGGTGACGGTGAGGGCTACAGTACCGATATGCGTGGCGGGGTGAATCGTGCCGGCTACCATAAGGACTTCTCCTGGCTGATCTGAAATGTACCTCTACTCTTCGCCGCGTAATCGACGCAATTCACGTTCCAGCTCGCGTAGTCGTGCTTCAATCGCTTCACGTTCCTCGGCTTTACGGCGAGCCTGTTCCTCGGCGACAGCGCGGGCAGCCGCTTCTGCCGCCCGGGCCTCAGCTTCACGGTGGGCCTGTTCTTCAGCGCACCGTGCCCGCTCCTCAGCCGCCGCTCGTTCCTCAGCTTCGCGGCAGGCCTGCTCTTCAGCAGCCGCCCGTGCAGCCGCTTCCGCCGCCCGCGCCTCGGCTTCACGGCGGGCCTGTGCTTCAGCGGCAGCGCGGGCCTCGGCTTCACGGCGGGCCTGTGCTTCTGCGAGCCGTGCCCGCTCTTCAGCCGCTGCCCGAGCTTCAGCTTCGCGGCGGGCTTGGGCCTGCGCCGCTTCTGCCAGCTCCATCATCGCGGTGTAGTTCCCCATCACCTCGCCCCGCTCGTTGTAGCACACTACGTGGTTGTCCGCGACACCCAACCACAGTCGGGCAATTTCCAGATACACCCGTCCGTGCTCGTCCGGCGGGTGCAGCACGTAGCGCTCTCCCATCAACCGGTAGTCCAGCAACCGTAGCCGGAGCGGCTCTTCCCGCGTCAGATAATCCACGATCACGTACTGCGCGACCCCCGCCCGTGCATAGTGTTCGACTTTACGCACCAGATCGATCTCACGAGTCTCCGGTGAGGTGATTTCGATGCTCAACGCTGGCCGCCGCCCCTCCTGCACGACATCAAACGTGCTCCAGTTGTCCCATTTGGTGATGCCGGGAATCACCATCACGTCCGGGCTGTGTGGCCGCAGTACGGGCACGTCCCAGGCGATGCGTATGTCACTCATCACGATGGCTTCGCCGGTGCGTTCCAGCCGCGCTTGTCACACATCGGTGAGGGAGCGCTGGTCGGTTTCGTGACGGATGCTATGCACGCTGAAATCTCCCACCTCGGGATGGAGGACATCCTCGAGGGGGAGCGGCACCTGCTCGAAGTGGGATGGGTCGTCGGGGGTGGGACGGTGCACAAAGCCCAGCCGTAGCGAAACGGGTCGTCGGCTGGGGCCGATGGCGGGTCGGGAACCAGCGTGGTTTTGGGCGACGGTTGGCTCATAAGGAAACCTCCCTGCTGGGGTGGGTAGGGGTTGGGAAACAGCTCTGGATTGGTATTGTACCACAGCGGTCATCTGGCATGCTGACCGGTGATTGGCGAAGGGTTGCGCACCGGGGGCACCGGTACGAGGGAAGCGTGAGCAGAGCACGATGCACTCCTGGGTCGACCCGGTGTTCTGATATATACACCGGGTCAGGAGCGCAAAAGTGACGCGGATATTTGCAAGAGATGGTGGATAAGTGGGTGAGGCACACCAGCGGATACTTGCCGGAGAAGCTCTGTTCTACAATCGGCCTGTCAGCTATCACCAGCACACCGACGCGCCAATCGCTCACCGGCGTGACGAGCACCAATAATGTTACGTGCTACGGGGCCGATCTCGAGTTCGGCCAGCGGGCCGCTCACGAATAGCCCTGGTGCCCATTGCAAATCAGGGCCGATCAGGGGGTAGCCGCACGGTGCGGTTGGTAATTCATTGTGGGCAATGACCTTGTCGAGCCACGGATGACCGGGGCGTTCGGATGTGAAGCCGGTAGCAAGGATAACCGTTGTTACCGCCAGTCGGTGATGCGTAAGCTGTAAGGTGATCGCACCATCTGCAATGGTGGAGGCGTGTACTTCATCAATCACGATCTGAAGTTGTTGCTGTTGTGCAGCGGCATGCAGACTCTGGGCCAGTTCAACCGGCATCGTTCCCGGTAAGCGGGCCGCAGTGATCATCGTGCGCCGTCGGGTTGGGTCGGGTTCGGCGTGGAAGCGACGCAGCTCTTTCGGACCCATCCAACCGGGCGGGCTATCGAACGGGGCGACCTGGATCGGACGACGCATAAGCAACGTTACCTGAGCTTTTGGGCAGAGGTTGAGCGCGAGATGGCCGGCACTGATCCCGCCCCCGATAATCGCAACGGCACTGTGCGCGGTGATCTGATCGAGGGTGAACGCCGGTTCGTAGAGGTGATAAACCGCTGCGCCGGCCTTACGAAGGTCACGCGCCCAGGCCGGCCAGCGTAATTGATCACCACAACTCACTGCCAGCAGTACATTTCGGGCTGAGAGCACACCCTGATCGGTTTCCACATCCCAGAACGTTGATCGCCGATGCAGACCGTACACGCGCCCTTGCAGCGTATAGTCCGACAATCGATATTGACGTATGAGCGATTGCGCGTGGGCTTGAAAGATAGCGAGTGATGGACGCTGGTAACGACCGTGAAAATGATGATCTTCGGCGTTGATTTGGCGTGCAAATCGTAGCAGATCGTATGGATCAGGTGCAAGATGGTGCACAACAGTTGAGCGAAGATAACGCATCCCACAGGCGGTTGTGCAAGACTCCCAGCGCGCGAGGAGATGATCGTAGGGATCGATAATGCGAATACGGTCGGCGGCGATTCTACACCGCTCGCGCAGCACAAGGGCCAGATGTACACCGTGAATGCCGCCACCGACAATGAGCCAGTCCAGATGCATACGAATAAATCCGAACCAATCGTTCTATTACAACTGAATCAATGTCTCCGATGACGTGCCTCTTGTACCGGTCAAGGAGAGGTTATGCGCGTGAACGCCGTTCAACATCTTTTAGGGTGAGTCCGCGATCACGTAATGCTTTCAATAAACCTTTCCGCTCAATTTCACGCAGCGCTGCCGCCGAGAGCTTGAGGCGCACAAAGCGCTGTTCTTCCGGTACCCAGATTCGTCGTTCCTGGACATTGGGTAGCCAGCGTCGGTTTGTACGACGCTTGGAAAATGAGACGTTGTGTCCAAATGAAGGAGAGCGACCGGTCAAATCACAACGACGTGACATATCTGTTCCTCCGTTGTGGCGAGAGGGTGTCAGAACGATATACCCTCTCGCTGCCAGTTTGAGATGTATCAGAGCGTAATCACCTGATCCGGTGGGTTACCGGCCAGCGCAGCGTACAGGTCGGGGAAGCATCCTACCTGCACGCCGGCTACGGTCCCGTTTGCCCGGCAATTGCCCGGTTCGCCGACAGCCAGCCCGCGTTCAAGTGCACATTGGTCGCACATCATCAAGAGGATCCCCTGATCAGCAGCGACTTTTGCCAGCCGCTCCCCCATCGGATCACCTGCCCGCAGCAGGTAGGTATTGTCATCGAAGAAGAACATCCCAACGACTTGTGCACCGTGGTTACCGGCTTCTAGCTGTGGCAGGATCATCTTGCCGAGCTTGTAGCTGGCGGTGTGGCCTGATGTAGCGAAGATGTAAGCAACTTTCATGCCTTCTAATCCTTTCGATATAAATATGTTGCGAAATTGTAACACTTACTAAGAGCCTATCCGAAAAGTGGGGCGAGATGGCATCTCGCCCTACGAAAAATGCCTCAGAAGCGATTTTTCGGATAGGTTCTAAATGATCATGACGGTCACTGTCAACAACGAGCGAATGTTACCGTTGTCAGCGGTTGTGATCCTCATTCGTCCAGGATCATAACCGGCTCCCAGCTTCCAAATGGATCGGTAAACGTTGCCCAGCCGGTTGGGCCAAGCTTCATCTCCTCATCGGTCAACAAACACGATGTTATGCGTTTTCGCAGGGCTGCTTCATCGAGGTCCTGACCGATAAATACCAGCTCTTGTCGGCGATCACCCCACTGATCGTCCCAGATCGCGGCCAGTGCCGCTGCTTCGGCGGGATCATCCGGCTGATCGGCTACCGCTGTCCACCACCATCCACCCGGTTCAATGCGGCAGGAAGCACCGGCTTGCGACCAGATTCCGCACTGGTGCATACGGGTTGCCAGCCAAAAGATACCCTTCGAGCGCAGCACTCCCGGCCATTCCTCGTGGAGCAGCTCCCATAATCGCTGCGGATGAAATGGTCGCCGGGCACGGAAGACGAAGCTGCTAATCCCGTATTCTTCCGTTTCGGGTGTGTGTTCGCCACGCAGTTCCTTGAGCCAGCCCGGCATCTGTGCTGCCCGCTCGAAGCTAAACAGTCCGGTGTTGAGAATGTGGTCGAGAGGAACTTGCCCAAACACGCTGCGGATCAGGCGAGCTTCTGGATTCAGTTTGCGCAAGAGTGCTTCAAGCCGGATCAGATCGGCTTCACTCACCAGATCGATCTTGTTTAGGACAATGACATCCGCAAACTCCACCTGATCGATCAGTAGATCAACCACTGTCCGTTCGTCGTCGTCACCGACAGCTAGATCACGATCACGCAATTCGTCTAGCGAATGCAGGTCACGTGGAAAGGTAAAGGCGTCAACGACCGTAACCATCGTGTCGAGGCGAGCAATCTCGCTCAGGGAAGTGCCATCAGGACCAGGAAAGGTAAACGTCTCCGCTATCGGTAGGGGTTCGGCAATGCCGGTCGACTCGATCAGTAGATAGTCGAATCGGCCTGTCCGGGCCAGACGGGCAACTTCGATGAGCAAATCCTCGCGGAGGGTACAACAGATACAGCCGTTCGTCAGCTCCACTAATCGTTCCTCGGTGCGACTGAGTGCAGCACCGCCCGAACGGATTAAATGTGCATCGATATTGACCTCGCTCATATCGTTGACGATGACTGCTACCCGAAGACCGGCCCGATTGGTCAGTACGTGGTTGAGTAGGGTCGTCTTGCCGCTACCGAGAAATCCGGATAGGACGGTAACGGGTATTGGTTGAGAGGTGGGCATTTGTTGTTCCATATTGATACATTATATCATTTTTGATTGACCAAAAAAGGTACTGATGGATGCAGCAGTGAAATGATACCTTATATCAATATGGCTGTCAAGTCGAACGACTGGCGTGTCGAACAACTAACCAACCAGGGCACTGGCAGGATCGCGTTGCCGAGACCTGGAAAACACAGCGAGGGTTCACATGAAACTCTCTGTGCCCGCCGTGCCGCCGTGGTGCACATAACCAACCGTTGCGCAGGTATCCCGTCACCTTCATCCAAGCAGAATCTGGGCCAGAATGATCTTCACAACCATGGCTGTCGGGAAGACCATCGCATAGCCGATATTGGGTGCTTCGTTGCCGGTCTGCTCGTTGGCAAATGCCAGCACTGCCGGTTGGGTCTGGAGGCCGGCCAGCATTCCGATCAGCAGGCTGAACGGTATCTTGAGCAGTTTATACCCGATAAAGAGGGTGAGTAGGGCAACCGGCATCGTGATCAGCGCACCACCGATAAAGAGAAACAGGCCATTGCCCTGGGTGATAGTGGTGAAGAAGCTGTAGCCGGCACGGGTGCCAATACCAGCCAGGAAGAGGGTCATGCCAACCTGGCGTAATGTGAGATTGGCGCTGTACGGCAGGCTCCAGATAATCGGCCCGGTGCGGCCACGCCAGCCGAGGAAGAGGGCGACAATCAGCGGGCCACCGGCCAGGCCAAGCGAGAAACTTCCCCCACCGGGTAGCGGGATGGGGATCAGTCCCACCAGCATGCCGAGTGCGGTACCCAACCCCAGCGAAACCACGTCAATTTCGGCCAGCGAACGGTAGGAGTCGCCGAAGAAGGCGCTGACCCGATCCATGTTGTCGCGTTGGGTGACAACACGCACCCGATCACCGGGTTCAAGCACTGTATCGCCGTGCGGTAGGAGTTCGACATCACCACGGCGAATGCGGGTGATGACCGCTCCCAGGGTTGAGGGCAGGTTGAGCATACGCAGTGGCACCCCAATAACCGCCGGATTGGAGACGAAGATACGCCGGAAGTCGAGGGTATGACGGTCGAGCATGAGTTGCTCGTCGGTTGGCTCACCCAGCACAGCCGTGACCTGGGCCACGGCTTCCGGCGAGCCAACGACACTGATCAGGTCACCGGTATTGAGCCGGGCTGCTCCGGTCGCCAGCTCGATCCGGCCATCATGTTGGCGTCGGCTGAAGATGACGTTCCCGCCATTAGCTTTAACCAGTTCGGCAATACTTTGCCCGTCCACATTGGCGTTGGTCACGCGAATAGTGCAGTTGATCAGGTGTTCGCCAACTGCCCCGAATTCGCGGAGCTGCTGGCTTTCCTGTTCCAGATCGATCCGCCAGAGCCGGCGCGTCAGGTAGATGGCGAGGATCATGCCGAGTACACCAACCGGGTAAGCCACCGAGTAGCCGACCACCGGTTCGGCACGGAGCGCTTCATCTGCGCCACGTTGACTTAACTGCTCGATGACCGCTGCCAGAGCAGGGGTGTTGGTCAGACTGCCGGCGAAGAGACCGGCGGTTTGCGCACTGTTGAGACCCAGGATCGTGCGCAGCACGACAGCAATACCGGCGGCAACGACGATGATTCCACCCACAAACAGGTTGTTACGTAGCCCGCGTCGGCGAAAGGAGGCGATAAAACCGGGGCCGCTGCTCAGGCCAATCGTGTAGACGAAGATGACCAGACCGAGCAGGTAGATGATGTCGGGCAGCCGCAGTCGTTGATCGAGTGCGCCAAAGGCTAGCCCAACGAAGAGTACGGCTGCCACCCCAAGACCGATTCCACCGATGTTGATCCTGCCGATCAGGTAGCCGATTGCCGATACCGTAAAGAGTAGCAGGAGAGGGTTGTTGGCTAATATATCGATCATGATGGTGTTCATCCTCGTGTATCGTGTCGTTGTTGTCCGCCGTGTATGGTATCATGCAAGTGGTAACCCACGGTTAAGAAAGAGGGATCGTATGATTACTGAAGATATGGTTCGGGCAGCGTTGAAGAATGTGGTCGATCCGGAGATCGGCCTAGATGTCGTCAATCTCGGTCTGGTGTACCGCATTGATATTCTCGATGGCGGCAAGACCGTTGATATCGACATGACCCTGACCACACCGGCCTGTCCGGCAGGGCCGCAGATACTCGAACAGGCTCGCCGGGAAGTGATGGCGTTGAAAGAAGTCTACAAGGAGCTTGAAAACGTCAAAATTAATCTGGTCTGGACGCCGTTCTGGAATCCCTCGATGATGTCAGAAGAGGCGCGGGAAGAGTTGGGGTTCTTCTAATGTGGTAAGCGAACGGTGAGTATTGGGCGATGCTCACCGTTCGTTGACGATTCAGCAGCATACAATACAAGGGGGTATTGTCATGACAACCATTGCTCCGCCCGCGATGCCTGCCTACACTGAGGAAGACCATCTGGTTTGGGCAACACTCTGTGCACGCCAAGTTCCCCGGCTTGATCGCTACGCTTGTCGGCTCTTCCACGAAGGGTTTCGTAAACTCAATCTCGATTTGCAGCGTCTCCCCAATCCGGTACAGGTAAGCGAACGGCTGGCCGCAATGACCGGCTGGACGTTGTGTGACGCTCAAAACGAGTATCTCAATCCCACCGAATGGTTCGAGCATATCGCCGAACGACGTTTTCCGGTCACCAATTACATTCGGCGCATGGACGAGCTTGATTTCACACCGCTCCCCGATCTGTTCCACGAGTACATCGGCCATCTGGCGTTTTTCACCGATCAGCGGTTTGCCGATATTGCCCAGGCGTTTGGGCCGCTCTACTTTGCCGGCGATGAACGGCAGCGGCTCGAAATTGCCCGTCTCTGGTGGTACAGCATCGAGTTTGGTCTGATCCGCGAAGATGGTGAGTTACGCGCCTTTGGTGCCGGTCTGCTGTCGTCGATTGGTGAACTCGACCACGCCTTTGCCCCTGACACGCCGCGGGTTCCCTTTGATATTCGACGGGTTGCCAATACACCAGGGGCGGCCTATTCGATGCATGAAACCTACTTCATCCTTGAGGATTTAGAGCACGTTGCGGCTATTTTGCGCTATTACGCTGCGATGGAAGGGCTGCCGCCGGTGCAGATATGATGCATGGCCGGTGAGGAATCTGTACCGAGCTCTGTCCTCTTAGTTAGTGAAGGTGTTGACTTCGCCTGTCCCACCTGGAAAGATGGTATTGGACAGGTTACGACGTGCATACCAGGCCCAAGAGCTTGGTATGCCGGTAGACGGCTGTGTAAGCGATGGAGAAGTCATCTCCTTGAAACCGGGTGATCGTAGCGATAATGAACGTCGTGCAGGTCACCGGTGCGACACGCGCCTGATACTGAGTACGGTGAGTGCGGCAGCCGCGCTGCCGCACTTCACACGCCGCGACACATATCACGGAGCGTAGAAACCCAATCCAATGCGTGATTGGGTAGAGGACGGCCACAGTTCTCGCTGCCTGTTGGTCATGCAGAAAGCAGGCTATACCGTCTGGTGTCCATTGTCAACGTTCATGAGCCTGGGCGCCTGTAAGGTGTTACAGCAGCACAGGCGATACACATAAGCTCCATCAATTCCCACTGCCCGTCTGAAATTGCCAGGTGTAGCTGAACGGTTGACTTGCGTATGATCCGTTGACTGAAACCTCGATCAATGTGTTGGGGGGAAGGTTGAGTGTCGGCGTGATCACGATCCCCTTGTGTCCAACCGGTAATAAGGTTGAGAAGCTATGCGCGATGTTGCCACCACCCACGACACGTAAAGCAGTACTGCTGACAATCGGAGTGTCGCCGAAATAGCGCCAATGTACCGTAATCGGGAATTGCGTCGGTGGGATGTCGGTCTGGTTCGGTGCTGGATAGCGCACCGGCCAGTTGGGGTAACTGTCGCCATTGTTGAAGTACGATAGTACATCCAGCGCGGCAGCGCTTGTGCTTCTATTACCGGTTGTGTAGAACCCGAAGCCAAATTTTTGCGTGGTTGGGTATAGGAGCCAGAGCCGATGACCGACCGAGGCCATCCAGCCGTCAATGGCATCGGCAGGTTCCCACGAACTACCCCATCCGATCCAGGCGTTACCATGTTGTGCACAGATCTGGCCGGCAGTGGAAGAAAAGGGCAGGCTCGGGTCTTGGTTGTGCGTTAGGTAATTGTTCTCGGCCATGTAGCGGGCGTGTTCAAAGCAATTGCTGTTGAGGGTAGTATCTTCGGTGACAGGGGGAACACCGGTGCGCAGCCGATAGCCGTTCACCCGTTCCAGCCAGTTGCTAGAGAGTGGTGGTAGTGGATTGGTGACAATCGGGATAAAGACGGTGTTAGTTGTAGTCTGAGTAATGGGTCGGGCCAGGGCGTTTGTTGACATGATGAGTAGCATCAGGGCAACGATGCTATATCGATGGAGTTGAGAGGGACATGTCACAGCTGCCTCCTTACAGAAATATGTTTCAGGTATCTAACTCTACTGTACGCGGTGTCTATCACTGGGGTCAATAGCTCTTCCTGGCTATTTGGAAACAGGTATGGTGTTCGTTGCTCGTATAGCGGAGCGATCTATGTGATCTGGGCCTGCTCTTTGAGCGCGGTAGGTGCTCTCACATGTGGACGGGCGGGTTGAGGACGGGCCTGGCTAGAGCGCCGGGGGTGTCGGGGCTGGTAGATGTGTCATCAATACCATCTATAGACCGTGCTGTGAGTGCGGCAGGCATCCTCGCGTGTGGATGGGCGGGTTGAGGAGGTGCCTGGCTAGATCGTTGGGGGTGTCGGAGCTGGTGTCATGCCGGTTTTACCCATCCTGATCAGTCTTGCTGATAAAACTTGAAATCTGAATTGCCTTCTCTGCCGCCCTGTGCTACGATGAGCCTTGAGCGTTCGCCACTTGTGACGGAGTAAGCTATGAGCGATGCCGATGGAGAGATTGTGTCGGTTGGAAGACCAGATCCCGCCGGAAAGAGTCGATTGGGTAGTGCGATCTCACAGGTGGTTGTCGTTGCTGATGAGCGACCGTTTGCCGTTGCGTTAGCTGCTTACCAGCGGGCAGATACAACGTTGTTGCCCCATTTTTACCTGGCTCGCGATGGAACGCGCTATCAATCGTTGACAGCCGGACGCGCCGGTTGGGGGGCCGGGCGGGCGATCTGGCGTCAGCGCTGGCGTAATCTTGATCGTAGTGCGTTGATTCTCTGCCTCGAAGCGCCTTCGGTCACCGATCTTAGTGAGGCGCAGTCGACAGTTCTGGCAGGCTGGCTCCCGGCGCTGGTTGCCCAACATCATCTGTCACTGGCCGATGTCGGGATGCTGGTGTCAGGGGCCAATGGTCAGGTGCGGTTGCAGCCGTATATTCCGCCTGCCCCACCGGTAGAGCCTGCCCTCGATACGGCGTTCGTGCTGGGGAGTGGCGTGCGGTCGCCAGAGCAGGAGCTTTGGCTGGGTCTGGCTACGATTACCTGGCGGCAACGGGGAGCGCAGTTGCGGCTTAATCAAGCCTTTTCGCTGTATTGGGGAAAGGTTGATCTGGGTGCACCGCTGGCACCTAATGAGCCGCCACCGGTGGCTGTCGATGGCAAGACGTACAATTTTCAGGTCTTTGCCCGCGATACGATCTTTAATGAAGGCACGCAGTACGCCGCTGTTCAGCGTCTGTCCGATCTGCTCGGCCCCGACATTGGGGCGATTCCGACTGCCGGTGTGAGCCGAGCGTTGATTGAGGCAAGTTATCGTAGTGCGCTCAAAGCCAGTGCCGCTCGTGCGCCGCTTGAAGGGAAGACTGAGTTTCGGGCCGATTGGAAATTTCATTTCGTCGCTCTGCAGGCCCGCCTTGGCCCGGCTCTCAGTAGTAACTACGTGACTGCCGACCGCGCCTTTGCGGTGCAGGTCTTTGCCGGTGATACGCTCTATACCCCGCTGAGTCAGCAGTCCGGTTGTTTCTTGCTCAGCCTGACCGATCCGGCCAGTCCGCAGTACGCTCTCATCTGGGCCGAGACCTGTAAGGTGGCCGGGATTCCGTATCTGCCTACCGATCCGTTTCATCAGCGGGCTATCGAATTGAAGTTGGGCACGCCGTTGAGTGGGGTCATGCGTGAGACGATTAACGGGCAGGTCTACGATGTGCAGGTCTTTGCGTATGATACGTTGTACCGTGGCGGTGATGGGGCCATTCGCCGTATGAGCGAATTGCCGCGTCCGGCCGAGGTGCAGAACTGGCAGCCGAAACCGGTTGTGCAACCGGTACAACCGACGCCGGCACCGCAACCCGCACCGACACCGGCACCGGCGCCATCGCCATCACCGTCACCGCAACCCGCACCGACACCGGCACTGGCGCCATCGCCATCACCGTCACCATCACCTGCCGTTGATGTGCGCAATGCCCCGGAGGTGGTACGGGCGGGTGCGCCGCGTCGTGATCCCAACTGGCCACCCAAACCTGATTTCAACATTCTGACCGACCGGAACAATCAGCGTGAGCAGGTGCTGGGGAAGATCGAGTGGGTACGGCGGAGTGGTGATGACATAACCATTACGAATGACTGGGTTGCCCGTCACCTCATCGAAGTCTATATTCCGCAATTGGCCCGTTTTCGGAATACCAATGGTGGGCGGATTAAGGTTCATAGGGTTGCCGCTGACCAGTTACGGCGGTTGTGGCAGGCCTGGGAAGATGCCGGTCTGCTCCATTTGGTGTTAACATTTGAAGGAGCCTGGTGGCCACGGACGATCCGCAGCAATCCAACGACGTTGAGTAATCACGCTTACGGGACGGCGTTTGATATTAATGCGCAGTGGAACGGTTTTTACAGGCCGGCGGCGCTGGTTGGTGATCGCGGTTCGGTGCGAGAACTGGTACCAATTGCCAATGCCCTCGGTTTCTTCTGGGGTGGTCACTGGAACTACGATGGCAGGGGAGCCAGTGATGGTATGCATTTTGAGTGGGCAGTTGCCCGTTGAGCAAAGGAGCACATCATGCAACTGCAAGGGTTGAGGGTCCTCGTTACCGGTGGTGCATCCGGTCTGGGCGCAGCGACGGCTGAGCGATTGGCCGGGGCCGGCGCACGAGTAACGATTGCCGATTTGAACGAAGTTGCCGGTATGGAACTGGCGGAGCGGATCGGGGGGCAATTTGTGCGCACCGATGTCACTGATCCGGCGCAGTGTGCTGCGGCTGTCAGCGCCGCGGCTGCGCAGCAGGGCCTGCACGTTCTGGTATGTTGCGCCGGGATCGTGCTGGCCGAGCGGATGCTTGGTCGGGAAGGCGTGCACGATCCGGCACGTTTCAAGCGGGTGATCGAGGTCAATTTGATCGGTACCTTTCAAATGATGCTGTACGCTGCCCAGGCGATGAGTCAGAATCAGCCGAACGATGAGGGCGAGCGTGGTGTTATCATCAATACGGCGTCGATTGCGGCCTTCGATGGTCAGATCGGGCAGGTAGCCTACGCTGCTTCAAAGGCGGGGGTGGTTGGGATGGCACTACCGGCAGCGCGGGAGCTGGCCCGCTTTGGGATTCGGGTGATGACAATCGCGCCGGGTATTTTTGATACGGCCATGATGGCGAGTCTGCCGGCGGCTGCCCGTGAGTCGCTCGGTGTGCAGGTACCGTTTCCACCGCGACTGGGGCGACCTGCTGAGTACGCAGCATTGGCCCAACATATCATTGAAAATCCGATGTTGAACGGAGAAGTTATTCGGCTCGATGGCGCGATTCGGATGGCGCCAAAATAACGGAGGAGACTAATGCAAATCTATCTCGATACGGCAAATCTAGCCGAGATTCGTGAAGCAGCCAGTTGGGGCATTCTTAGCGGAGTGACGACGAACCCGACCCTCATTGCTCGTGAAAAGGGAGCTGATTTCAAGGCGATCATCACCGAAATTGCCGAGCTGGTTGATGGGCCGATCAGTGCCGAGACCATCTCGCTCGATGCCGAGGGAATGGTGCGCGAGGGGTTGGAGTACGCCTCATGGCATCCGAATGTGATCATCAAGGTACCGAGCACAACCGAAGGGTTGCAGGCGGTGAGCCAACTGGCCAAACACGGCATTCGCTGCAATGTGACGCTCTGTTTCAATTCAGTGCAGGCGTTGCTAGCGGCGCGGGCCGGTGCGTTTATCATCAGTCCGTTCGTTGGCCGGGTCGATGATACTGGTGTTGATGGAATGGCATTGATTCGGGAAATTGCCGGTATTTATCGCCAGGATCGTGAAATTACCACCAAAATCCTGGCCGCCTCGATCCGCCATCCGCGGCATATTGTCGAGGCGGCGCTGGCCGGTGCCGATATTGCGACCTGCCCGTTTAAGGTCTTGCAACAGGCGATGCGCCATCCGTTAACCGACCGCGGCATCGAGCAATTTCTGGCCGATTGGAAATCGCGCATGAGTTCCTGAGTTTACGCTATGCGAGAACATTCACTGATGCTTGGACTGGTTGGCGCCAGTGGCTCTGGGAAGACAACCCTTACCCAGGGAATTGTGCGTCTACTCGGTGCCTATGGTGTTACACCGGTCAATCTTGATGACTACCTGCGCTACAGTCGGGCTGAGCGTGCCGTGTACGGTATGACCGACGCCGATCCGGCGGCGATGGATTTGGATCGCATGGCGGCCGATCTGGTTGCGCTGCGTGCTGGTCAAACTATCGAGAAGCCGGTCTATGACCATACTATTGGTGCGCCACGGGGAAGTGAGCGAGTTGCGCCAACTGGCCTGGTTATTGCCTATGGTACGCTCACGCTTACCCCACCGGTGCAGGTCGAATTATTCGATATGACCGTCTATTTTGACCCGCATCCTGCACTGTACCATCGCTGGCGGGAAGAACGAGATGTTCTTCAGCGCGGGTATACCTTGGCTGAAGTGCAGGCGGCATGGCCGGCGCGTGAACGTGATATTCAGCAGTACATCGTTGTACAGCGATCATTGGCCGATGTTGTTGTGCGGTTTGTGCCGGGGGAGATAGGTATTGACCTGCGTCTGCTGTTGCGCCGCCGGGCATTGACGTTCGAGATGGCAAATGTTGGGCAGGAAACCGGATCATCGGCGGTGCAGATACAGCAGCTTGCGGCTGATGAGGATGGACTGCCGGCTGTGCTGGTCACCGCCACATCCGATCCCGCCCTGGATCGCCTGAGTGAGGCATTGCGTGCGCGTTTACCGCGCAGTGGTCAGGTAACGGGCGACTCGCTCAACGCCACCCATCCAACGCTGCGATTTGCCCAAACGCTGATTGCGGCGTTGCTCTTGCATAAATCGCTGTGACGTCAGGAACACGTTGTGGCCGGTATGAATGGGTAGGCGAAGGTATTGTCTTCGCCTACCGTATGCGGTGGTGTAACCGGTAGTTTGCCGAAAAACCGGCGATCCTGCCCATCCAGGCCACAAGCGCTCAGTGTAGAAGCCATACTTCCGCATCCGGTGAGCGTATTCAGGTCGTGACCTAACCCCGCATCAGCCGCCGTACACGTTATCCACCAGCTCAAACGCACTCTCGACAATCGACATCGGATCGAGACGGAAGGCCCGGTAGAGATCATCACGACTTCCCGATTGTCCAAAACGATCAACTCCGTGCGCTCGCAAGGGTACGCCGAAGACCGATCCGAGCCATGCCAGCGCGTGCGACGCAGCGTCGTGCACCGTGACGATAGGTGCTTTACGTTCGTCTGGCAGGAAGAGCCAGCTCAAATCGTCGCCATGCCGCCAGTGTTCGTAAACCCGGCGGGCACTGGTCAGGTTGATGACGTTGACGGCAACCCCTTCCCGCTGCAAATAATGGGCTGCGCTCACCGCTTCGGGAACCAGCACACCACTGGTCACAATATGTATGAGTGGTGATCGCGCCTGATCGCGATAATCTGTACGGTCGATCAGCCGGTAGCCACCGCGCAGAACCTGTCGACGTAATTCAGCGGTACCGAACCGATCAAGCGCGGGTTGCAATAAACTCTGGTCGATTGGCCGGGTCGAGAGGCGCAGGTAGCTGGCTGAGCCGTTCGGATCGAGACACAGGCGTAGGGCTTCGTGCAGCAGCCAGGCTGTCTCAAGCGCAAAACAGGGTTCAAAGCTCGCCAGTTGCGGTAGCTCCATTCCCAACGAAGCGGTGACTGATGACTGATGGGCGCCACCTTCAGGCGAGAGCGTAATGCCACTCGGCGTGCCGACAACAATAAAGCGTGCACCTGAATACAGGCCGTAAATGAAGGCGTCAAGCCCGCGACAGACAAACGGGTCGTACACCGTACCAATCGGAATCAGCGGCTCCCCAATGAGATCGCCGGCGATACCGAACATGCCCAGCAGCATAAAGAGATTCATCTCCGAGATGCCCAACTCGATATGCTGCCCACCCGGCCAGCGTCGCCAGCGCAACATACGGTAGGCTTCGGTTTCAAAGTCTGGTTCTTCGCGCCGGGCAAACACGCCGGTCTTGTTGATCCAGCCGGCCAGGTTGGTAGACACCGAAACATCGGGTGACGCGGTGACGATGCGTTCGCGCAGGCCGGCGATGTCGGCAAGCCGCACCATAAAGCGCCCGAATGTGTCCTGGGTACTGACTGTACCGCTGGTCGGAACGATAATCTCATCGGGTAATGGGATGGCTGGTGGCGAAAGCGGGGGCGTCGCCACACCGTAGAGCCGCCTGGCCGCTTCCGCGCATAACTTCCCGCCCGGCGAATTCTCGGGCAGCCGATCCCATTCGTGGCCGGGTGGAATGGCAAACTGTTCGCGCAGGGCCTCGATCTGCTCTGGGCTAAGGAGCATCGAGTGGTTAAGTGGATTGCCGGCAATCGGTAATCCCCACCCTTTGATCGTATAGGCAAAAATGATGGTTGGTCGGCGCGGTTCGGCATCGGCTGCGGCCAGCGTCGCCAGGAGTTCGCCCACATCGTGACCACCCAGATTGGCCAGTGTCGCCGGTAACTCATCGTCGGGCACCTGGGCCAACAGACGGGCCAATCGCTCATCGTTATTGATCAGTCGTGGACGTAGATCGCGACCATTGAGTCGAATGAGAGCCTGATACTCCTCGTTACTCATCTCGTCAATGCGTGCGCGTAACGCCTCGCCGCCCGGCTGGGCAAAGAGCGATTGAAGTCGCCCACCATATTTGGCTTCTAATACTCGCCAGCCGCTCTCGGCAAACAATCGCTTGAGATGGGCAGCGCGAATACCGGGCACCACCCGATCCAGGCTCTGACGATTAAGGTCAACGACCCAGAGCAAGTTGTCGAGCTGGTCGAGCGCCGGATCGATCACCGCCTCCCAGACGTTCCCTTCATCGAGTTCAGCATCACCGACCAGCGCGACAAAGCGTTGGGTTGCCGGTTTGCCGAAGTGGGCTTCAATGTAGTGAGCACTGAGCGCGGCGAAGGCCGGGGCTACTGCCCCCAGACCGACCGATCCAGTCGAGAAATCGGGCGCATCAGGGTCTTTGGTGCGTGACGGATAAGCCTGCAAACCGCCAAATGCCCGCAGTTGCGTGAGATAGCGGGTATCGAGCCGACCGAGCAAGTACTGGAGCGCATGATAGGCTGGTGAAGCGTGTGGTTTAATCGAGACCCGGTCACCAGGTCGCAGATAACACAAATACAACGTGGTTAACATCGTCACCATTGACGCAGAAGACGCCTGATGACCACCCACCTTTACCCCATCCAGATTGGGACGCACATGGTTAGCGTGATGGATCATCAGCGTTGACAGCCAGAGCACGCGCTGTTGCACCTCTTCAATGGCGCTAATCAGCGCAGGGTTTGGCTCAGTGTGGGGCATACATCGCTCCTCTTCATTTATTGTGCGGGGCCGAGTCCATTATAGCATTCCTCCGCTCCGCTCACAGCGGGGGAATGGGGAGTAGCGTGCTCCCCTTCCTTCGCCGCGAGCTGGGAGCGTGCGCCTCCGGTGCGCACAGTACCAGTCCCCTTCCCTCACGCGCCAGTTGTGCACGTGCTTGCCGGATGGTAGTTCCTCCGTTTGGGCTTAGAAGTGCCTTAGCGGCTGTGCATGCCTGAACATCGCCGCAGGTGCCGCCCGGCTACCTGCACTGGTGGTGGCACCCCGCAGAGCGAGGAACGTCGCGACAAGCATTGGTGGCGTGGGTGGCTTATCTCACTGCTCTGATCACATTGCAGGCGAGGAGCGGGGGAGTGGTGACGGGCGTACTCCGTAATGGTTTTCGTTCACCGCAATCCCGGCCCTCCTCCTAACCTCCCCCCGCTGGGGGGAGGAACGGACAGCGCAAAAGAACGCAGCCGCCGTCAACCGCAATCCCGGCCCTCCCCTCCTAACCTCCCCCCGCTGGCTATGCATTACCCATAAGTCGAATATTGCATTGCCCGCGTGCCGGAGCGGGTCGGGGGCGTGATAACGGGCGTGCTCCCCAGCCGGGAGCTGGGAGCGCACGCCTCCGGTGCGCATGGTGCCGGTACCAGTGCTGGAGGGAGGAGTCAAGCGCAAGCTCCC
>NZ_DAOUBI010000172.1:0-4537 GCF_034432675.1 Chloroflexus sp. | reverse complement strand
GATGAAGGTGCCGACTGGTACGCCGGCCAGGGTCAGCCGCACTACGGTGTCTATCGGCGTTCAGACGATGGCGGTGAGACGTGGACGACACCGGTCAAATTTCGCTTACCGACAACTGTTGTCCAACTGTTGCGGCAACAACAGGGCAACCAGCAACAGTCGACCAATGATCTGCCAGGACCACCGTTGGAAGCGGTACAGCAGACGGCACTGACCGTTGATGCCGTGGGAAATCCGTTTGTCGTCTTTCGCGGTGTGCGCAACGACCGGCTCTACTTTCAGCGGTCACTCGATGGCGGCGACACCTGGACACCTCCGGTTGAGCTGCCGTATGTACGTGCCCGCAATATCGGTGACAACAACCTCGACTACTACAGTCTGGCAAATGACAGTGCCGGTAATGTCCATCTCTTGATGGTGGGATTTACGGCGGGCACGGAAACCGGCGACAGGCCGCCGGCCTTGATCCATATAACCTTCGACGGCACGCGCTGGCTGCCACCGCGCATCATTATGCAGAACGATCTCTACCCGGAACTTCCACGGCTGGCGATCTACGAAGGCAACCAGCTTCACGCCGTCTGGTTCACCCGTTCACGGCTATTTGAGGGAGATCGGCTCGAAGACCGACCGATTCACCAAATCTGGTACAGCACCGCTCGCCTGAATCTGCCGGCCCGTCCAGGATTACCACTCTTCACACCAACACCATTACCGCCAGCACTCACGGCAGCGGCAGGTGTTGTCGTTGAACCAACACCAACACCCGTCGTTCTGTCAGAGACGATTCGGAATGCCCCGGCATTGCAAGAACCGATGAACTGGGAGCGCGGGGGATTGGCGGTCATCGGTATCGCGTTGGCCTTTACGATTGGCATTCTCGGTGCAATCGGCGGATTGATCATCTTTATTCGCAATCGCCGACACTAAACTCAACCAGCAGGCAGGAGCATGATATGGCAATAACGCAAACGACCGAACTGAACGCCATCGAGCAGCATGCAGCCCAGCGAGTGAACCTCAACACTGCTGAATGGCGATTTTACGGGATTGTCATCCTCGGTTTGATGCTGGTGATTTGGGCGCCAATCGTCTTCGCGTTTGTCACCGCCCCACCTGATCGGCAATTCATGGGCGTTATTGATGGCGTCCCGGATCACAACCAGTATTTCGCGTGGCTACGCAGCTTCACGCATAGCGACCTGGCGGCCAACCGTCTGACACCGGAAGCCAACGAACCGGCCTTCTTCAACCTGCTCTGGTGGACAACGGCGCGCTTCAGCGTCATCACCGGCGTATCGTACATCACCGCCTACACCATCCTGCGCCTGGTGGCAATTCTCTCGCTCCTCGCCAGTCTGCTGATCTTCCTGCCGTTGATCAACGACCAACCCCGGCAACGTCAGATTGCGTTCTGGCTGATCTGTACGAGCGGTGGCCTGGGAGTCATCTGGATCATTGTCAAGTATGCCGTCAGCTTACCTGAAGCGCCCTTCCCGATCAGTATCTACACCGTCGAGCCAAACACGCTCATGATCATGCAGGCGTTTCCGCACTTTACGATGGCCTTAGCCCTGATCATCGCCATCTTCAGTCTGATGCTGCTGGCATGGCGAACGAAGCAATCACGGTATGCGGTCGCTGCCGGGATCGTTGGTGCGGTACTGGCGCTTCAGCACGCCTACGATCTCCTGATCGTCTACAGCGCATTAGGACTGTTTGGGCTATTCGTCTGGTGGCGTGACCGACGGTTTCCGGCTGTCCTCTTCAAACAAGGGGTTATCCTGGCAATCTTTTCGGCGCCCGGAGCGCTCTACCTGGCCTATCTGGTGGCGAACGAACCCACGTGGGGGCGTAAGCTCGAACAATTTGATAATGCCGGCATCTTCACCCCAAACCCGTTATTACTCATCATCTTACTGGGTGTACCGCTCTTGCTGGCGTTTGCCGGTTTGCGCAAGCGGATGTTCTTCAGTCGTGACGACCGGGAAATATTTCTGGTTTCATGGTTTGTAATACACTTCGGGCTGATGTATCTCCCGCTCAAATTTCAGATTCACATGCTGCTCGGCCTGCAAATTCCGATGATGCTACTGGCGGCAAAATATATTGACGAGCATCTGATACCGGTACTCCGCCAGCGTGGGAAGTGGGTACTCAATATTGGGTTGGTTGCGGTATTTGGCCTCAGCATCATCACCAGCGTCTACATCCAGGTCTGGCGCTTCGTCTATCTGGCCCGTTACGAACAGCCACACTACCTGACGAACGATGAAATTGCGGCCTTACAATGGCTCCAACAGCGGACGACCGGCAACGATGTCGTGTTGGCCGATATTGAATTCGGCCAGTTTGTACCGGTCTGGAGCGATGCCCGTGCGTACATTGCCCACTGGGCCGGAACGCTCGATTTCTACACCAAGCGCGACAATTCCCGCATTGTGCTCGATCCGGCAACATCGGCGACTCAACGTCGGCAACTGATCGATGAGTTCCAGGTCTCATACGTGGTGATACGTGACCGTGACGGTAATCGAGCTGAACTGACCAGGCAAAGCGCTGACACGTTAGAGCCGGTATATGAGAATGCAACGGTATCGATTTATCGGGTCAGGGGGAGGTGATCGAACAACGCCAAACATCAAGGCTGCAATCGGTACAACCGGTACGAAGCATTCTGATCTCAAACCATCTTTTACAATAAACAATTCTTATCAACCTCATCACATTAAGAATATTAACATCGTCCAATCCATCACACAAATGCTGGTACATTTGCCTAAACTAACGATATATCTCATCGTAATCCTAACCCTCACCGGTTGCACGTCGGCCAGCCAACCAGAGGCTCGACCGACACCAAACCTCGATC
The DNA here is from genome assembly GCF_034432675.1 of Chloroflexus sp. Taxonomy (GTDB): domain Bacteria; phylum Chloroflexota; class Chloroflexia; order Chloroflexales; family Chloroflexaceae; genus Chloroflexus. The sequence continues at coordinate 1,665 of NZ_DAOUBI010000172.1, read as the reverse complement.
CGATCAGTGCCACCCGATACGAGGTTCGCTTCAAGGCAAATGATGGGATTGAGCTGGCCAGCGAATTAACGCTTCCACGCAATCGTTCACAACCAGCGCTGGCCGTGATCATTCATCACTCAGGGCCGGTTGACCGTGATGCCTACGGGTACCTGGCTGAACTGCTGGTCGCCCGTGGCTACGCCGTCTTTCGGTTTGACAAACGGGGGACAGGTGCCAGTGAAGGTATGTATGGCTGTTGTGAAGCCCAAGACGCGCTGGCAGCGTATCGCACCGCAGTTCACCAACCCGGCATCGATTCGGGTCGTGTCTTCATCATTGCCCAGAGCATTGGAACGCGCTATGTCGCAGATCTATTCGACGCATACGTTGCCGCTTCACCGCCCTGTGGCGTGGCACTGCTCTCGAATTTGCTCGGCCCGGATGAGATTTTTGCAATTTCTGCCCCTGTGCATGTGATCGTTGCGGATAGTGAACCGGAACTCCAACGGATTGGGCCTGACGCAGTTGCCGCCCACAATGCGCATTGGCCGTATGGAGCCAGCCTTTACATCGCGGAAGGCGCTGAACATACCTTGTTCGATATTCGTGATGGCCCGATTGATTGGAGCAATCCTGATTGGGTACATCGCTACCACCGGGGCGCAATGGCGAGTCTGCTGGATTGGATGGATGGGCAGCAGTGTGGTGATGCAGGATGATACGACAATAACTGGATCACGGGGTTTAGGGCGAACATCCCCGTCGTCAGGACAGCCCCGCCGGATAATGCAGGCTGAAGCCCTCCCTCACGACCTGCAACCCCCGCTGGGGCTACTCATCAGTGCGCCCGGCTCCCCCACCCCGCCGCCAGGCCGGTCCCGGCGGGACTTCCACGTATTGAAGTAGGGTTTTAACTAACCGACCCAAACCAACTCGCCAGGACTGTGGTTTGGCGCTACATAATTGCCTTTAACAGCCAGAGCTTCTCTCATTCCTGACCGACTCTCTGATCGTAACGAGCACATCCAGCATCCCCGTGACCAGTAGGGTCAACGGTATGCCACGCACCGGATCGTGAGCACGGCTGCTTCGGCAGCATGGCTGCCGCACTCCAAACGGTGCGACACGGGTATGACAGGCGGGCAAGACAACCAATCCGGCGTCTGCCGACACGACCGGAGCTGGGCCCTGCCAACGGGTCAGGATCAGGATAGGCTGGCTGGGCAATTGGCAAGCATTCATGAAGCTGTGCGACCGTCTGGGAGCACGACAGCAAAGCTTTTATGAAATAGGCTCGGCTCTTTGCACAGATACTCTTCCGAGATTGTCAACTCTCATTCGATGGGGTTTAGCTCTCGCTTCAGACTCTCCCAATTACCCGGCAAGTGACGTAATATTCATTAACTCTCCCATAACATTCAAACGTTGTTTAAGTTTTGTTCTTACACTCATGCTACAGCAAATAGGGGGAGGGGGATCGTGAGACCACCACACATATCGGCAATCTGGCTTCGCTTGACCAGCGCATTGACAATCACGTTACTTTTACTGCTCGTTATCGGTAGTTTGTTGCCGGTAACCCCAGTTTCGGCCACAATTCCCAACCGACAGACGTGGGTGCATCAACCGGGAACGTGTCCACCGGCCCTCGAAGGCGCCGTCTTCGGTCTGGCCGGCGATGCT
>NZ_DAOUBI010000171.1:0-6434 GCF_034432675.1 Chloroflexus sp. | reverse complement strand
CTACCTGAAGTAGTTGCTCAACCGCCTCGTCAATACGTCCGGTTTGTCTCAACAAGTCGGCCAGTTTCGAGCGCGCATTGACCGTGTCGGGCGATAATTCGATAAAGCGAAAGTAGACGTCAATCGCTTTTTCTGCCTCACCACGCACACGGTACGTCTCGATCAGAAGTTGATACTTGGCAAGCGCCTCTTCGGGGCGACCCTGCCGTTCGTAGATTTCACCCATCCGTAGATGGATTGGGAGATACTCAACATTATGATGGATGACCTCCAGACATGCATCGAGCGCCGCGTCGAGCAAGCCCTGGGTGAGATAGGTTCCACTCAGTTCGAGCCAGCCGGCTGTTACCTCATCAAGCCCGGTGGAATCGAGCGGGGTTGGTGGTGGAAATTCAGGCGTTGCCAGTGCTGTTGGTGCACTCATTCGTTCGAGCAGTGGCAACTGTTCGATGGCTACTGGCTCGACTGTTGGTGCCTGATCGTTGTTAGGGACACTCCCTGAACGGAGAAAATCAGTAATCGGTCGAATCTTGCCCCATCGCCCGGTATCCGTATCAGGAACAGGAGGCTCAGGTTCAGCCGGTGCCGGCTGTGGCTGCAAGACGCCCGTCCCAATGGTACGTAGCTTGGCGAACATATTGCGGTCGGCCAGCTCTTTTGCCCGATTCTTGAATTCGACTGCTCGATCACGCCCCCACCGCTTACTTGCCAGAAAATCGGCCAGTGTGCCGTAGAGGGTTGAAGCCCGGGCCAGATCACCAATTTGCTCGTAAACCGTTGCCGCACTCTCGTACATCGCAATGAGATCATCGGCCTCCGCTTTACCGATAGTCTCAAGATCAACCAGGCTAATCGTCAGCTCGAACTCTTGCGCAGCCTGGGGTAATTGCCCAAGGTCACGATAGACCTGTCCCAATGCGAAGTGGGCAGAGAGTGCATATTCGGGATCGCCGGCTGCACGGGTCAACACACCCACCGCCGCTTTGAGATTACCCCGCGACTGGTAGAGTAAGCCGAGTGAATAGAGCACATCCGCTCGTTCAAGGCCAGCCTGCAGTGCCTGTTCGTAAAGGTCTACAGCCCGATCCTCATTACCGGCTTGCTGACATGCCATAGCCTCGGCAATGAGATGTTCAGGTTGCGACGCCGAACCCCGAAGGGCACCAGTTGGGAGTGACGGACGTAATCCACTCGTGCTACGCATGGCAACCGATGCCACCGGTTGCGTACCGAGCTGTTCACGCAGCCGGGTCGCAAGATCACGGGCGGCACGTTGATTGGGAACCAGGCGGAGTGCCCATTCGACCTCTTGTAACGCTGCGGCCAGATCACCCTGGGCAATCAGACGCTGAGCCAGTTCCAGATGGGTATCGGCAGCTTCGGGAAGTGCACCAATGTCTTCGTAAAGCTGCGCCAACCGACGGCGTTGATCATCAAGTTCCGGTTGAAGGGAGAGCAGTTCACGCAATGACTCGGCAGCCTGTAGCGAGCGACCCTGCGCACTGTGGAGATCGGCTAACGCTCGATAAGCATCAGCAGCCGCCACAACGTCACCTTGCCGCTGATAGCATTGAGCAATATAGCTTAAAAAAAAGGCGTTGGTGCGGTCAGTTTCGTACAAATCGCGAAATGCCTGCAACGCCTTATCAAACCGGTTCGTCTGAAAGAGTGCGGTGGCTGCGGCGGTGCGTGCTTCGAGGTCTTGTGGGAACTCTTGCAATGCCCGTACCGCTGCCCGTAACGAGTCTTCCCAACGACCTTGTGCCGATGCGTCCCGACACTGCTCCATTGCGCGATCAAAGATTGCCCGGTTGCCTGCCATAGCGTCTTTCCGCATGCTATCGGCGCTACTTCCCTAACAAGAACAAAATGAGCGCCTTTTGAACGTGGAGTCGATTCTCTGCCTGCTCAAATACGACAGATTGCGGCCCGTCGATAACCTCAGCCGTTACTTCCTCACCACGATGCGCCGGTAAGCAGTGCATCGCCAGTGCGTGTGGTGCCGCATGGGCCATAAGCGCTATGTTTACCTGATACGGTGTAAAGACCGGACGACGACGTGCAGCTTCGTGCTCCTGCCCCATCGATGCCCAGACATCAGTATACACTGCATCGGCTCCGCTAACCGCTTCAACCGGAGAAGCTGTAATGGTAAGCGTGGCGTCGTGTTCCTGGGCCAGTCGTTCCGTTAGTTCGATAATGTCGGGTGCCGGTCGGTAATCGGGTGGACACCCAATCCGCAGATTGAGACCCAGCGTTGCACCCAATAACATCAACGAATGACAGACATTATTTCCATCACCAACATACGCCAGGGTGAGACCCTGTAAGCGTCCGAAACGTTCACGGAGCGTCAGCATATCGGCCAGAGCCTGACATGGATGCTCACGATCCGAGAGAGCATTAATAACCGGTACCGTCGCATAGCGCGCCAGAGTCTCAACCGTGGCATGTTTGAACACCCGTGCCGCGATAATTGCCACCCAGCGACTTAAATTGCGAGCAACGTCAGGAACACTCTCGCGCCCGCCCATGTCAATGTCATTTGCCGAGAGATAGGAAGGATGTCCGCCGAGCTGAGTCATACCGGCTTCAAAGGCGACCCGTGTGCGCAGAGACGGCTTTTCAAAGACGAGAGCGAGTGTCTGGCCTAGCAAGGGCCGATCATTGACCTGGCCGGTGCGCCATGCCGCTTTAAGCATTGCGGCCCGATCAAGCAGGGCTTCCGCCTCAGCACGGTTAAGATCGACTGCGGAGAGAAAATGTCGTAATGTCATGGCAACATTCTTTCTTTCTATTCAGGCACAGGCAGGTCTGGCAAACGCCGACAGGATTGTATGCGCCTTAGCGTGTATTTCACTCAGTTCATTCCTGAGTCCTGGCGCGAGAGCTGTCGCCCCGGCGTCGGCGTGAATGATACCGCTGTTCAAGACTCAGACGGCGATAATCTCCTGCTTCGATGATAATCCGTTCCCGACAGATAGCGGTATCGTACATCCGGGAAAGAATGCGCGGATCGATATCCTTCGGGTCACGATTACTGGTGATCACCGTCGGTAGAGCATAATTATACCGATGGTTCATGATCTGGTAAAGTTTTTCCCGTGCCCAGGGGGTCGTATTTTCGGTACCCAGGTCGTCAAGGATCAGCAATGGTACATCGCGCACCAGTTCAAACCGTTCATCGTAGGCCGTCTCAGAATTAGGGCCGAAGGTTGAGCGAAGGTGGTCGAGCAGATCAGGCACGACGGTAAAAAGCACCGGCGTATGACGGTCGAGCGCTTCGTTTGCAATGGCGGCGGCCAGATGGGTTTTACCGCATCCATAACCACCAAACAACACCAGCCAGCCCTGGGGGTTTTGCGCATACTCATAGGCACGGGCAAATGCTCGCTGTACGCCGGGTACGGTACGGTCAAAGGTGGCAAATGTCTTATCACGTAGCGGTGCCAGGTTTGAGAGTCGCTCTAGCTCTTCGTAGCGTCGGCGTTCTTTTTCGGCCTGCTTGCAACGACAGGTGATTAGAACACCAAAATTGGGATCACCATACGGCACAGCCAGTGTGTAGTATCCAACACCTTGACAGATTGGACACACCGCTTTAGAGGTCGCTCTCGTCGCTTCCGCGGCGGAAGAGGTGTCCGAGTTGTCCACTGGTATATTTTTCAATATCGATAGGTCGTCCGGTCCGATACGACGCAGGTTCTCGTCCATTGGCGGCCCACCTCTCCAGCATACGCTGAATATAACGCCACGAACGTACATTCGCCCGTACTGCCTCGCGAATGGCATCTTCGAGCCATTCGGCGGGATAGCGGGCACTGGCCTCACGCAATTCCTCAAGTAATAATGGTGTTACCAGTCCAATATTTTGTTCGTACAATTCTATCAGACCCGGTCGCTCGCCAATCGCCTCATCGGCCGGAGGAACGAACCCACTCGCTCCGACTTGTTCTGCCCATGCCCGGTTGGCCGGTGTATTGATGAGATACCAGTTCCGTACCCGTCCATCGCGTGGCTCTACCAGATGTAAAACGGTGCCCCGACGTACCGCTGCTGTCAGTCCTTCATCGAGCAGCTCCTCAAACGAACGTAGGGTACTAAGCGACTGCAACGAGCGCCTGAGTAGATCATCATTGAGGAGATCATCCCAACTGAGCCGTCGTGGTCGGCTACGCAGGCGGCTGACGCGGTAGAAGAGATGCAGTGTCACTTTGATCTCGCTCGGCTTTGTGATAGCCGGCAATATCTCGGTGAAAAACTCCGGCGGGATGCCGGTTAGTCGTTCAGTTGTGAAGCCACTGAAAGTCATACCTTCTCACCGCCGGATGCGACCGGTGAATCTGTTCCTTTCCCCATGATACACCTTATGCAAGCATCTGATATGACGCAATAGAGTCTGTTTTGTCCGTACAACGCGGATTCCAGGCATCGTACAAGCCGGGGTGGCTCTGCGGCTTATCAAGCATATTTTAATCCATGGTACCATATCTCGCCGCTGCACAGAAACATGGCAAAATCTGTGCAAAGTATTGACAAAAGTTGTGAGTCGTCATATCATTTGCATGGCAAAATTTTTGACTTGCCATTTACTTCGATAGATTGGGAACTGGCACCATGAAATCACGCTCGCCGCTTGTCTTTATCTTTCTGACCATCTTCATTGATTTGCTTGGCATCGGTATTGTCTTACCGTTGCTGCCTGAATATGTCAAAATTGTTGAACAATCGACATGGACGTGGCTAGCTGAAAATCGAGCATTCGTTGTCGGGGCGTTAACTGCTTCATATGCGTTGATGCAATTTCTCTTCGCCCCAGTTTTGGGCGCACTTGGTGATCGATTTGGCCGCCGACCGGTGTTACTCCTGAGCCTGGTTGGTGCCGGCTTGAGCTATTTGGTCTTTGCCCTGGCCGAACAGTTAACGTTTCTCGGCGTCGAGGTGGTGATTGGGTTGTTGTTTCTGGCCCGCATCGCAGCCGGAATCACCGGTGCCAGCATCAGTACAGCTCAGGCATATATTGCCGACGTCACACCACCAAACGAACGTGCTCGTGGTCTGGGAATGATTGGTGCTGCCTTCGGTCTTGGCTTTATGCTTGGCCCGGCCCTGGGCGGGTTGCTCGCTAATGTGAATTTGCACGCCCCAGCCCTCTTCGCAGCAGCGCTTAGCTTCGCCAACGCGACCTTCGGCTTCTTCCGTCTGCCTGAATCGTTGCCACCGGAGAAGCGAGTTCAGTCGCACATCCGTAATCTCAATCCCATCAAGCGGTTGTTGGCCGTCGCTGGTGATCGGCGTGTCCAGCCATTCATTCTTGGTAGCGTCCTGTTCAATCTAGCCTTTGCCGGACTGCAAAGCAATTTTCCGGTCTATAGCGACGAACGTTTTGGTTTCAGTCCACAGCAAAATGCGTTTGTATTCGCATTTATTGGCCTGATTGCAGTCATAGTGCAGGGATTTTTGATCAGGAAGCTAGTGGCCCGCTTTGGTGAAGCCCGCCTGACGATAGCCGGTCTGATTCTGATGGCAATTGGCTTCGCGGCTACCGGTCTGGCAGCCGCTGGATGGATGCTCTTCCCGGCTATTGGTCTGGTGGCTCTCGGTGGCGGTATGGTTACCCCATCACTGACGAGCCTGGTATCACAGTCGGTATCAGCCCAGGAGCAAGGCGCGACCCTGGGTGGTGTGCAGTCGTACAACAGTTTGATGATGGTAGCCGGGCCGTTGCTGGCCGGGATGCTATTCGATCTGGTTGGACAGACTGCACCCTATTTGATCGGTGCCGGTCTGCTGGCAGCTTCGCTGGTGGTGTTGTATGGTACGTTACGTGAGCGGTTTACCGGGACACCACAGCCGACTACTACCACCGTTTCTACCGAGACGATGGTGCAGGTTGAGTAACTCTCCTCGGCTCAGCATTGATCACGAGTGAGCAGGCACCAGACAAGGCCGGTATCACATCCTTGCCGGGAACTTGTTGTGAGCGTTGCAGCCTAGATGTGGTGAGATTTTACGGAGACGTTTCAGGCCGGCAACATACCACCGGGCAGCTCCCTGTGCGGTTCAGAGGCAGACAGAATACGTGAGTGAAACATGTATCAAGATGCCCAAATGCAGGCTTGTGATCTCTCCTCGCTCACGTGTAGGTGAGAAGGGAGATCAAAGACCTGTATCAGGGCGTCTCGATGAGGCAAACATTGCATTAGATCATATATCCCTCTCTGCATATTGAGGCTATGCATTACCCACAAGTCACGTGGTAGGCAGCAGGATGCCTAATGTAACATGTGGTGGCTCCCCATGACGCAGGCGTCCCGCCCGCGTGTAGCCTCATCCCCGCCAACCCGTCTGATGCTCGCCGTGGCCGCTGGTGCGCAGGGTGGAAGCTTATCGATTGGGCATGACGTCCTCTCCGCACCACGCAACCCGCCTGA